>JBEBRZ010000107.1:0-10778 GCA_040394615.1 Sphingobacterium mizutaii
ATTATTTCCAAGGGGATTTTTTTTATTCTTCGTTTTTATTCAGGAATACGAATTTTCCATCAAATACATCTAGTTTAATTATTGTGTCTCTTGAAACCTTTCCAGAAAGGATTTCTTTCGAAAGTTCATTAAGAATTCTCTTTTGAATCACACGTTTCAACGGACGAGCACCATAAACCGGATCATATCCTAATTGAGCCAGCCAGTCTAATGCTTCCTCTGAAGCAGATAAGAAGATATTTTGCTCAGCTAACTGTTTTTCTACTCTATTGAATTGCATTTTTACAATATCTGAAATCTCTGATCTACTTAGTGGGGTAAACATAATGACCTCATCAATCCGATTTAAAAATTCTGGACGAATTGATTTTTGAAGTAAATCTAATACCTCATCTTTTGTTTTAGCAACCACTTCATCGCGGTTGTTATCATCCAGTTTAGAGAAATTCTCTTGAATAATATGAGAACCTGTATTGGATGTCATGATAATAATGGTATTCTTAAAATTGACAACACGTCCTTTGTTGTCAGTTAAATGACCATCATCTAAAACTTGTAGGAGAATATTAAAAACATCTGGGTGAGCCTTTTCAATCTCATCCAATAAAACTACTGAATAAGGTCTACGTCTGACTGCTTCAGTTAGTTGTCCACCTTCATCATAACCCACATATCCCGGAGGAGCACCAATTAATCTTGATACAGCATGCCTCTCTTGGTATTCAGACATATCGATTCGGATCATGGCTTGTTCATCATCAAAGAGATATTCAGCTAATGCTTTTGCAAGTTCAGTTTTACCAACTCCGGTTGTTCCTAAAAAGATGAAAGATCCTATTGGACGCTTAGCATCACTTAATCCAGCTCTTGAGCGACGTATAGCATCAGCAATAGCTTCAATAGCTTCATCCTGTCCTGCAACACGTTTATGTAACTCCTCTTCTAAGTTTAAAAGTTTTTCGCGCTCAGATTGTACCATCTTACTCACCGGAATTCCAGTCCACTTAGAAACTACATCGGCAATGTCTTCAGAAGTAACTTCTTCTTTTAGCATTCTGCTGCTATCTTGTTTCTCGGACAATTCATTCTTAAGTCTATCAACTTTGTCTTGTGCTTCTTTAATTTTGCCATAACGTAATTCCGCAACCTTTCCATAATCCCCTGCACGTTCAGCTTGTTCAGCTTCTAGCTTATAATTTTCAATATTTTGAGCTTCCTGATTGACTTGATCTACGAGAGTTTTTTCAGACTGCCATTTAGCTCTTAAAGAATCACGTTCATTCGATAAATTGGCAATTGTTTCGGATAACTCCGATACTTTTTTGTCGTCTTTTTCTCGTTTGATAGCCTCTCGTTCAATTTCTAATTGCATGATACGGCGCTCTAGTTCGTCAACAACCTCCGGAACAGAATCCATTTCCAAACGTAGTTTTGATGCTGCTTCATCAATTAGATCAATTGCTTTATCAGGAAGGAATCTATCTGTTATATAACGTTGAGATAATTCAACTGCTGAAATTATTGCTTCATCAAGAATTCTAACTTTATGGTGCGTTTCATAACGTTCTTTAATTCCTCTTAAGATAGAGATGGCATCTTGCGTATCAGGTTCATCAACCATAACTTTCTGAAACCTGCGTTCTAAAGCTTTATCTTTTTCAAAATATTTTTGATACTCATTTAAAGTTGTGGCTCCTATGGTTCTTAATTCCCCTCGTGCGAGAGCTGGTTTCAGAATATTTGCAGCATCCATAGCACCTTCACCTCCTCCGGCTCCAACAAGCGTATGGATTTCATCGATGAATAAGATTATTTCACCATCACTATCTGAAACCTCTTTTACAACTGCTTTTAGTCGCTCTTCAAATTCACCCTTATATTTAGCTCCTGCTACAAGAGCGCCCATGTCTAATGAAAATACAGTTTTGGATTTTAAGTTTTCCGGAGCATCTCCCTTAATAATTCGATAGGCAATTCCTTCAGCAATGGCCGTCTTACCAACACCCGGTTCACCAACCAAAATTGGATTGTTCTTGGTACGACGAGATAGAATTTGCATAACTCTCCTAATCTCCTCATCACGGCCAATCACTGGATCTAATTTTCCAGATTCCGCATATTCATTCAAATTCCTAGCATATTTATTAAGCGCATTATATGTCGCTTCTGCATTTTGATCAGTAACTCGGGAATTACCTCTTAATTCTTTAATTGCTAGTTTTAAATCTTTTTCAGTGACACCTTGATCTTTTAATAAGGACGATACCTTATCTCCCGATAATAATAATCCTAAAAGAATGTGCTCGATAGACACAAACTCATCATTAAATTCTTTTAAGAAGCTTTGTGCTTTTTGTAATACTGCATTGGCACTATTACTTAAATAAATATTACTTCCACTTACTTTAGGGTAAGATTCAATGATTCTATCGACTTCTTGCGTTAAATAGCTGATATTAACATTTAGCTTTTTTAATAAATGGCCAATTACGTTTTCATCCACTGTTAATAAAGCTTTCATAATATGAGCTGGTTCTATTGCTTGTTGTTGATAACCAGATGCTATTTCAGATGCTTTTTGTATTGCCTCTTGGGCTTTTATAGTAAAATTGTTAAAGTTCATATTGTAATTTAGAATTGTATATATTTTATTTAACAAAAGAAATGCCCAGCCGGTTTTATTAAAGTAATCTGTAATTATGACATTGTTTTATAGTTTAAAATGTCAAAAAGACATGTTAAACGCACTTATTAAAATAATATCCTGAAAATTAGACTGTCTAATACAAATAATATTTTAGACTTGTATTTTTCTATTGAAGTTCTCATATTTGCATCGCTTTCTACAAAAACGCCTCCTTAGCTCAGCTGGTAGAGCAACTGACTTGTAATCAGTAGGTCATTGGTTCGATTCCGATAGGAGGCTCAAAAGGATGATTTATCATCCTTTTTTTGATTTTCTCTATCGAACTCTGTGGAAAGAACTTATTTAAGCAACATTGCTTCTTTGTGCATTAAAATTTGTTTGTATGTCGGAGATCCATTAACAAATATGCTTTTATGAAAAGGGGAGGGTATTAAAACTTTCACCTCAAATTTATCCAGCGGAATAAAAAATAGAATTCCATGTTCAACAAAATTTTCGTCTGTTAGTTCTGTAAACTTCTCAGCTTTGTCGTTGATGCGTTTTAGTGTTTCTAATTTTTTAATGATCTGTAACATGGTTATTTTTCTTCATGGAAAACTAATATTGGGACTTTAGAATGGAAGGCTAAATTATTACTAATACTATTGTTAAATAATCTATCGAAGAAGTTTCTATTTCTTTTAACAACTCCAATTATATCAATATTATTTTCCAAAATATAATTTGCTATTGTATTTTCAATACTCTCTACTTCATCCAAAATAACATATCTTACATCATTTTCCGAAAATTCTTTTTGCCAAGATTCTGTTTGAAGTAATATATCAGCTACCTTATTATTGTGCAGAACATGTAAGCATTCTATTTTAGATCCTACTGCTTTTGCCATAAGAAGCATTTCTTTTAATGCTGATTTATCTTTTTCACGGAATAAAGTAGTGAAAACAGTTCGCTTAATCCCTTGGTATTTTGCATGTGGAGGGACTGCAAGTACAGGATTTTGAATAGATTTAATTACATTAACTGTATTTGTCCCAATTAATTTAGACAAAAATCCTGATTCACCATGGGTTCCCATTACAACAAGATGTATTCTTTCACGATCAACAATATTTTTAACTACTGCTGAAACAGTACCTTCTTCAAATAGGAAAATCAGCTCCACATCTTGTAGGCCTTCATTGACCGCAATTTCTTTAAGATTCTCTTTTTTCTTTTTATAAATTTCAAACTGATTTAGTTCAATTGTTTGGTAGACTTCTCCAAGTAATTCAGGTTGACCTCCATGAGTAGCCGATAGAACAGGCTCAAGGTATGTATAAAGAATGTAGATTTTGGCGTCAATTGACTTAGCTATATGTAATGCATACAAGAATGCATTATTAGCAATTTCTGAAAAATCCGTAGGAAATAAAATGGTTCTCATAGTCATTAGTTTTCTGTTTGTTAAATTTACCAATTATTATACAAGGTTTTTAATGACCTTAATCATTATTTTATATCAACTGTAGCATGAAATTGTTTTATCTCGTTACTATATTATTATTAATAAGTGGGAATTAAGGATGAGTAAAGCAAAGCTTCATCTATAGTTTTTTTTAAATCGTTTATTGGATTACTGAAAGCCATAGGTGGGAATTTTTAATAAATATCTCAATAATAGTGCGCCATTGAGTCTAAGGACTGCTTTGGAGCAATGTGCTATTTCTAATACAGAAAAAAGTAAAGCTTATTTGTATAAGAAATTTTATGGATATGTTATGGCAATTGTGATCCGTTATATGAAGCATGAAATGGAGGCTGAAGAATTAGCAAATGAATGTTTTGTAAAGATTTTTAATAAGATTACTACATTTTCCTTACATGAAGACACTGCTATACTGGAAAAAACTTTTAAATCCTGGATAGCAAGAATTGCAGTTAACACTTCAATAGACGCTCTAAGAGTCAGAAAACAAATGTATATGCTGGATGACTTGAATAGTAATGATACTATTCATTATGCTGTGGAGAATGGAAGCAGATTAGAATACGAAGACATGTTATCCTTGATTCAGCAGCTACCTGATATACAGCGTTCCATATTTAATTTGTATGAAATTGAGGGATATTCTCATGAAGAAATCGGTAAAGAACTTGGTATACCAGAGAGTACATCAAGAACTTATCTAACACGAGCCAAGCAGAAGCTTCGCAAATTATACATTAGTCAAGTTAATTTTGAAAATATTAAATCCTGATTCGTAAAAGATAATGGAAGAAAAAAATAAAAGAGATATAGTCGATCAGATTGTCGAAAAAATGCAATCCATAAAAGAACTTCCTTATAAGGAAGGTTCTTGGGAGAATTTTCAACAATATTACGGTTCAAAGACACCTAAGAAAAATAAAGTGTATTATTGGGCTGCAAGTGCTGCTGCAATATTATTGCTAGGATTTTTTTTATTGAATAACTGGACGACGCAGCAAAAGAGTTCTTCGGTTCCCAATTTTGTAAACCATGATTCTGAAAATCAATCAAACAATCTTGTTGAACCAGCTCCATTTCATGAAAAATTACCAAATGATAATTCATTTAATGACGTGGTACCAAAGATTGCCTTGAATAGTTATAATAATAATTTGAATAGAGGTGAAGAGAGGATTAACCAGAGTCTAAGTCAAGCTTATACTTTATCGAAAAATTTGAGTTACTCAAATTCAGTTCAATTTCCTCTGGCATTGAACAAATTGGAATTGAATAAAAATAGAATTCATGTATCGATTGATGATGAAAATTCATTAATACTCAATAATAGCATGAATGATAATTTAGCGTATAATACTCAAGGGAATATAAATGGACAAGAACAGGAATTAAAAAATAGAAATTTCAATTTTAATGAAAAATTTGATTTAGGGTTATTTGTATCTCCAAGTTCTACTGATGATCGATTTAGTTTTGGTGGAGGGTTTTTGTTGGCCTATAATCTAAATAAGCATATTAGTATAAGGACAGGGCTTGCTTATAATAAATATGATGTTTCTGTTATGAAAGATCCTGTTGCAAATGCAGAAACTCCGGTAAATGCAAGTCGTGAAATGCTCCAGAAATCTAATTTACTTAGTCAGGATAAGCAATTTATGAGTACTTCAGTTATTTTGCCAAATATAAATGCTATATCAGGTAATGTACAGGCCTTGGAGATTCCTTTAGACATACGTGTTAAATCAAAAAATGGATTTTATGCTTCATCCGGGTTAACTTATGCAACTGTTTTTAATCAAAACAGGTATGCCCATTATGTGGATAATGCAAATAGTGAATTATTTGGAAACGGTTTGCCGGAAAATGAGGCAGATGTGAAATCCGCCGTTCAACCCGTTTCAAAGGCTATCAAAACCGAAGATGAAAACATTAGCCAAAATGGCTTTGGGGGATTTGTTAATTTCTCAATAGGTAAGGAAATGAAAATGAAAAAAAATATTAATCTTTCAATTGAACCTTATTTAAAATTACCTGTGGGGAGCTTTAAACGAGCAGATATGAATTATACAAATGGAGGGATTAGAATAATTACTAATTTTTAAGGCTATATTTCATCGATTCTAACCCAGGACATTCCTGCTGAAATTGCACCTTGTACGCCTGGATCCCCATCTTCAAAAACAAGACAATCTATAGGGTCTACTTCCAGCTGTTCGGCGGCTAATAAAAATGGTTGTGCTGAAGGTTTTCCTTCCGGTGTATCTCCCGCACAAACTAATGTTCCGAATTTACCTACTACCTGAATAACGTCTAACGTTATATTTAACGTTGAGCGACTCCCACCGGACACGATTCCTATTTTACGGTTCTCAGCAAAATCATATAATACTTGTCTTACGTAATCAACAGGTTTTGTATGTTGTACGAATTGTTCTATAAAAATTGCGGACTTTCTTTTAGCAAATTCATATCTATCGAGGTTAATGCCGTATCGTTTAGAGATTTCATCTGCTACAGCGATAGTTGGCCATCCAGCCGTCTCATCAATAAGGTCTGTATTTAATAAGATTCCGTATTCTTTTGAAGTTGCGAAGTATGCAGCCTTATGAGCATTTATGTTGTCAGCTAAAGTCCCGTCAACATCAAATAAAAGTGCTTTAAAGGATGATGCAAGTTTTTTTAGTGTAAGATACTTTTGATAATTTTCTTCCGTCATCCCGCAAAAATAAGAAAGTCTCCAATTTTTGGAGACTTTCAATATTATTATTTTTATTCTGACTTACGTCGTTTTAATTCTTTCATGATCAGACTTAATTCACGTCCTGTTTGGCCTCCAACTGAAGTGTTCTCCTGCGCTCTTCGGAATAAGTATGGCATTACAGCTTTGACAGGTCCATATGGCATATATTTAGCCACATTGTAACCGGCTGCTGCCAAATTAAAGGAGAGATTATCTGACATCCCTAATAATTGAGCAAAGAAAACATTTGGGTTATTATGAGCTATATTTCTTCTTTCAAGCTCTTCTACCAATACTCTACAACTCTGTTCATTGTGAGTACCAGCCATCAATCCAATCTGTCCAATATTATCAAGACAGAAAGTAATAGCTTCATTATAATCGTTGTCTGTAGATTTTTTATCAGGTTGAATAGGGGAAGGATAACCGTTCTTCTGAGCACGTTCGCGTTCAATCTCCATGTAGGCTCCCCGAACAATTTTAGCTCCGAAATGGAACCCTTGTGTTTCTGCATATGCGAAATCTGCTTTCATCGACGCAAGTTTATCGTGACGATACAATTGGTAAGTGTTGTATACAATAGGTTTTTCACTATTATATTTTTCCATCATTTGTCTTACGACATCATCGATAGTATCTTGAATCCATGAATGTTCAGCATCTATTAAAATACGAATACCGGCATCATAACAAGCTTTACATATTTGATCGCATCGATTCCAAAAACGTTGATATTCTGCTTGTTCTTCCACACTTAGCGTTTCTTTTGCATCTATTTTAGCTAAGAGATCAAATCTTCCTAATCCCGTTGGTTTAAAGACGCAAAAAGAAATAAGAGTATTATGTTTCGCGGCTTCAACAGTTCTTAAGATTTCTTGATAACAAGCATCAAAACTTGCTTCAGATTCTTCACCCTCAACTGAATAGTCAAGAATGGTGGTTACATGGCCTTTGCCTAAATCTTCAATTGCATTTTTACAGCCTTCGATGCTTTCACCGCCGCAAAACTGTTTGTAAATTGTATTCTTAATGATACCTTGTATAGGTAGGCCAATGTTAAGTGAAAAGGTAGTTATTGGAGTACCTATTTTGATAAGGGTATTACTTGCAACCATCTTAAATAGCCAATATGCTTTATTAAGATCTTTATTACTTTTACCTTGGAAGGCAATCTCTGTATTGTTAAAGTCAAGCTTTAAGGGTGAAGCTACGTCCATATTACTTTAAATTTATGTACGCAAAATTAGTTTTTTTTTATGAATAAAATTGAATGATATTTGCCAATTAGCGGGGAATAAAATTACTTTTGTTTATGCAAACGTTTACATTAGAAGGAGAATATATTCAATTAATCCAATTGTTGAAAGTGATGAATTGGGTGGAGCACGGTGCGATGGCTCAATGGGTCGTTGAAGAAGGTCTGGTAAAGTACAATGGGCAAGTAGATTATCGAAAAAGATTAAAGGTTAGGGTAGGGGATTTGATTGAATTTGATGGAAATAAAGTCAAGATCATATAATCTTTTATCTTTTATAAATATTGATTGACCGTTTTTAAATAGACAAATACATTAAAAAAATCTATCTTTAGGTAGAAAATATATATGAAAAAGATTAATAGTTTAGGATACGAAGTCGTATTCGATAATGAATTAAATGAATTGCAGTCTTTTTTGCTAGACCATGAATATTCGCAACTTTTAATTCTAGTGGATAGGAACACAAATGATCATTGTCTTCCGGTAATTCAAGCAGCCATTCCTGATATAGTAGATTATGATATTATCGAAGTAGATCCGGGAGAGGAAAATAAAAACATTGATTTTTGTATTGGTGTCTGGAAAACAATGTTAGATTTTGGAGCAGATAGAAAAGCACTGATGCTCAATTTGGGTGGAGGAGTAGTAACTGATATGGGCGGATTTGCTGCATCTACTTTTAAAAGAGGAATCGATTTTATTAATGTTCCCACTACCTTACTATCTCAGGTAGATGCTTCGGTAGGTGGGAAGACTGGGATCGATTTAGATAATGTTAAGAACATCATAGGTACATTTAGTCAACCACAAGCTGTCTTTATTTCTAATAAATTTCTTGAAACCCTGGATGATAGACAAATATTGTCAGGTTTTGCTGAAGTTATTAAACATGGATTAATACAAGATAAAAACTTGTTTAATCAGTGTAAAATTGTTCAACTTCCAATCATCCCGGATGAGATGGTTTTTGATTCTGTTGGCATAAAAAATAAAGTGATTTTGGAGGATCCAACAGAGAAAGGAATAAGAAAAATTCTAAATTTTGGACACACAGTTGGGCATGCTATTGAGGGTTATTCTTTAGTAACAGATCCTAATCCCTTACTGCATGGAGAAGCTATTGCAATCGGAATGATTTGTGAAGCATACCTATCCCATAAATTGAATAATTTAGAAAAATCTGAATTGGAAGAAATAGTTTCCTATCTGTCTTCTATTTACCCTTATTATACATTAAATTCAGCTATTTACCCTGAATTATTGGACCTAATGAGAAATGATAAGAAAAATGAAAGCAACAAATTAGGCTTTGCGCTGTTGAAGTCGATTGGTGATTGTGAATACAACAAATTTGCTGATGAGGAGGCTATTATTGAAAGTTTAAACTATTATCAATCCTTAAAATAAATAAGATGAGAAAAATTTGCACTTTATTTCTGCTATTATTTTTTAGCGCATATCTAACTGAAGGGGCGTCTGTAGTCACACCAAAAAAGGTTTTGGTTTTCACAAAAACCGCGGGATTCCGACATGATAATATTGAGGAAGGTGTAAAAGTCCTATCTAAATTATTTAAAGAGGAAAATATTGGGATGTATCATACTGAAGATGCGTCAGTTTTTCTATCAGACTCTCTTAAAAATTTTGATGCAGTACTATTTTTTAGTACGACAGGTACCATTTTAGATGATAAGCAAAAGTCGGCATTTCAAGATTTTCTAAAATCAGGTAAAGGATTTATGGGAATTCATGCTGCTACGGACACTGAATACGATTGGCCTTGGTATAATGAATTAGTAGGAGCATATTTTGCTAGCCATCCTGCCGTACAGGAAGCAAAAATTGAAGTTAAAAACCGAAAACATCTTGCAACAAAGCATTTGCCGAAGATTTGGATTCATAAAGATGAATGGTATGATTTTAAAAATGTAAAGCCTGGGTTAAATATCTTAATGAATTTAGATGAAACATCTTATGAAGGCGGTAAGATGGGTGAGTTCCATCCCATTGCATGGTTCCGTGAGATAGATGGAATAAAAATGTTTTATACAGGACTTGGGCATACAAAAGAATCTTTTTTAGAACCGAACTTTCAAAAGCAAATAATAGGTGGTCTTAAATACGTGCTAGGTTATTAATTGACGTACAATAAGTCAAAGAGTTCAAGGAGGCAATGCCTCCTTTTTTTGTAATTATTTTGTTGCAATAAACTATTGTTTTTTAAAAATATTTCATAAATTAGAGTTAATTGTAAACTTAATTCTAAACAAATCCTTTAAAATGTACGGTCCCTTATTTTTTTAAACAGGGTATCTTACAATTAAATTTCAAAAGTGTTTTGTGTACACTTTGTTTTTTGCGGTTTCTTTTTTTAGGATGTGTTTTGAATAAAAATCTATACCAATAAACTTATTCGTAAAACTAAACTAACTCACTATGAATCATTATTACTTAACAACGCTTAGGATACCTACTTAAGCTAAAAAATCACATTTTTTTTACAAAAAGCAATATTTCTGAGAGACTATTGCTTTGGGATTATAATAACCTATTATTTATCCTAGGGACAGCTATGCCCATAGATGAATGATATTATTCAAATTAATATTTTAACAAACTAACTAACAAATTTTATTATGGGAAGATCAATGAAATTCCATAGCAA
>JBEBRZ010000108.1:0-10648 GCA_040394615.1 Sphingobacterium mizutaii
TTACTTTACGTACTGCATTTACAATGTTTGCAGCATTTAATCCGTATTTTTCCATTAATTGAGCCGGAGTACCCGATTCACCGAAGCTATCGTCTACAGCAACATACTCTTGTGGAGTAGGCAATTTCTTTGCCAATAATTGAGCAACACTGTCACCAAGACCTCCTAAACGGTTATGTTCTTCAGCTGTAACTATACATCCTGTTTTTGTAACTGATTTTAAGATAGCCTCTTCATCCAGTGGTTTTATTGTATGGATGTTGATGATTTCAGCATTGATTCCTAATTTTTCTAATTCCTCACCAGCTTGAATAGCTTCCCATACAAGATGTCCTGTAGCAACGATCGTAACATCAGTACCTTCATTCAACATTATTGCTTTACCAATTTCGAAAGTTTGGTCTGCTGGAGTGAAGTTAGGAACAACAGGACGGCCAAAACGTAAATAAACTGGTCCTTCATGGTCTACTAGTGCGATAGTAGCTGCTTTTGTTTGGTTATAATCACAAGGATTAATAACAGTCATTCCAGGTAACATTTTCATCAAACCTATATCTTCAAGGATTTGGTGAGTAGCTCCGTCTTCTCCAAGGGTTAATCCAGCATGTGAAGCACAAATCTTAACGTTCTTGCCTGAATAAGCAATTGATTGACGGATTTGGTCGTATACACGGCCAGTAGAGAAGTTGGCAAAAGTACCAGTGAAAGGAATCTTACCACCGATGGTAAGACCAGCAGCGATACCCATCATGTTGGCTTCCGCAATACCAATTTGGAAGAAACGCTCTGGATAAGCTTTTATAAAGTCGTTCATTTTCAATGAACCGATCAAGTCAGCACATAAGGCTACTACGTTTTCGTTTTTCTGGCCAGCTTCCAATAAACCAGCTCCGAAACCTGAACGTGTATCTTTTGATTCTGTGTATGTATATTTTTTCATTACAAAACTATCGTCTAAACAGTGATTAATAATCGCCTACGGTTCTAGGGATTTGGTTTAAAGCAGATTCTAATTGCTCATCGTTAGGAGCAACCCCATGCCATTTGTGCGATCCCATCATGAAATCAACACCTGAACCCATTTCAGTGTGCAATAAGATGATCACCGGTTTGCCTTTTCCGGTACGAGATTTCGCCTCGTCCAATCCAGCAATTACAGATGCCATGTCATTCCCTTTATCCACTTCCAATACGTCCCATCCAAAAGCTTCCCATTTAGCGCGAAGGTTTCCTAATGACAATACATCATCAGTTGAACCATCGATCTGCGCGCGGTTGTAATCCACTGCAGCGATCAAATTGTCTACTTTATTGTGAGGCGCATACATAGCAGCTTCCCAAACCTGACCTTCTTGCAATTCACCGTCACCCATCAAAACATAAACTAAACTGTTGTCTTTGTTCAACTTTTTAGCTTGTGCTGCACCGATCGATACGGAAAGCCCTTGGCCCAAAGAACCAGAAGCAATACGGATTCCTGGCAGGTGCTCATGCGTAGTTGGGTGTCCTTGAAGACGAGAGTTGATTTTTCTGAAGGTAGCTAATTCGCTCACTGGAAAATAACCAGCTCTAGCTAAGGTACTGTAGAAAACCGGAGAGATGTGACCGTTAGACAAGAAGAAAATATCTTCACCAATGCCATCCATGTTGAATGATGGGTCATGTTTCATCGCGTGAAAGTACAAGGCCACAAAATAGTCAGTACAACCCAATGATCCCCCTGGGTGTCCTGATTGGCATGCATGCACCATACGAACAATGTCTCTTCTTACTTGCGAAGCGATCTGTTCTAGTTTGTTTATGTCTGCACTCATTTTAAAGTATAATGTTTCGATTATTTTGCGGATAAAGTTAATGATTTTAATGGAGTGAACCTTAACAACATGCAATTATTTCCATCAAAAGCCGGAGTTATTAACTAATAACTCCGGCTTTTGATGGAAATAGACTTTATACAGCAATGATCATGCATCAGATACTGCTCTAATTTGGAAAAAATAGAATATTAAAATGTTCTTGTTAAAGAATCATATAAATAGGATAATATTAGTTTCTCGTAGCATATATTTTTTATGGGGATCTACATTCTGCGTTGTTCTTCGGTTTTATTTATGGATTTGCCATTTTTTATTGACTGATTTCCAAAATTGTATCTTAGGGTTACACCAAATTTTCTGCTATCCTGATAATCCAAAAAGTAGTTGTCTTGATCGGCATATTTACTCCAAACTTTAGTGTCCTGCGTTTTAAATATGTCGAGAAAATATAAACTCAATTCAAATTTCTTTTTAGAAAATTTACGATTCATTATGAGATCCGTACTTGAAAAACTTGAGATCCGAAATGGACCTTGAATAGAAGGAGAATAGTAATAATTACTTATTTCCAGATTCCAATCAGATTTTTTTTGTAGTGCGAAATTAGTTACTATCCTACTATCAAAGGAAAAGACCTCGTTTTTATAGAGTTCTTTGTCTATACCTTCAAAATAATTATCATTATATAATCCTGTGAAATCCAAATTCACAGTCCAGAAATCGGTCAGTTCTAAACTTTTGATGATAGAGAGACCGGCGGTTTGACCATGTTTGATATTGGTATACTGGTAAACAACCTCATTGGTTTCATTGTTTTGAAAGGAGACTTCCATATTTGGCCATTTTTCATAACTATAGAATAATTCAATATTCCAATTATTTTTCGTGTAAGTCGCATTTAAATTGTGTGCAATAGTGGCACGAAGTCTTGGGTCACCCTGAAAATAGGAAAATTGGTTATAATAAGATTTAGCTGGATTTAACCATGAATAAGAAGGTCTATTAATACGCTTGCCGTAAGAAAAACCTATTTGCTCATCTTGCTGAGTACTGTATTGTATGTAAAAGGTTGGAAATAACGTAAAATATTGGTTTCTGTTCATTTCAAATGGTGTAGAGACCCTTCCTTCTAACCGAGTATATTCCGCACGCAAGCCTCCTTTCCACTGCCAACTTTTATATTTATAGCTTAAAGAACCATATCCTGCAAGGTTCTGTTCAAAATAGTCAAATTCACTACTCTTATCAGGGTTAGTTTGTACAAGTCCGAATACGTTTTCCCTAAAATCCATTCGATTTGTGCTTTGAACGTAACTATATTTCCCACCATATTCTAGATTGATACCCTTAAGTGAATGATTTACATCCACCTGACTTGAAAATAATTTTGTTTTATAAGAATTATCGGTTATAAAATGAGTTGTATCTTTTGGTTGGTTTTGAAAGTTAAGTAAAGTCAGTATGTCCTGGTAATGATTACGAGTACTTTGACTAAAATAATTTGACCAATCGATTTTAAGATCCTTATTTATCTTTTTATTAACTTGAAAATACGCATTTGTATTCAGTGAGTATCGATTATGATCATTGCTTGTGTGATAATTGGATATGGGTAAATTCTCCTGACTGTAAATGATAGTGGGAACCTGATATACCCCAAAAGAATTTGGACTATAAGAACCATTAAGCCCAAATGTAAAGGCAAGGGTTGAATCCGCATTATAATCGACACCTACCGAATAGCTGTGTTGACTGTTATTTGTATCAATTCTTGTCATCTCACTTTCCCATCTGCTATTGTCATTTGGATAATTTACAACATCAATTCCATATCTCGCATAAGTACCTCTACCAAAATAGTAACTGGCATTTAAGTTCCATTTTTCATTCTTGAAATAATTACTAAGTCCGATAAGTTGCTTTCCGAAATTGCTCTGTTCATACTTGGTAAACAATGATCCACGGTATCCGAATAGATAATTCTGGGTCATAACAATATTAATGATTGCAGACCCTGATGCTTCATACTTAGCCGGTGGATTGGTAATAACCTCAATACTTTTTATGTCATTCCCTTGATTGCTTTCCAGAAGAGTTTTAAGCTCTTCTCCTGACATCATCACTCTTTTATCATTAATCATGATTATGATATTCGAACTACCTTTAACACTTATTGTGGATCCATTTATTCTCACAAGTGGTGTTCGTTTTAAAATATCCCACGTGTTCAAAGAAGAGATATTACTATTCTGAACATCAAAAATCAACCGATCTATTTTTCTATCAACCTGCGGTCGTTTCCCAACAACTGTAATTTCCTCAATACCTTCTGATTTTCTTGTTAGTTGTATGATTAAGCTATCAGAAGCATTAATATTCAGGAGCTCTTCGTAGATTAAGAAATTGATGTGTGAAATACGAAGCAACATGGAGTCTTTTTGTGATATATTCAAGTTGAAACGACCATTATTATCACTTTTTGTGTTTAGAATTTCATTCTTATTACTTAATTGAATTATTTGAACTGTAGCATCAGCAACCGACTGTTGTAATTCATCTAGAAGTATTCCCTGAATCTTTTTTTCTTGAGCGAAAGATAGTATGGGGATGAATAATAAAAAGAATAAAAATCTCATAAGTTAATTGTTTCTGCAAAATTGGATGATAAAGCTTAGAAGAAAGGTTAATGAAGGGTTAACGATAGGTTAAGCTGTATTTAAGTAAGAGATACTAATTATATTTGCTGTATGATCAGAAGACCAATTTCGCTAGTTATTACATTTTCGGTAATGTTTGCCGTGTTAATTGGTATTCAGGTCTATTTCTTGAAAAATAGTTATGCATTAAAAAAAAGGGAAATTTTTTCTGTCGTTAAAAAGCAGTTAAATAACCTGGAAGATGATGTTGATATTTTTGACGATGATTTAGTACGAGACGATGACGCCATGAAATCATTTATTGCTTTAGAAAAGGGTGATATTAATGAGTCTGATCTGAGTAACATTTATGCAGAAAAGTCTGCAATTGTAAAGCCTCATTTAAAAAAGTATGTTGACAGTGCCTTTAAATCATTGGGTTATCAGGTCAATGTTCACAAAGAATTTTCCTCGATCTATTCCCATCACGCTAATAAGCAATTAATAAAAAAGCCAATCACCATCTATCAAACAGCAGCAGAATTAAAAAATCGGGAAATATTATCAACAGGCAAATGGGAAACCAGTACTAAATCAGAAAGCACGGAGAATAATGCCGGTATAGAAAAGGTTATGGAATTAATTAAATACACATATACAATTCGTCGAATTACTTTTTTTGAAATTAGTAATTTGAAAATGATTCTTTTTAAAGAGTTATTTATATTGATGTCTATTTCAGTTTTAATTTTAATTGCCATATTATTTCTTTTTTATAGATCATATCAAAATCTACTCAAACAAAGAAAGCAGATCAATCTCCTTCATGATATGGTGGATAATGTATCACATGAGTTTAAAACGCCAATAGCTACGTTGAAAGTAATCTCAAAAACATTAATAAAAAAGGAGGATTCAGATGTGGTCCGCATATTAGACAGGCAAGTTAATCGACTTGAAGCTTTATTGAACCCTATTTTGGAAAACGAAAATATCCCCAATCGAGGTGAGTATCAATTAAATGATCTATTACCTTTTTTAGAAGATTTTAAGTTTTCCAACCCTTCCATAAAAATTGAATTAGATTCAATACCGAATTCTAAGCTTGCTATTCATAAACAAGATTTGGAAACGATAATTTCTAATCTCTTATCGAATAGTGTTAAGTACGGAGCTACCCAAATTCAAATAAGATTTGATCAGATTGAAGGATTTCAGAAAATTTCTATAGCGGATAATGGAATAGGAATAGATAAAAAGGAACAAGCATTTATTTTTGAAAAGTACTATAGAATTCAAAGAGAAAACATTCATAATACAAAAGGTCTTGGTATTGGATTATATATAGTTTCTAAAATACTAACTCAAAATAAAGGTAAGATTGTTGTGCAATCACAACCTGAAGAAGGTTCAATTTTCCAGATTATATTGCCTTATGCATGGTAAGATTTTATTAGTTGAGGATGATGTAGACTTTGGCTTTATGTTGAAGCAATATCTTGGTTATGCTGACTTTGATGTAAACTGGATTAATGATCCTTTGCTGGTGCAGGGAGATATAGCTGGGTTAAATCAATACGATATTATTATTCTGGATGTGATGATGCCGCATATTTCAGGGTTTAGTCTGGCTAAAGAAATCCGAAGTATTTATCCGGAATTACCACTTTTGTTTTTAACTGCTAAGAATCAGAAGATTGATAAATTAACGGGACTAAAAATAGGAGCAGATGATTATATCACGAAACCCTGTGATCCGGAAGAGCTTATATTGAGAATACGAAATATTATCAGACGCAGTAAGCAGAGTTCAAATCACATTCAATCAATCGGAATAGGTTTATATACATTTTATCCCCAAAATTTAATATTATCAACTACAGAAAGCCAGATTCAACTTACGGATAGAGAATCAAAACTCCTTAGCTTTTTGTTGGATCATAAAGATCGATTAATAACGAGGGAAGAGATTTTAGATAATGTTTGGGAAACGAATGATTTCTTTACAGGACGAAGTATGGATGTCTTTATTTCAAGACTAAGGAAATATCTTCAGCAAGATCCTTCCCTCAGCATTCAGTCTATAAGAGGTATTGGCTTTAAGGTGTTTTTTTAATTAAATAGATTATTGCATAAAAAAGACCCAAGCAAATTTATTTGTTTGGGTCTTTTTAACACATATTATCTTTTACATTGCTTCTGCAACGACTTCTTCAACTTCTGGAACCATACGTTTTAATAAGCCTTCAATACCAGCTTTCAAAGTGATGGTAGAGGATGGGCAACCAGAACAAGATCCTCTTAATTCAACAGTTACTTTACCCTCTTCAAATGATTTATAGGCAATAGCTCCACCATCTTGTTCTACAGCAGGTCGAACATAATCATGTAATACTTGCTGAATTTTTACTTCGATTTCGGATCCCTCGAAAACGACATCTTCAGAGTGCTCGATAGGCTTAACAGCGAGTTCTGACTCCACTGCACCCTTTACAAACTCTTTTAATAAAGCCTCTATATCATCCCATTCAGCATCGTCCGTTTTGGTGATGGTAACAAAATTACTTGCAAAGAATACCCCGTTCACAAAGTTGAATTTAAATAACTCCTTTGCAAAAGCTGATTCTTGTGCTTTTTCCCTATCAGGATAGTCCAAACTTCCGTTGATTAATAACTTATTAACCAAAAACTTCATAGTTGCCGGATTCGGAGTACTTTCGGTATATACGTTTATAGTTGCCATGTAATCTTTATCTAAAATAAAAAACAAATATACTGTAATATAGTATTGCTATACGTCATTGCTTCGTAAAAGCTTACAGCTTAACTCCTGTATAATTGCTAGGGGAGATTGCTTTAATCTCTTCTTTGACCTCTTCTGTAACATTTAACTGGTCCACAAATGCTGCAATCGTTTCTCTCGTAACATGCGCATTCGTACGGGTAAGGTCTTTTAGAGCCTCATAAGGCTTAGGATATCCCTCTCGGCGTAAAATAGTCTGAATAGCTTCAGCTACTACAGCCCAGTTATTCTCAAGATCGTTATTAAATGCCGCCTCGTTTAAAATCAATTTTCTCAAACCTCTTAAAGTAGATTTGATTGCAATTAATGTATAAGAAAATGGAACACCAATATTTCTTAAAACTGTAGAATCTGTTAAGTCTCTTTGTAATCTGGAAACAGGAAGTTTTGCTGCTAGATGCTCATATACGGCATTTGCTAATCCAAGGTTTCCTTCCGCATTCTCGAAATCAATAGGATTAACTTTATGAGGCATTGCCGATGAACCAATTTGTCCGGCAGTGATCTTTTGCTTGAAATAATCCATGGAGATATAAGTCCATACATCACGACAAAGATCAATGATAATATTGTTAATCCGTTTTAATCCGTCACAGCTTGCCGCGAAATTGTCATAATGTTCGATTTGAGTGGTGGTCTGGGAGCGATCAAGCCCTAATACTTCATTTACGAATTTATTTCCAAACGCTACCCAGTCATTTTCAGGATAAGCGACATGGTGGGCATTGAAATTACCTGTTGCTCCACCAAATTTTGCCGAAAAAGGAATTTGATTTAAGAGATTCAATTGTTTCTCGATACGCTCAATAAAGACTTTTATTTCTTTTCCTAAACGAGTAGGAGAGGCGGGTTGGCCATGCGTACGTGCTAACATTGGAATATTCTCCCATTCTGCACTTAGCTTCTTCAACTCTTCGAGCAATTCTGTAATAGCAGGTTGGTAAACTTCTGCTAAAGCATCTTTCCAAGAACGAGGAATGGCCGTATTATTAATATCCTGAGAGGTTAAACCAAAGTGGATGAATTCTAAAGAATCCGTCAAGCCTAACTTTTCAAATTCATGCTTTAAGAAATACTCAACTGCTTTTACGTCGTGATTAGTTACTTTCTCGGTATCTTTAATCCATTGCGCATCCTCTAAACTGAAATTAAGGTAGATCGCTCGTAGTTTATCATTTAAACTTCCATCAAAATGACTTAATTGAGGGATTCCCGATTCAGTCAAGGCGATAAAGTACTCTACCTCAACTAATACGCGGTATTTTATTAATGCGAATTCTGAAAAGAAATTCGATAGATCTTTAGTTGTATTGTAATATCTACCATCAATGGGAGTGATGGCCGTCAAAGGTGATAAAGTCATTGTATTTTCTTTAGTATGGGGCAAAAATAAGAATTAGAAGTGAGAATTACATATTAGAGTAATGGCATCAGCTGGAAGGAGTCTAAATTGGCTAATTTAGAATAGTAAAAAACGTTAGAAGAGTATCGATTGTCTTCGTGTAGCGTTATAAAAACAACAAAAGCTCGTTAAGAAAACGAGCTTTTGCAGTATTTTAATTTTGTTCGGATTATTGAACGTTTTTCAATGAATCTGCGATAGAATCACCAGTAGCACGAACTGAATCAGCAACGTTTTCTAAAGAATCAGCTACTCTTTCAGTAGTTGAATCTACTACGTTTTCTAAAGAATCAGCAGTAGCTTCAGTTTTAGTTTCAGCGTTGTTACAAGAAGCAACAGCGATAGTTAATGCTAAACCTAAGAATCCGAATTTGAATAAATTTTTCATTTTTAATTTTCTATTTAGTTGAAACAAATTTGTTTATTTAATTCTTAATACCCAATACCTAAAAAGGTAACCCAAGAAAAGATAATTTTTTAAAATTTTTATTGAACCTTTTGATTTTCAGTCGTTTGATTTTAAATATTTTCCTTAAGGCAGCGCAAATATACTACAGTTTTGTTGATTTGCAACAAGAAAACATAAAAATTGTTATATTTCTGTTAAATATTTAGACAAACGATATGTTAGACAAAGTGAAAAACATTATAAAGCTCTTCAAATCAGTTGATTTGGGGCAATTAGAAAAAATCTCTAAAAAGGTGGATTTAGGAGAAGTTTTGGGAGCTGTATCAAAAATGGATGAAAATCAATTGAAAATGGCCATGAAAATGCTGACTGGAAGTAAAAAGAAAAAGGATCCACCAGCAATCAATGCTGATTTTTATGAGACTTCTGCCAAGCTCTCTGAGGAGGATCGAGCACTGCAGATGAGAGTCCGTTCTTTTTTAGAATCTGAGATTAAACCGTTGGTCAATAAATATTGGTTACATGACGAATTTCCATTCGAAATTATTCCGAAACTTAGAGAACTAAATGTATGTGGTTATGTATATGAGGGATATGGTTGTGCAGGAGGTACATCTTTAATGGATGGAATTATTGCAAGTGAGTTCGGACGTGTAGACCCATCTGTGGCTACCTTCTTAGGCGTTCAAAGTGGATTAGCAATGGGTTCCATTTATATGTGTGGATCTGAGGAACAGAAGAATGAGTGGCTTCCGGCAATGCAACAATTAAATATCATTGGTGCATTTGGCTTGACAGAACCTCTTGTTGGCTCCGCGACTGCTGGAGGTTTGACAACCACTTGTAAACGTGATGGTGATAAATGGGTACTGAATGGTCAAAAAAAATGGATAGGTAATTCTACTTTTTCAGATATCACTATAATCTGGGCAAGGGATCTGGATGATCAACAAGTCAAAGGATTTATTGTAAGAAAGGAAAATCCAGGGTTCTCCGTTGAAAAGATTAAGGATAAAATGGCCTTGCGTATTGTCCAGAATGGTTTGATTACAATGACGGATTGTGTTGTTCCGGAATCAGATCGTTTACCTAATGCGAACTCTTTCAAAGATACTGCAAAGGTTTTACAAATGACCAGAGCTGGTGTCGCATGGATGGCAGTGGGATGTGCCCGTGGAGCGTATGAGAATGCATTAGATTATACAATCAAACGAGAGCAATTTGGCAAACCAATAGCTTCTTTCCAATTAATCCAAAATCATTTGGTAGAAATGCTCTCTAATCTTACTGCTATGCAGACTCTAGTGTTTAGATTATCTGAATTGCAAGATGACGATTTGTTGAAAGATGAACATGCTTCCTTAGCAAAGGTTTTTTGTACCCTCCGAATGCGGGATATCGTGTCGAAAGCAAGAGAAGTAATGGGTGGGAATGGTATTTTACTGGAATATAATGTAGCTAGATTCCTTGCGGATGCAGAAGCTATTTATTCTTACGAAGGGACCAAGGAGATTAACTCGTTAATAGTAGGTAGAAGTATTACCGGTTTTAGTGCATTTGTATAATACATAATTAAAATAA
>JBEBRZ010000109.1:0-10464 GCA_040394615.1 Sphingobacterium mizutaii
ATGACTCCTTCCTTTAAATTCAATCCTAAGATCTTTCAAAAAGTAAAAGAAGAAGGAAAATAAAAAAATAAGCTGTTCAATTTTGAACAGCTTATTTTTTTAAATATTAATTATACGTGATATCAAATTGATCAAATTTCTCAGTACGATGTGCAAGATGTTTTGTAAGGCTGGAAATTCCGAAAAGGGGAGAATAGGTTCTTATTTTAATTGTTTTTCCATTCGGTAAAAACTCCATAATCCTGAGCCAACCATCACCACCATTTCCTTCGGGACCACCTCCAACATATTGGACATTAAACATCATTTGGTTCACTGTTTCTCCAGACTGGTTTTTATTGGATATATACGAGACATTGTCTTCATATTTTCCGTTACCATCCCCCGTATGACCGCAAATTACGAGTTTAATATTACTGGATGGATAGATTAATTTGTCCCAGATTTGTTTTCCTGTATTGCCGTTTTTTAGGTCGTAGTTATTTTGATCTAAGTGTTTAGCATTGGATCCGGAAGTCAAATAGGCATGTGTCATGAAAATAACAAAATAGTCTTTAAATCTTTCTTCGGCTACTAATTTTTTACTCCATTCCAATACCTCATCGCGGGGGTGAAATTCAGTGGAAATAACTAATATAGGGGGCCAATTGTCTAGTTTAAACTCAAAAGCAGCGTTCTCTATAGATGATTCATTATTTCTATTTGGAAAATTCGAAATACATATATCTCTCCAAGTTGAGTTTCTTTCAAACGGAAAGTATTTTGGAAAGTTTGTTATGCCATTCTCAGAGTGTTTAAATCCATAATCATGATTACCGCAAGAAACAATATAAGGTATCTTATTGTCTAATCGCTCAAAGGCTCTCGAACTTGCCTGCCACATTTCAGTACTCGTCTGATTTAACATTTTACGATTTAATACGATGTTTTCGTTTTGCTCTACCAGATCACCGGTACATAAAACGGCCTTAATGTTCAATGGATCGATATTATCTGCTACCCATGCAGTGGTCAAATCAAAAATAGGTTGATTTAAATCATACTTTGTATAGCCTTGTGGATCCCCAAAGAGTATAAAAGAAAATGATTTTGGGTCTGATAATGCCTGTTGGTCTGCTCGATCCTGTGCTGAGCTCATTAGAACCAATAGCATTAATATGCTTGTTAAAATTAATTTTCTCATGCTTAATTAATTATTACTTTCTGTTATGTTTTTTATATTAATTTATCCAGCCTGGATTTTGATCTAAGTCTCTATTCATTTCAATTTCTGAGGATGGAATAGGCCAAATCCAATTATGTTCCCCAATCCAACTATAAGTATAGGTAGATGTGCCCCAGATTTCTGTTAAACCATTTCCAGCTTTGAACTTTTTATCTTTCCAGGTTCCCCATCTTAATTCTTCAAAATACATGTGTTCTTCAAAAGGAAGTTCCCAATATTTTTCGTTTCGGATGCGTTCTCTGAGATCGTTTTGGTTAACAATATTGGTGTACGAATTTGAATTCAGTAATTGAGCTCCAACTCTACTTCGTACTAGATTAACATTCTTAACAGATTCTGCTGTGTTTCCTACTTCATTATAAGCTTCCGCTAAAGAAAGTAACACTCCCGCATAGCGGATAATAGGAAGATCGATAGGAGAGTAACTTTGGTAAATATGTTCCCGACCTTCAAAAACAAACTTTCGAATTAAATAGTAGAATTTCGAGTTTGTATCTGTTCTTAAATCATACGGTTCAGCGTTGTCTGATCCTCGATAAGGCCATCGAAGGGTGTAGGTAATATCTTTTCCTGTCAGACCACCTAAATAGGTTGAATAGGGGGTTATAATATTCATATTCATTCTAGGATCTCTATTTGCATATGCAGCTTTAATACGGGCTTCATTACCAACCGGTAAATATTTTGTCATGTCGGCACCATAACTCGTTAAAGTCTGAATTTCTGCATTAGTCATGTTATCCCGAAAGAAGAAAACAGACCTTTGTCTAGGAGTCATACTACTATAACCAGGTAAAAAGTCATCCCAATTAAATGCTTTTCCATTAGCTTGTTCATAGCTGTCAACAAAATTAATGTTAGGAATATAATTGTTCCAACCTGCTCCCGCACTGCCCCTGTTTCCAAATGCCCAACTGAAAGAATTGCCGGATCCTGCCTCTTCAATGAATTGAATAGATAAAATGACTTCATCGTTTCTTTCCGTTGCTTCTTTAAAGAGTGCCCTATATTGAGGATGAAGGCTATATCCTAGTGTTTTAACCTTTTCAAAATCATCGATAGCCTTTTGGTATTCTTTAGTCCACAAATATACCTGTCCTCTAAAGGCATAGACAGCACCTTTTGAAATTCTCCCAAAGTCGGAACTTCCTGTTTCATATTTATCCGGAAGATTGGACTCTTCTATAGCATCTGATAGGTCTGAAATGATTAGTTTCCACACGTCTTCTTCGGAAGAGCGAGGCTTATTGGCTTCCGAGGCTTCTACAGGTTCGGTATAAATTGGGACCCCTTTCCAAAGAGCGTTTAATTTAAAGTAAAAATATGCCCTTAAGAATTTTACTTCTGCCAGGTATTGACTTTTTTTATTATCTGGCATATCCGGCACCCGTCCAATGTTCGCAATGACATCGTTTGCCCGATGAATGGGCTCATATAATTGTTTCCAATAGTTCAGAAAATCAGCACTTTCAGGGGTTGCTGTTCCTCTTAATTGAGGTAAATTACCAATCCAATTGGCATCGAAATCCATTAAACTGGAACGTAAATCCCATGTAGGATAACTGGCGCTATTCGTTGTGTAATTTGCCCTTAATTGATTATAAACTCCTGTAACAGCTAAAGTGGCAAGATTAGCATTTTCCCAAATACTTTCTGAACTTACTTCATTGGAAGGAAGGGTATCAAGTAAATTTGATTTACACCCTGTCAAGGAAAGTGAAACAAGTAATATTACTATTGATTTATTTAGATTTTTCATTTATAATTCCTTTAAAAGTTAACATTTAAACCGAATGCATACTGACGTGTAGTAACATAGCCAACTCCGGTTCTCATCTCAGGATCCATACCTTTAAAATTGTTGAAGTTTAATAGATTCTCCCCCGAAAAGAAAATTCGTATATCCCGAATTTTGGCTTTTTGAGTTATTGAACTTGGTATTTTGTATCCTATTGTGACATTTTTAAGTTTTAAGAAATCACCATTTTCTAAATGCAACGTGCTTACCGCTTCGCTTTGAGAGCTGCCGCCATTTCTTGTTAATCTGGGATTCATTGAATTTAAATTTGTTCTTGGATCACTAGGGTTCTCCGGATCGTAGAAATAATGATCCTCCGCAATTGATTTAGGAATCGCATAACCAAAAACTGTGGCGGATGAGTTTTGTCCTACTCTATACCAATAAATTCCAAATCCCATGGATGCAGCCCAGTTCATTGAAAAATCAAAATTTTTCCAGCTCATACCTGCCTGTAACCCAAAATTATATTTGGGTTCTGGAGAAAGCATTTGAAAATCGTTGTCCCCGGAATTTCCGTAAACTCCATCTCCATTTATATCTTTATAAATGTAATCTCCATACCAAATGTTGGTTTTGCTTAATTGTTGATTAGGATAAAAGGTATATCCTTCTTCTATCATTTTGGAGATCCATTCCATGTCTCCCGGCGTTCTAATCATCCCGTCTTTTGGTCCTCCATTGATATTTACAGACCCATCTGCATTGAAATAATTTCCGGAACCTTTATAGACATCCAGCATATAAAATTCATTTATGGTATGGCCCTCCAAAATGCGATTTGTTCCTCCCGTGGATACATCCCCTATATTTGAGGTATAGACGCTTTGTCCATTACTATCTTCTATCCAACCTCTTTCCAGAAGCCCTTTATATTTAGATACTCTGTTAAGGTTATAAGAAAAATTTGTACCGATGTTATATCTAAAATCACCAGCAATATCATTCCACGACAATGCCACTTCAACTCCTTTATTGCTTACTTCCGCGATGTTTTGAAAAGGGGCTGTTTTATTACCCATTGTGGCGTAAATGTTTGGACGAAAAAGAATCCCATCAGTAGTTTTATTATAGAGATCAATAATGGCATTTAAACGGCTGTCAAAAAGCAATGCATCAAATCCAATATTGCTAATTGCGGTTGACTCCCACATTAAATTTCTATTTGCTATAGAGGTCATCGCTAAACCGTTTGCCACATTATTACCGAATGCATAGCCTGCTTTACTGTAGGTGTTTTGCCAATCGTAATTACCGATACTATTATTTCCGAGTTTCCCCCAGGAACCTCTAATTTTCAGTTCATTAATAAGCTCTACATCTTTAAGGAACGATTCTTGACTTATACGCCATCCTGCTGATACCGAAGGAAACCATCCCCAACGCGTTTCGGGTGAAAATCTAGATGATCCGTCATATCGTAAATTGACTTCTAATAGGTATTTAGAATTATAACCATAGTTTAAACGACCAAAAAAGGATCTTGAAGCGAATTCTGTGTTTGTCCCTGTAATGGATTTCATTTCAGTAGCTGTCGACAAATCGGTTATGGATTGATCAATAAGACCTGTTTTTTGTGCGTCGATGTTATATTGGGTCTTCCTCATTTCTTCATGCCCTAGCAAGACACCGATGTCATGAATATCGAATGATTTCCGATAATTCAATGTTTGCTCTACTCTCCATCGCTTATTTCCCATTGTATAAAATGCAGAACTTAATTCTTGGCTTGACATGGGAGCAATTATCATTTGATCCTGGCTGAAACTATACTTCCCAAGGCTCTTGTCAAAGTATAGGTCTTCCTGCCAATATCTGGTCCAGTCAAAATTCGCATGATACACAAGATCCTTGAACAAGTTAATATCAGCGAACATAGAGGTGTTGATCTGAGAATAAGTATAGGACCCTCCGGTTGATTGAATATCCCACAGGGTATTGTGTGACTGCGGATCCTCTTCTTTCGGTTCCGGGGCACCATATTTACCATCATAGAAGGGGTAAATTGAAGGTACAACTTTTGTGAAACCTAAATCGCTCAATGCTGTAGAAGTGGAATTTCTACCTACATCACTTTGGTAACCATATGTTCTGTTTCCTACCGTTAACCAATCATTGATGCTAAAGGATAAATTACTTCTTAAATAATATTTCTTCATCCCTGCTCCGTCAATCAATCCCGGGTTATTTAAATATGTACCTGATAAACTGTAGTTCACTTTGTCAGTTGCCCCTCTGGCGGTTAACGTCTGATCATTCATCAACTTTTGTTGGAAGACTTCTTTATACCAATCTGTATTTGGATAAGCGACATAATTAGGATAACCCGTTTCCGATAATCCGTTTGGATCTTTTTCCGCTTCTCGCCATTTATTTATGGTTTCTTCATTAAAAATATATGCTTGCCCTACATTCGTACTTGATTCATTCATTAGTTCCATGTATGCAGCCGAATTGTCAACAAGCTCTATTAAGTTGGACGGAGTATTAACTGAATATAAGCTTCGATATGAAAGGTCCATTCGTCCATTTTTACCTTTTTTGGTGGTAATCAGAATGACGCCATTTGCGGCTCTGTTTCCGTATATAGAGGCAGAAGCAGCATCCTTTAATACCGATATACTTTCAACATCGGCAGGGTTTATATCATTAAATGATTGTTCCATTCCGTCAACCAGTACTAAGGGAGTTGAGGTGTTGAGGGTTCCTGTGCCGCGAATTCTTAATGTCGAATTGTCACTATTGGGCATGCCTGAACCTTGCATAGCTTGCAATCCGGGTGCAAGTCCTGCCAGCACATTAGAAATAGATGTAATTGGTCTTGATTCGGCTTCTTTTTCAAAATTAATTGAAGAAACGGCTCCGGTTAAATTAACTTTTTTCTGAGTACCAAACCCTACCACAACAATTTCATCCAAATCATTAATTGCAACAGTCAGTTGAATTTTTAGATTATTGGAGCTTCCGATTGTATATCTGTTTTCTTTAAATCCTATACTTGTTATAAGCAGTTCCTTAACATCACTATCTATCGTGAATTGAAATTTACCTTCAGCGTCTGATTGTGTTTGTACTTCTGATTTTCCTACGGTTTTGATAGTGGCCCCAGCAATGGGTTCGCCTGCCGGATTTAATACCACTCCGGAAATAGTACGAGTTTGTTCTTCGTGATTTTTCTCCCTAGGTAAAAGAATAACTGTAGAATCATCTATTTTATAATCAATGGATTGATTGGAAAGAATAACATCTAAAATAGACTTTAAGTTTGTGTTCTCTACCGAAATAGAAATGGGAGTCGTATTTTTCAACAAACTATTTTTATAAAAGAAATCATAACCGGTTTTTTGATTAATCTCTTTCATCACATCCTTTAACGATTTATTCTCGACATGTAAGGTTAGTCTCTGAGCAAATACCTCTGCACGTAATTGCATTAGACTTAAAAGGAATAACATTACTGTTAACTTCATATATAGACAAAGTTTTAGGAAATACCTCCACTTATAGCAATTAGGTATAATTGTTTTTATGTACATTTGATTTAGGTTTAAATGTAAAATGCGTTCGATTTATGTGTTTAATTTTAGACCACTGATAGCTAAGAACGCTCCAACGTTCTTGGCTTTTTTATTTGGTCAACGGTTCATTATTACTTCATGACTATTAACCTCCTTCCTTGCAGTATAAATTTATGTTGACTAATATTTTCCAATGTTTTTAAGAGACTTTCCAAAGATTTTGATCTCTTTAATGTACCTGTGTAAACAGCCTGATCTGAATTTCTGAATTCAATTTCATCGATATCATACCATTGTTGAACAGATTTGAGTATCTCCTTGATAGTTTTGTCATTAAATGTGTATTGACCATGGCGCCAGGAGATATATTCGTCAATATCCACTCTTTCTTTTCGAATCGATTTCCCATCTTCACTGACAATTCCTTGTTCGCCCGGAGAAAGATTTATTCGCTGGTTTTTGATACTAATCTCTACGGATCCTTCAATCAAAGTGGTTTTCATCTGCTTATCATCTTTATAGGCCTGTACATTGAAGGAAGTTCCTAATACTTTAATTTCCGAGTCTGCCGCTTTGACAATAAAAGGCCGTTTTTTATCTGATTTTACTTTCAGATAAGCCTCACCAGCTATGCTTATCACTCTTTCAGTTGGGGTAAATGTAACTGGATATTTTACTTGTGAATTGCTATTTAACCATATATGAGTTCCATCCTGTAGGATAAGTTTGCTCGTTGTTCCTTTAGGGGTGGAGAACGTCATGATTCTGTCGTTGATCATTTCTTCATTTACAGGATTATTCACTTCATAGTAAATCTCCCCATTTTCATCTTCCTTAATAATCAAACCATGATCTGCAAGAGACTTTTTATTGCTTATAGCTGCATATAGAGGATCGTCATCTCCAAAGGTCAGAACAGGTAAACTGTCCATTTGAATAGGTTGGTCTTCTATAGTTGTTTTTAGGTCGACATCTACTATTTGATTATCATTGACATTTTTCTCAATAAACACGAAAAAAGAAATTATAATTACTGCTGCAGCAGCTGCATATTTAAGAAGAATTGGAGTTGGAAAAGGGTGTTTTCTTGTTTTTGACCTTTTTATTTCTTTTTGGATATTGTTGTATATTCCTTTTTTTGAAGAATCTGAGAGCACATCAGTTCTTAGATTATCAATAATTTTTTCATAAAAAGAAGATTCCTGATCAGTAATTTGATCGGATTCTAATAGCGCTAATAATTCATCCAATTCAGCGGCTGTGATTGAATGGCAGATATATTTGTCTAGTAAATCCCTTAATCTAGAAGAATCCATGAGTTTAATACTGGTTATTTATATTAATAACCCAAAAAGTGTGGGGGGGGACTAGTCTAATCCAAAAAAAATATTAGGATTGGGTATCCATATTTTTGAAAATATTTTTTGAAAGTCTTTAAAGCCTGCACAATATGGTTTTTGACCGTATTTTGAGAGATTTCCATTTCTATGGCAATTTCTTTATGACTTAAACCCTCAATTCTACTTAATCTATAAGCTCTCTTCTGTTGATCAGGTAGCATTTCCATTATCTGTTTTTCTAAACGATCAACTTCTTGTTTGATAGTAAAAATGTCAGAACTACAAAAGTTTGGAGTTACTTCCGAAATAAGAGATTCTTTTATTTTTAGCTCTCTTTTATTCCGTAAAGTATTTAACGAGGTTCTTTTTGTAACCACATAAAGAAAAGCCCAGATTTCACTGTTAGGATCAAGGTTTTCTCTATAATTCCAAAGTTTGATAAATACTTCCTGCACAATATCTTGACTTTCCTCATCATCTTTTAAAATTGTTAAAGCAACACGGTAAACATCATTAGCGTATAAGTCGAAAATCTTACGCAATGCATGTTCCTTACCTTGATGTAAATCTTTAATAATTTCGGAATTCATTTAGGTTTTGTTGTGTTAAATTAAAGTTCAAAGTTTATCTAAAAAGTTTGAGTTTAATTTAATGCGAATGTCTATAAACGGTAGCTTGCTCTACAATTATTGTATTGCAATATCAAAGATATAATTCTTTTTGAACTTTTATAGACAAATAATTTGGTAGGTTGTGGATAGCCTCATTTTCATCTATCGCTAAATGTACTTTTAAAAATTCTACTTATTTCTAAAAAATCTTTCCAAAGTAAAAGAGAATTAAAATTAAAGAGGAGCGTCTATTGTAATCAGACGCTCCTCTTTAATAAGAAGTATTTTCTATTTACTCTCCTATCGGATTATCCTTAAGGTATTTCTCCCAGGCCCATGCTGAAGACATCATTTCATCGATTCCTAACTCGGCCGACCAACCCAATTCTTTGGTAGATTTAGTGACATCTCCCCACACTTTGATAATATCTCCTTCACGTCTTGGACCAATCTCATAATTCAATTTTTGTCCTGATGCTTTCTCAAATGCTGCAATAGCTTCCAAAACAGAATATCCATTTCCGGTGCCTATATTGAAAACATCATAATTACCATTGGGGTTACCTTTTTCAAGTAATTTAATAGCAGCTACGTGAGCTTTTGCTAAATCTACGACATGTATGTAATCGCGTACTGCAGACCCATCAGATGTTTCATAATCATCACCGAAAACGGTTAACTTTTCGCGTTTACCAATTGCTGTCTGGGTGATAAAAGGCAGTAAGTTTTGGGGTACACCGATTGGTAATTCACCAATGAGTGCAGAACTATGTGCTCCCACAGGATTGAAGTATCGTAAAGCTATAAATTGGTAGTTCTTTTCAGCTCTTGCTGTCTCTTCTAGGATTTCCTCAGCAATCTGCTTAGTGTTTCCATAAGGAGAAGTTGCTTTTTTCACGGGAGCAGATTCCGTAACCGGCAAACTATCAGGTTCACCGTATACTGTACAGCTTGATGAGAATACAAAATTGATTGGTTTCTGACGATATGCTTCCAGTAAATTGATTAAGGAGAAGAAATTATTGTGATAGTATTTCAATGGATTTTGTACAGATTCACCAACCGCTTTAGAGGCTGCAAAGTGAATAATACCTGTAATGTCAGGATTGTTAGCAACGAATTCACTTACCTTGTTTGTATCACAAAGATCAAATTGATGAAACTCAGGTTTTACGCCTATAATCTTTTCTATCTGATCTAAGATCTTAATGCTTGAATTTGATAAGTTATCAACCAACACAGGGGTATAACCTGCGTTGTGTAATTCAACTACGGTGTGCGATCCAATAAATCCGGTTCCTCCGGTAACAAGTATTTTGCTCATTTTATTTTCCTTATTATATGATTGGGTGTTCCTTAAATAATGTATTATAGTATGCAATTGTTTTCTCTAATCCTTCATTCCTCGAAATTTTTGGTTCCCAGTTTAATATATCCTTAGCTCTTTGAATATCTGGTCTGCGCTGTTTAGGATCGTCAATAGGAAGAGGTTCGAATATGATTTTCGAATTGCTATTTGTTAATTCAATGATTTCCCTGGCCATATCGATCAAGGTCATTTCCTCAGGGTTGCCGATGTTAACAGGTAAATGGTAATCGCTGAATAGTAACTTACAAATACCATCAATCTGGTCAGAAACATAGATAAATGATCGGGTTTGTTTTCCATCTCCAAAAACGGTGACATCTTTGTTTTGTAAGGCTTGGGAAATGAAAGTAGGTAAAGCCCTGCCATCCGATAATCTCATTCGCGGACCGAATGTGTTAAAGATCCTTGCAATTCTGGTTTCTAATCCATGGAAGTTATGGTACGCCATAGTCATCGCTTCCTGAAAGCGTTTTGCTTCGTCGTAAACTCCTCTTGGACCTACAGGATTCACATTTCCCCAGTATTCTTCATTTTGTGGCGAAACAAGCGGATCTCCATAGACTTCTGAAGTGGAAGCAACAAGTATTCTGGCATTTTTGCTCT
>JBEBRZ010000110.1:0-10461 GCA_040394615.1 Sphingobacterium mizutaii
CAAATAGATTAAATAACGCTGGATTAGCTCCCTTAAAGTCTTATGTCTGGTGTCTGGTGTCTGGTGTCTATTATCTAATCTCACACCATTAAAAGTCTAATTACTAAATACTTAATACTAAATACTAAATACTATCGTAACAAGAAGTCTTCTTTCCTTTGCCCTTTACGATTTAGTATAATGCCAAAATGGAACAAATTAATAGACACAATAACCCTAGGATCTACAATAAGCTGTTTCCATAGTTTTTTTTGATTCTTTCGATAAGGTTCATGAACAATCAAGATTTTCCCTTGCTCTACTAAGTCCAGCAGCTTCTCGGTCTTATATTCATTTTTTGATTCTACCCAAAAAGCAGCGGCTTGCTGATCGCTCAAGTCACTACTCAATTTTTCAACTTCCCAAAAACTTAAAATATTTTTTAAAAGGGTATAATATTTTGGCTTAAAGTCCTCAGGAAATTCTACATAAAACGGACTCTTAAAGACAGGATTATAAATCACCTTGTCTGCAAGATTATACACAAATGGAGAATGCGTACCATGCCGGCTATTAGCGATTAAAAAGTGATATAGGTGTTGAAGAATGTACCACATTGCAGCACAAAAATACGAATAGAATTAGAATTGTAGGGTAAATGTACTTCCTTCTCCCTCTTTACTATCAACAGAAATGTTTCCATTATGCATAAGCATGATCTGTTTACTTAAGGTTAACCCCACTCCTGTTCCCGTTTTCTTTGTGGTAAAGAAAGGTGTAAAGATTTGATCTTGAATCTCGGCAGACATCCCTGCTCCGTTATCTTGTATCTTCAATTGAATGTGATCCTTCGTCTCTATCGCAGATAAACTAATATAAGGTTCCTCATTATCCTTTACTGCCTCAATTGCATTTAAAAGTAAGTTAATAATAACTTGTTCCAAAAGATTTACATCCGCACGGAGAACCAAACGCGTATTCTTAATGATAATGTCCACATCTATATTCTTCTGCAACAGCGTGGGCTCTAACAACTGATATATATTTTCAAACAGTTGTATGACGAGAATTTCGGCGAGCTGTGGTTGATCTACCTTGTTGATTAACCTATAACTCTTTGCAAATTGCAATAGACCCTCACTCCTTCTTTTGATTGTGAAAATACCCACTTTTAAATCGTCAATATCCTTCTCCGCCTGCCAGTGTTCCAAACGGTCGTGCAGCGTTTCAGCTAGAGAACTAATTGGACCGATTGAATTCATAATCTCATGAGTCAATACCCGCAATAATTTATGCCATGCCTTAGTTTCTGTTTCGTCTATTGCTTCATTGATGTTCTGATAGACAATTATCCGAAAAGACCCGTCTTGCGTTTCAAAGCCGGAGCTCTGCATTAATAACTTAATTTTTCCTTTGCTGGAATGTGCCGTTTCCATCTGATGTCTCCCAACTTGTAATAACATTGTCTTTTGGTAAAGATCAGGATGTTTCTTTTGCATTCCGGCTATATTACCGAGGTGGGGAACCTGGAACAAATCTTTAAAAGCATCATTCAGCCAGATTACTTTTCCGGTATCAGCATGATAGAATATAATCGCCGTATCCAACATATTGATGACCTTATTAAGATACTGATGTTGCAGGGCTTGATCTATACTAATATTCTTATAGACCTCATTAATTAAGTTGAAAGCAGAATACAATTGTCCTTCCACCGATTTCTCACGCTTTACCACAAACCGACGCGTAAAATCTCGGTATTTTACAGCTTCTGAAAATTCAACCATCTGCCTTAAGAGGAACCGATGGGTAGAAAACCAGCGATAGGCAAAAATGACCAGAAAGAAAAAGGAAAGACCGGCATAAAGGTAATAACCTTTAAAACCCAAAAAAGCAATGCCTACGGCAAAAGCCATAAGCAACAACATCTTCAGGAAATCTGTTATGGCCAACCGGGTCATCGCTTACAGGTTATATTTTTCTAATCTACGGTAGAGTGCCGCACGGGTAAGCCCCAATTCCTTGGCGGCCTTACTAATATTGCCATTATAACGTTCAATAGCTGACTTAATAGCTTTACGTTCCATCTCCTCCAAGTTATGAGAAGATAAATCCGCACTGATGGGTTGCTCGGGACCTTGCTGTTCGATCGGCGAAAATAAAATATCCTCAGCGCGGATACTCTGCTGGTCAGACATGATCACAGCTCGCTCAATACTATATTGTAATTCACGAACATTTCCCGGAAAATGATAACCTCTAAGTTTCGCTAAGGCATCCGATTCTATTCCCGCAATATTTTTATGGTACTTGGCATTATAGAATTTAAGAAAATGATTCGCTAGCAATGGAATATCATCCCCTCTTTCACGTAATGCCGGGACCTGAATTTCTAAGGTATTAATCCGGTAGATCAGGTCCTTACGAAATCTATTTTCATCGGCCAATACCTTGATAGGTACATTGGTCGCTGAGATTAATCGTATATCAATAGGAATGGATTGACTTGAACCAAGGGGAGCCACAGCCCTGTTTTGTAATACACTTAATAATTTAGCCTGTTGCTGTAGACTAATATTTCCAATCTCATCTAAAAACAAAGTTCCTTTATCAGCATGCTCAAATCTACCTTTCCTATCCTCCCGCGCATCTGTAAAAGCTCCTTTTTTATAACCAAAAAGCTCACTTTCAAATAAGGTTTCTGTTAAAGAGCCGACATCTACTTTTACAAAGGCCTCTTTAGAACGCAATGAACGTTGATGTATCGCATTTGCTATTAAATCTTTCCCGGTTCCGTTTTCTCCCAAGATCAATATATTCGCTTCAGTAGGCGCTACCTTATCTAATTTATAATGTAGATCCTCCATGATAGCTGAATTACCAATAATTCCATGCTGATCTCGGGTATTTATCGCGGAGCTCTCTTTTTGATTAGGTTTATTTTCCTCATAAATGCCGTTTAGCGTATTAATGAGTTGTTCATTCTGCCAAGGTTTAACAATGAAGTCAGAAGCCCCCTGTTTAAGGGATTTGACAGCCAAATCCACAGCTCCATAGGCCGTAATCATTACAACATTAACTTTTGGAAACTGCGATTTTATTTTTGATAACCAAAAAAGCCCCTCATTTCCCGTATTGATAGCACTTTTATAGTTCATATCCAGCAAAACGATATCTACCTGGTTTTTCTCCAGAATATTCATCAGCCGTTCCGGGTTATGCTCCACCAGCACTTCCTTTACATTAGGTCTTAACAGGATTCGCGTGGCAGTTAATAAATCTTGATCGTCATCAACAACTAAAATGGTCGCTTTCTTCATTGCAAGCTAAGTTACTTATAAATCTAAAGAACCTGCATAATAATCATTCACATATTTTTGCATTAACCACTCGTATTGTTTAATAATCAATTGACTCTGTGTCGCATCCAATTTATTCTTCGCTGTTAAATAAATAACAGAATTACTATTCCCTGATTCAAAATGCACGGTAGCAATCCTAAAGGACTCTGCATAACTAGCTTCCTGGTCACGTAAATTCAAAACATTCTTCTGAGCAGTATTCAGATCAAATACAGCTTGCTCTGTCCGCATCCTTAAATCGTTCTTCAGAATATCCTTATTTAGGTTAGCCTCATTCAATCCAATCTGTGCAAATTTTACCTGGGTACGATTTCTAAATTGATTAAAAATAGGAATGGATAGGTTTATCCCAACCCCTTTACTTAAATTGTTTTTGATCTGATTGAAAACAGCACCACCTTCCCTACTATAATTGGAATTCATACCTCCGCTCAAAGAAAGACTTGGCCAATAATTTGACTTTGCCACTTTAATACCCTCCTCCATTTCTTTAATTCTCCAATCGAGGGCTTTAAATTGAGGTAATGAATTCAACGATTGTTCAAACAACACATCAGCATTGCTTGCTGCTACCTCAGAGGGAATATCGATTGCCTCTAAGTTGCCAAGACTTGTAATGTCCACATTCATTAGGCCCGCGAGTTCAACTCTCGCATTATTTAAAGATTGTTTTGTTAACTCTACATTATTTAGGTCACTACTATACTGACCTTTAATATCATAAAGATCCCCGGGATTAGTTGCGCCTTCCCTATTTAACACCTCATTTCTATGCAGCTGCTCTTTGGTTACACTCAGCTGTCCCTCAGATTGCTTCAACATGTCCTGAGCCGTTAACACTTTCACGTAGGCCTCAATAACGTCTAATTTCAATTCATTCACATAGCCCTCATATTCTAATCTTCCTGCATCCAATGCATTAGATTTCATCCGCACATTATGAAGAATATAGAATCCATTAAAGATCGGGACACTTAAGCTCAGGGATTGACTCCCTGAGCTATTGTTGTCATCTATATATTGATTGGTAGTCGGGTTGATGGTCCTACCCTGAGAAATATTGTGCGAAATATTGCCATTTAAAGAAGGTAACCGATCGTATTTTGCCTGTTTATAATTCAGGTCTGAGCGGTCAACAATCAATTCGTTTCTCTTTAAGGTAGGGTTATTCTGTATGGCTTGTTGAATGCAATCGGCCAAGGACAGGTCGCCATCCTGCCCTTTCGCCGTGCTAACTAAACAACAAACAAATATTATAACATATAGGAAATTACTTTTCATCTAAAACTTATTTCTCTTTTCATTCCATAGGATGTGCCAAATAATTAATATTTTGATTTTCAACATATTAACATTTTAAGTCTTATAAATATGTTCGAAGCCGAACAGCCAACTGTTCGCTTATGAACACTTGAGAAGCTTAATAGCAGTTAAAACATCCGATATAAGATGAAAGACCTGAGATAAAATGAGGCCCTCATCCTTTTGCGAAGCAAATAGGAACCTGATGCCAATACAATTCGAGGAAGTTGGCAGAGCCATAATTGGTATTTAATCATTTAAGAAAGTAAAAAGCACAACAATGCTGAATTCATTCACTGACGGTCTATTGTCTTGCGTCTGTTGTCTATTATCTAAATCATAGAAGAAATCTCACTAGAAACTTAAACAAATCAAACACCAATCATCTCCATCAAACTCTTTAATCAAGGTTCAGCTACCCTTATTAATCTTTCTTTTTTTTATCTCCTTACTCTGACATTATTTGAAAAAACAATTAAAATACAACTAAATCATAACCGCCTTAAAAAACACTCTTATTTCACCTTTATCTTACCCCATTTTATTCGTGTTATAATTGGGCGAGATACGGGTGAGATACGGGTTTGATTTGGGTAAGCAGCGGGCTAAAAGATAGTGATAGTATAAAGAAAAGTAATTGGTTAAAAACAACTTTCTACTTTGAGAGTTCAAAACGAATAAGGTCATAAAAACTACGTTATACAAAATAGATATTCGGTCCTTTTATAGAAAACAACAACGAAGTAAATATTACTTAAATCAAAGATTGTATTGGTTAAAAAACCAAGTATGATAAAAAAGTAATTATTGGAACACTTTGGAGCTTCTTTTGAAAAAAACAGCGCGCCTCTTAGCCTCTTTTCAACACTTCTAGTGCAAATGCCTGTTCGCCACCGCACATATACTGTTCGCTTTCGAACAGTTCCCCCTATGCTTTTATACACAAACATTTAACTATCAATCATTTATATTTTTGGCACAACCTTGTATATGCTTTTATCAAATTTGAATATTGACGTACATGGACAGACCGATTAAACAAAAGAAGTGGAATACCAAAAGGATACTAACCTTAGCAGGGATTGTAGCTATTATAGCCTTGATAGGTGCGAGTTATTACTATACCAGCGGAAACAGTAAATTAAATGTAGATGCTGAGCGCATTTCGATATATGAAGTGAAGGAAGATACCTTTCAGGAATTTATACCTATCAACGGTTCCGTGTTGCCAATCAGTAGTATTTACTTAGATGCTTCAGTAGGTGGACGTGTGGAGGAAAAATATGTTGAAGATGGAGCACAGCTTCATAAAGGAGATCCCATTATGCGTCTTTCCAATACGGATATGGAGCTAAATTTAATCCGACAGGAGACAGAGGTTCTAAACTTATTGACACAAGCGCAAATTGCTCAGACCAATGCGCAACAGGTTTCCATCAACAATAAAAACCAGATGGCAGATGTGGAGCAAGGTTATAAAGAAGCTGAACGTATTTACAACCTTAATAAGAAGTTGCTTGAGGAGAAAGCAATTGGTTCACAAGAATATCAAAAATCGCTGAATGAGTTCAACTATCAGAAAGAACGTGTCAATTTGACTAAGCAGATTTTAAAACAAGATGAGGTGTCGACAAACCAAAAGTTGAGTCAGGATCGCGAGACTTATAAGCGTACGCAGAGTGCGCTGGAATTAATGCGTCAGAAGGTCGGCGATTTAATTGTCCGTGCCCCTGTTGATGGTCAGCTTACTTCATTTGATGCTGAGATCGGACAAAATAAAACACCAGGAGAGCGCTTGGGACAGATTGATGTATTAACAGGTTTCAAAGTTCGTGCTGACATTGATGAGCATTATATTAACCGCATCTTTCCGGATTTACAGGGTACTTTTTCAATAGGCAATAAATCCTATGATTTAAAAATCAAAAAGGTATATACCCAAGTAAAAGATGGCAGGTTTCAGGTGGATATGGAATTTGTTGGGGAGCGTCCGCAGGGTATTCGCCGTGGTCAGACCTTAACCATTCGATTAGCCTTAAGCGATGAAACCAAAGCTATACTATTGGCTAGAGGCGGTTTCTATCAACAAACGGCAGGGAACTGGATTTTTAAATTGGATAAAGATGGTAATACCGCCTACCGCACCGATATACAAGTGGGTAGACAAAACCCTGAGTATTTTGAGGTGCTGAATGGACTGAAACCGGGTGATAAGGTTGTGGTGTCCAGCTATGAAACTTATGATAAAATACAGGAATTGAATATAAAGAAATAGAGTATAAGTCAGTCGGAGTCGCTGTCTTAAGATTTAAGAGTTCCATTACGGCGGACTTCGACAATTGATTTATTGAGGGGAGAAATTTTAAAATAATCAGAATATATACAGCCAACTTCTCTAAATAGTAACCTAATATGATTAAAAATTTTATCAAATCGGCATTCAGGAACCTTTGGAAAACCAAAGGTTACAGCTTTCTTAATATCTTCGGATTAGCTCTTGGAATTGCTGTTACAGCTTTAATTTTCCTTTGGGTCGAGAATGAGATGTCCTATAACGACACCTTCACGAACAAAAAGGACATCTACGTCGTTAAGTCCAAGCAGACGTATGGTGGCAATACTTTTGTTTTCGAAGCTACACCAGGACTTTTCCCTGAAGCGATCAAAAATGACGTACCGGGCATCCTACATTCTGTAAGAGTTAATGCTGGAGGCAATACCTTGTTTACGGTCAGTGACAAACAGCTTTATCAAAGCGGATATTACGTTGATCCAGAATTCCTGAATATATTCAGTCCGGAGTTTTTAGATGGAAATATAAAAACAGCATTAAGCCAGCCTTATAATATCGTATTAAGTGAAACAGCTGCAAAACGATTGTTTGATACCGAAAAAGCAGTAGGAAAGACAGTTAAGTTCAATAATAATGAAGTTTATACGGTTTCTGCCGTAACGAAAGACTTCCCTAAAAATTCATCTTATAGATATGAATGGCTTATTGATTTTAAAAAATTTGAGGCAGATAATCCAGGATATGGCTTAGATAATTGGGGGAATAATAGCATTACCACTTTAGTTCAGTTAGAACCTAATGCGGATTTGGCTAAAATTAATGATCAACTTAAATTTTTTATCGCTGATAAAATGAATTCCAAGGAAAGGAACACAGAGAATTTCCTATACCCAATGGAGCGTTGGCGAATGTATAATGTATTTAGAGATGGTTTTGAGCAGGATGGTCAAATTAAAAATGTTCGATTATTTACATCTATTGCCTGGTTGGTTCTTTTAATCGCTTGTATAAACTTCATGAATCTTTCCACTGCGCGTTCCGAAAAAAGAGCGAAAGAAGTTAGTATGCGTAAAATTGTAGGTGCTAAAAAACAATCTTTAGTACTTCAATTCTTAGGAGAGTCTTTGGTTTTTGCTTTTATTGCAGGCCTATTAGCAATAGGTTTAGTGAAATTAGGTCTTCCTACTTTTAACACCCTAGTGAATAAAGATCTTTCCATTGATTTCAGTAATTGGTATCATCTCGGATTTATTTCCATCATTATTTTAATCTGCGGATTGGTATCGGGAAGTTACCCTGCATTCTTTCTTTCTTCCTTTGATCCTTTAACAACTTTAAAAGGCGGAAAAAGAAAAGCAGGAATTAGCGGATTAATTCGCAAGGGATTGGTTATAACTCAATTCACAGCTGCTATCATCTTGATGATTTGCACAGCTATTATCTACTTGCAGATACAACATACCAAGAACCGGGATTTAGGCTTTGACAGAAGTCAGGTTATTAATACCAACATACAAGGTAATATGGCTAACCATATCGATGTTATAAAACAAGAGCTTATAGGAACCGGAAATATTGAAGTTGTAGGTATAAGTCAAAACAATGTTTTAAATGTACACTCAAACAGCTCCGCCTTTGAGTGGGAAGGTAAAGATCCTAATTCTTCTATTCTAATTGGATTTACTTTCACAGATCCTGATTTTGTTGACGCATTGAGCATGAAAATTATAGATGGTAGAGGTTTCAGACCTAAATTTCTGGGTGATAGCTCTTCCGTTTTAATAAATGAAAGTTTAGCCAAAATGATTCAGCCTGATGGTCAGGTTTCAGGAAAGATTTTGAATTTCTCAGGACAAGCCTACAATATTGTTGGGGTCATTAAAGATTATATATACAATAATATTTATGGAAATGCAGACCCTTTGATTATAGCGCCATTAGCAATGGGAGAAGCCAATGGTATAAATGCCAGCGGTGTATTAAACATTAAGACCAAGGCTGGAGTAGATTTTCAGGAAGTGATTAAACAAATTGAAGGTATTGTGAAGAAGTATAATCCGGAATTTCCCTTCAGCTATTCATTTCTAGATGATAGCTTTAATAATAGATTTGCGTCTGAAATGATGCTACAAAAACTGGCCAGTCTATTTGCGATCTTGGCAATTATTATATCCTGTTTGGGTCTATTAGGTTTATCAGCATTTGCCGCAGAACAAAGAGCTCGTGAAGTCAGCATCCGCAAAGTGTTAGGCGCATCTGTTAGTCGATTAGTAAGGATGTTGAATTATGAATTTCTAATATTAGTAGGTATTTCCTGTCTTATAGCCTTCCCTATTGCCTGGTGGTTTATGAAGGATTGGTTAAAAGGATATACTTATCACCTAGATATGCCTTGGATGATCTTCTTCATTGTTGGTGGATTATCTTTAATTGTTGCCCTATTTACGATCAGTACACAGGCATTGCGTGCGGCAACAAGCAACCCTACTAAAACATTAAGAAACGAATAACCAAATCACTTATAAAAACATATTAATTATTAAACAAAGAAACACCATGATAAAAATAACCAATCTTCAAAAATTCTACCGTACCGAGGAGGTAGAGACCGTTGCCTTAAACGATGTGAACATCCATGTTAAGGAAGGCGAATTTGTAGCCGTAATGGGTCCTTCGGGATGTGGTAAATCTACCCTATTGAATATTATTGGTCTGTTGGATGATTTAGATGAAGGAAGTTATCTTTTCAACAATATTGAGGTCGCTAAATTTAAGGAAAACAAACGTTCAGATTTGCGTAAGCATAACATCGGTTTTGTCTTCCAAAGTTTTAACCTGATTGATGAATTAACGGTATTCGAAAACGTGGAACTTCCATTGGTGTATACCAACGTTCCTGCAGCAGAACGCAAGCGCCGTGTAGAGGAAGTCTTAGAGAAGGTACAAATTATGCATCGTCGCAATCACTTCCCGCAGCAGCTTTCCGGTGGTCAGCAACAACGTGTGGCTGTCGCTCGTGCAGTCGTTAATAACCCTAAACTTATTCTTGCCGATGAGCCTACAGGTAACTTAGACTCCAGCAATGGTAATGAGGTTATGCAATTACTTACCGAACTCAACGAAGCAGGAACAACCATTGTTATGGTTACCCACTCTGAACATGATGCAAAATTCTCAGATCGCGTAATCAGAATGTTGGATGGTCAGGTGATCTTAGAGACAGCAACAGCACTGTAGTTTTTTAGACATAAGATATAAGACAATAGACTCTGCATAGTTTGATAAAGAGTTGTTGATAGAGTTATTGAATAAAAAAGGAATAAAGTCATTATAGACCGATAAGTAGCCGACGAGAAAGTCATCTGATGTCTGATGTCTGTTGTCTATCATCTAAAAGAAAGGGCATGATAAAGAATTATCTAAAAATAGCATTCCGTAATCTTAAGAAGAACAAGGGATTTACTGCGATTAATATTGTTGGTTTAGCGATTGGTATGGCGGCAGCTATATTAATTATGCTGTGGG
>JBEBRZ010000111.1:0-10425 GCA_040394615.1 Sphingobacterium mizutaii
CAAAATTAATGTTAAACGCATCTATTATTATTACAATTATCATTACCACCGGGGGAGAAGCCAGGAGGAAGTGATTCTATTGTATAGTAAATAGTACAGATATTAGAAGCCTTCCTCATTAGAGGAGGGCTTTTTTATTTTTTAGAAACAAACAAACAGTTTATAAACAGAAGTATTAAAGCATGAAAATTCTAAAATTTGGCGGGACATCCGTAGGTTCCGTAGAGAGTATCAGAGCCGTATTAGCCATCGTAAAGGAATCTTATGATGCCGGAGAGAAACCCCTAGTGGTTTTGTCGGCTATGTCAGGAATCACCAATCTACTGACAAAAATGGCGGAAGCTGCAGCCGAAGGAATCCTCTTCGATGAAGATTTGAAACAGATTGAAGAAAGACATTTCGAAGTAGTCAAGAAATTAATTGCGGTGAAATATCAGAATCCTGTTCTAACTCGTCTCAAACTAATGATGAACGAGCTTGAGGATTTATTGCAGGGAGTGAATTCATTGAAGGAGCTGAGTAATCAAAGTAAAGATCTGATTGTTTCTTATGGTGAGCGTTGTAGTAATTACCTTGTCTCGAAAATTATGGAACAGGAAATTCCGGAATCTGAATACATTAATGCTTCTTATTATATTAAAACTGATTCAAATTTTGGAAATGCTCACCTCAATGAACCATTAACGAATCAACTTATTCAAGCTTTAGCTCAAACCCATTCGGAAAAATTATTATTTGTAACCGGATTTATTGGTTCTAATGAAAACGGAAGGGTTACCACATTGGGACGTGGGGGATCTGATTATACGGCCGCCATATTTGGTTCTGTATTGAATGCAGATGCTATTGAGATCTGGACAGATGTAAATGGGATGCTTACTGCTGACCCCCGTATTGTAAAGAAAGCTTTTTCATTACCGGTATTATCCTATACGGAGGCTATGGAACTTTCCTATTTCGGGGCCAAGGTGATTTATCCCCCTACGATGGTGCCTGCGTTTATGAAGAAAATTCCTATTGTTATTCGGAATACTTTTCAGCCTCAGTTTCCCGGTACTATTATTCAGTTCGAAAGCGGAAAAGCAGCATTCCCTATAAAGGGTATTTCTTCAATTGCCGAAGTCTCAGTCATAAATCTTACCGGTAGCGGTATGGTTGGCAAATCAGGCTTTAGCGGTAGATTATTTACTCTTCTGGCAAGAGAACAAATCAATGTTATACTGATTACCCAATCGTCATCGGAGCACAGTATCACTTTTGCGGTTAATCCAAATGATGCAAATAAGGCTATTCAATTAATTCAAAATGAATTTGAGCTGGAATTGTTAGCAAACAAATTATCTGTACCGGTGGTTGAAAGTGATTTATCTATTCTTGCAATTGTAGGTGAGAATATGAAACGGACACCAGGTATGTCAGGTAAATTATTCCACGCTCTTGGACGTAACGGTATCAATGTGCGCGCAATTGCACAGGGATCCTCAGAATTTAATATCTCTGTTATTATCAATAAAGAAGATCTTGCTAAAGCATTGAATGCTGTTCATGATGCATTTTTTGCCCAACTGAAAAAAACCCTACATGTTTTTAATGTAGGAACAGGAAATATCGGTTCGACTCTATTTAGCCAATTGCATAAACAGCACAGTTTTTTAGAAGATCAAAATGATGTTGAAATTAAGGTTGTTGGAATTGCTAATTCTAGAAAGATGCTTTTTAATGGAGATGGGATAGATTTAGCAGGTTGGAAAGAAGAGCTGGATTCGCATGGGGAAGTAGCTGATCTAACGACTTTTATAACGAAAATGCAGGAAATGAATTTACCAAATTGCGTTTTCGTTGATAATACAGCAAGTAAATTACCATCAACCTATTATGAGAATATCTTTCTATCAAATATCTCAATAGTGACTTGTAATAAGATTGCTAATTCAGGGGAATATGCACAGTATAAATTATTGCATGAAACAGCTCGTAAGCATGGGGTAGATTTCTTTTATGAAACGAATGTAGGCGCTGGATTACCAATCGTCCGAGTTTTGAAAGATCTTATGATGAGTGGAGATCGTTTGTTGAAAATTGAAGCAATCCTTTCAGGAACTATTTCTTATATCTTCAATAACTTTAAAGATGATGCTTCCTTCTATGATGTTGTTAAGAAAGCGCAGGAATTAGGATTTACAGAACCCGATCCTCGGGATGATTTAGGGGGAATAGATTTTATGCGTAAGATGTTAATATTAGCCCGTGATGCCGGATATCCTATAGAATCTTCGGATGTTCAATTGGGAAATATTCTTCCTGAGAGTTGTTTAAAAGCTTCTTCTGTGGATGAGTTTTATGCTGAATTATTAAAAGCTGAAGATTATTTTAATAACTTAAAACAAGAAGCCTTAAAACAGGGCAAAGTAATCCGTTATATAGGCACCTTAGAAAATGGAAAAGTTTCTATAAGCCTGGATATGGTAGACGAACAACATCCTTTTTATGCATTATCAGGTAGTGATAATATTATTTCATTTACCACCGAACGTTATAAGGAGAGACCATTGGTTGTAAAAGGTCCGGGCGCAGGAGCTGAAGTGACGGCAGCAGGGGTGTTTGCGGATTTAGTAAACGTTGGTGCTTAATTTAAATTATTTAAAATAAAGAATATGTCAAGTCCTGAACAATTAATAAATAAGGAAAACAAAATAAATGCTGATAAGTGGCTAAAGGAAGTCCGTGTATTTGCTCCGGCGACCGTTGCCAATATGATCTGCGGGTTTGATATTCTTGGGTTCGCCGTGGATAAACCAGGTGACGAAGTTTATATGGAACGAGTAGATCAAACGGGGGTAAGGATTCGTTCAATCAATGGGGATGAAGGTAGACTACCTTTGGATCCGGATAAAAATACGGTCAGTGCTTGCGTAAAAATGCTTTTGAAGCATTTAGGTTTAGAAGATGAAATAGGGGTTGAGATTGAGTTAACTAAGCATATGCCGATTGGGAGTGGGTTAGGATCCAGTTCTGCGAGTACCGTTGCAGGTTTATTTGCAATAAACACTTTATTGGGGAATCCTTTAACAAAAAATGAATTAATGCCTTTTTGTGTTGAAGGTGAGAGACTAGCTTGTGGGCATGGACATGCAGATAATGTAGCTCCGGCTTTGATGGGGGGCATCACCTTAATTCGGGGTTATGAACCTTTGGATATTATCAATTTGCCGGTACCGGAGGATTTGGTTGCCGGAATCGTTTTCCCGCAGGTGGATGTACCTACTAGAGATGCGAGACAATTGATAAAAGAAAAGGTCGCTTTAAAGGAGGCGGTAACCCAGTGGGGAAATATTGCAGGATTAGTTGCCGGACTTTACAGAAGCGATTATGAATTAATCAGTAGGAGTATGCATGATGTTTTAATTGAGCCCACCCGTGCCATTTTAATCCCGGAATTCTATGAGATGAAGCGTATTGCTCTAGAAGCAGGAGTTATGAGCTTTGGAATATCGGGTTCAGGACCTTCTGTAGTAGCCATCAGCAGGGGATATGAAGCAGCACAGCGTGCAGTCGATCAGATTCAGGCCCATTTAACAGCAAATGGAATCGAGAGCTTGCAGTTTGTCTCTGCTGTCAATTCAGAGGGACCAAAAGTTTTATAGTATTTTAATCTAAACCAGTAAAAGATGCAATTTTATAGTACAAATAATAAAGATTTACGCGTAAACTTTCAGGAGGCTGTCTTTAATTCCTTACCTCAGGATAAAGGTCTATATATGCCGGAACGGATCCCTCAATTGGATCCTTATTTTATCAAAAATATACAGCAATATTCCTTTCAGGAGATTGCTTTTCAAATAGCTAATGCATTAATAGGGGATGATATTCCGAAGCAGGATTTGAAAAATATTATTGATGATGCTATTAACTTTGATGCTCCTTTACGGTTCTTAAGTGCCGATACAGCTGTATTGGAGTTGTTTCATGGTCCCTCATATGCTTTCAAGGATTTTGGAGCCAGATTTATGAGTCGTGTGATGGGATATTTTTCGAAACAAGGAGACCAACTGTTAGATGTATTAGTTGCTACGTCGGGCGATACGGGTGGAGCCGTTGCTTTAGGATTCTTGGGAGTTGAAGGAACAAGAGTAACAATTCTTTATCCCAAAGGGAAAGTTTCTAAGGTTCAGGAGGAACAGTTAACAACCAATGGGCAGAATATTAGGGCTCTGGAGGTGAACGGAACTTTCGATGACTGCCAGGCTTTAGTAAAACAGGCTTTCAATGATTCAGATTTAAATGCTAAACTTCGCCTAACTTCTGCTAACTCTATCAATATAGCCCGATTAATTCCTCAAACTTTTTATTACTTCTGGGCTTATGCTCAATTGAAAGCTCAAGGGAGCAATGAAGTCGTATTTACGGTGCCGAGTGGCAATTTTGGAAATATAGGAGCAGGGTTATTAGCTTATAAAATGGGATTACCTGTTAAACATTTTGTGGCCGGAACGAATGTGAATGATACAGTTCCTCGTTTCTTACAGTCTGGTCAGTATGAACCCAAGCCATCTGTACAGACACTTGCTAATGCGATGGATGTTGGAAATCCGAGTAATTGGATAAGAATTCAGGATTTATTCGAAAATAATCTTGAAGAATTGAAAGCGATGGTAAGTTCGTATACTTATAATGATGAGCAGACTGTTGTTGCTATGAAAGAACTCTTTGATAAATATCAATATGTAGCTTGTCCGCATACAGCTATTGCATATTTAGCATCGCAGGAGTATAAAATTACCCATTCGGGAGAATATGCATCGGTGTTTTTATCTACCGCACATCCATGTAAGTTCCCGGAAGCGATAGAACCAGAGGTATATCAAAAAGTTAAACTTCCGGAAGGGGCAGAAAAACTAGAGGGAAAACCAAAACTAGCTGAAGACTTAGAAGTATCGTATGACGCTTTTAAAGATTATTTAGTCAGAAATAATTAGGCGGAAGATCTCATAAAGAAAATGGTCGGTGTTTTCATAATTTTTTAATTTATTGGTAAATGAAAATACGAAAAAAAGGAAGGTTATTTCTATAAAAAGTTTTCGGGGACAATTGTATTCATTGAATTCTCTTTACTTTTGTTCTTATGAAAAAAATAATCCTGAATAAAGGAAAGGATAAAGCTGCTTGGCAATTACATCCATGGGTATTCTCGGGAGCTGTTTCAAAAGCTTTTGGTCAACCACAAAATGGAGATATCGTTTCTGTATACAATATAGAAAATGAATTTATTGCTTACGGTATGTATAATGGTAATTCCCGGGTTGCTGTTCGTTTATTGGAATGGGATCCACAGAATGAAATCAATGAGCAATGGTGGCGTAATCGGGTTACCAAAGCTATTGAGAACCGTTTGCACTTGCTTTCTGATCAAAACAATACAGTCAGATTGATATTTGCAGAAGCTGATTTCCTACCAGGATTAATAGTTGATAAGTATGGAGATTATGTATCTGTACAGATTCATGCTGCCGGAACAGAAAGCGTAAAAGGAGTTATTATTGATCAGTTAGTTCAACTATTGCAACCTGCTGGTATTTATGAACGAAGTGATTTAAAATCGAGGGAATACGAGGGCTTACCAGATACCAACGGTAAGTTATATGGTGATGTTCCCCCTGAATTCGTTGATATTATAGAGAATGGTATTCACTATCAGGTAAATATTATTGAAGGACAAAAGTCCGGATTCTATTGTGACCAACGCGAGAATCGTGCTATTACCGCTAAATATGTAAAAGGGAAGTCGGTTTTGGATTGTTTCTGTTATTCGGGTGGATTTAGTTTAAATGCTTTTAGAGAAGGAGCCGCTGCGGTTACATCTGTAGATAGTTCTGCACTTGCTATAGAGACATTGAAAAATAATATAAAAAATAATGGATTTGATGGAAGTAAGCATATATCTGTGCAATCTGATGTTAATAAATATTTGAGAGAATTGGCGGATAAAGGGGAGAAATTTGATGTTATTGTATTGGATCCACCAAAATATGCTCCCTCACGGTCTTCTCTTGAAAAGGCTTCCAGAGCATATAAAGATCTTAATCGTAGAGGATTAATGTTATTGAATAGCGGAGGTCTATTAGCTACTTTTTCTTGTTCCGGAGCTATGGATATTGACACCTTTAAACAAGTGATTGCTTGGGCAGCATTGGATGCTGGTAAAGAAATTCAATTTATTTATCAATATTGTCAGCCGGAAGATCATCCTGTTAGAGCATCATTTCCCGAAAGCGAATATTTGAAAGGATTACTTGTAAGAGTTTGTAATTAAACGCCAATAAATAGGATTAGATACTGTTTTTTAAGCTACTTAGCTTTAGAGTATAGAATAAAAATAAAGGTCTCAGATAAATCTATCTGAGACCTTTATTTTTATTTAACGAGTGCCAGCCATGATTCGGCCATTAAATTGGCGCCTGCCATAGTAGTGTGAACTCCATCGGAAGTCCAATAGGCACCGTCATTATTCTTTTTAAGACCTTGATCGAAAATCTGCTGATAAGGAAGAAAAATTGCATTGAATTCTTTTGCTATTTCCCTAACCGCATTTTGATATTTTGGAAAGTCCGGATACCAGGAATCATTTACATGTTTAACATTGTTAACAGCGAAAGGCTCTATGATGATTAATTTAACATTCGGAAGGGCAGAAAGGGTTTTTTCTAATAGCTCTTTGTACTGAGCTTTAAATTGCTCCGGGGTATTGGAAGCTCCACTGTCTTTGGTTCTCCAATAATCATTTACCCCAATCATAATACTCAGAATATTAGGTTTAAGATCTATGCTGTCTTTTTGCCAACGACCAATTAGATCAGGAACCCGGTTTCCACTGATACCTCTGTTATAGATTTTAAGGTTTTTATCGCTATGTTTATTCAATAGAGAACTTGCAGCCATAAAGGCATACCCATTACCAAATGCATTACCGTTATTTGGCTCTAAGTTTTCCTTATTCCTCCCGGCATCTGTGATGGAATCTCCTTGGAAAAGAATTACATCTCCTTGGTTTATAGTTAATTTAGCTTTAGCTCCTGTAGAGAAATCTATTGCACTAGCCAATGATGTTCCAATACCTGCGGCTCCAAGTGTCAACAAGCTCTTCTTTAAAAAATCTCTTCTGTTATTCATTTTGCTTATAGGTTGATATAAGCAATATAAATAAACTAACAGAATTTGGCAATTGCTTCACGTATTATTTTACAGGATAATTTAATCTCATCGTCAGAAATGGTCAATGGAGGGGCTATCCGAAGGGCAGTTTCACAGTGAAGATACCAGTCAATAATCAAACCTTCAGTAGCGCAGTAATTGCTTACCTGATACACTTGATCAAAGTTTTCTAGCTGTAAACACATCATAAGTCCTAAGCCTCGTATTTCTTTAATTTGAGGTATATTTAATTCATTTCTGAATAAATTAGCTTTACGCTCAACATCTTCTACTAATCTGTCATCTTGAATGACCCTTAGGGAGGCTCTTGCAGCGGCACAACTTACTGGGTGCCCTCCAAAGGTGGTGATATGTCCAAGCATAGGATTCGCCTTGATCACATCCATGATATCCTTAGAAGCGATAAATGCACCTAATGGCATTCCTCCACCAATTCCTTTTGCAAGCATCAGGATATCAGGAACAATTCCAAAGTGTTCAAAAGCAAATAGTTTTCCTGTCCTTCCGAATCCGGTCTGGATCTCATCGAAGATTAATAGTGCGCCGGTTTCATTACACTTTTTGCGTAATGCTTGCATATATGCTGTTGTGGGAACTCTGACTCCGGCTTCGCCTTGTATAGCTTCTACGACTACAGCTGCGGTTTTGTCTGTTATATTTTCTAAATCGGGAAGGTTATTATATTCAACGAATGAAATCTCAGGGAGAAGCGGTGCATATGCCTCACGATATGCGTCATTTCCGATTAAGCTTAAAGCACCTTGTGTACTTCCGTGATAAGCATTCTTTGCTGCAATGATTTCTCGTCTGCCGGTATATTTCTTAGCTACTTTCATAGCACCTTCTACGGCTTCAGCTCCCGAGTTAGTGAAATAAACAGATTGAAAGGAGTCAGGGAGTACTGCTAAAAGTTCTGTAGCGAATTGAACTTGGGGAGCCTGGACAAACTCACCATATACCGTGACGTGCATGAATTTATCCAATTGATCTTGGATTGCTTCTAAAACTTTCGGATGCCTATGGCCAATATTACTTACGTTAAATCCGGAAACTAAATCAATATATTTCTCTCCGTTAGGGCCATAAAGATATACAGCTTCTGCACGTTCGATTTCTAGTAATCTGGGTGAATCTGATGTTTGAGCTGTATTCTTTAGGAAGAGTTCTCTGTTACTTATCATGATGTGACAAAGATAGTCATAAACAAAAAAAGAAGCTCACTTTGAGAGCTTCTTTCTTAATGTCTTCTGCTGTTAAGTTCCTTATAAAGCAATTCTATAAATTCCTGCTCTACGGAGAAAAATTGAGATGCTCGAGCCTGACCGACGACATCAGCAAATTTTGAGCGGTATGATTTTTTAATTTCAACCTCCTGTGCATCATATTCGATCACATCATTCCCAGGCCTAAAAGAATTTCCCTTAGAAGGACTTTTAACGGTACTTTGCGATTTTTTTGATTTTACAGCCCTGATTTCCTTTGAATACTGATAATAAATAGGAAAAAATTTTTGAGCTTCAGTAGGAGTTAATTTCAATTGTTTGGTAATAAAAGCCGCTTTTTGACTTTCAATTGCTTCAAATCTTTCATGGCGTGACTGCCCATTCGCAACAAAATTAGCTATCAAAATCAAACAAATTGTTGATATAATATATTTTAAGCGAGTCATTATAAAGTATAATTTAAGTAATCTTCTAAAACTTCTTCATCAATACCATTTCCGATACCTTTTGATTCTTCAGGTTGATAGATATATTCAGCATAGTATTCCAAATCAGAAGCATCGCTATAGCTTGAAAGATAGTTAATTATTTCCTCTTCCGGAATATCATTCAACGATATTTTTTCCATCGACATCGGGTTGTTCGCATCTGTATTATAAACAGATACTGAAATTACAGCTGCAATACAAGCTGCAGCAGCAGAAGTCAACCAAACATAGATTTTTCCCTTCTTTTTAGAATCTGAAGATTTAGACTCATCACGTGAAGGTAATTGAATCACCTTCTTGTCCTGGACTTTGTCTAGTATAGCATTGGACATTTGCTCAAAGTATCCGGATGGAACCTCAAAACCGTCTTTTTCCACTTTAGATTTCAGATCTTCGGCATAAACCGATGTCATGATATTATCTTCAGCAGTTTTAAAATATCCTTCAGGAACTGTAAATCCTGGCTCTGCTATCTCTAGCGTAAGCTCTTCTTCTTCAATTCTATTTAGAATTCGAGAAGTCAAGCTGTCAAAATAACCTGCCGGTACTTCATCTTCATTAGCGACCATTCTTCCTTCAATATTAACTTGAGAAAGAATCTGTTCATTCATTTGATCAAAATATCCTTCAGGAACACTAAATTGGTCGACATTTTTATAATGATCAATTTTAATTTGACTTAATAATTGAGATTCCTGATTTTCAAAAAATCCTTTCGGAGTATTGAATCCTATTCTTCCTGAGTCTGAAATCTGATCAATTTTGGTTAAAAATAAGGACCTCTCGGCTAGCTTTTCAAAGTAATTTTCAGGTACAATGAAAGGGTTTACACGCAACGAGTTAGGTAGTTGGTTGTCTCCTAAGTTTTCGTAATATGTGTTGTATTCTTTCATAGTATCATTATAGATAGTTTTTCTATCAAAAGGTTTAATCGTTGGATGCGAAAAAGTTCTCTATTTTCTTTACTGCTAAATGGTATGAGGCTTTCAAAGCTCCTACACTTGTTCCTAAAACATTTGATATCTCTTCATACTTCATGTCTTCGAAATATTTCATGTTAAAAACTAAGCGTTGCTTGTCTGGTAAAGTCAAAAGGGCCTGTTGTAATTTAAGTTGTGCTTTGTCACCATTGAAATAAGCGCCATCTGCCAAGGAATCTGATAAATAAGCAGAGTTTTCATCATCCAATGAAACACTCTGCTTTTGTTTTTTCTTGTTCAAGAAGGTAATACACTCATTGGTAGCAATGCGGTATAACCAGGTATACAGTTGAGAATCTTCCCTGAATTTTTCAAGATTACGCCATACTTTGATAAAGATATCTTGTACAACATCATCGGCATCATCGTGGTCAATTACCATTCTTCTGACGTGCCAATAAATCTTCTGCTGATATTTTGTTAGCAGTAAGCGGAATGCTTCTTCTCGAGTCTTCTCATCCGCAAACTTGGCTATTATCAGGGAATCTTCCATAGATTGTTATTTTCTTGTAATTACTTTACGTA
>JBEBRZ010000112.1:0-10346 GCA_040394615.1 Sphingobacterium mizutaii
AATCTTGTATTGACTTCTGATCCAAAGTCAAAAATTAGGGGGTAAATTATAACCTTTAATTACGGGGAGTAATTAAAAAGGGGTATTTATTAAGAAGAAGTCTTTTTATCGTTATTGAACCAGTTTATTGGCGCAATTTGTACTTGCAAAAGACTCGGGTTTAGCTTTGAAAATAAATCCCATACCTAAAATATAGCCCATGGCTTCCTTTAGTGCAGTATTGGATTGAAAATTCGGATTCGTGTTAATGTCTGCGTGGACTTCAAGATCGATGTGGTATTGATCTAATAAGGGACAAAGTTCGTAAGCTGTTTCGATAGATTGCTGAACTTCTAAAAGCATTCTTTCTTTGATGGTCATGTTATGGCTTTTCTTATCCTTGCGAATAAACATAAAGCCACCACGGTGTTCCCGAAGGAAGACAACTACGGTTGCAAACTCCACTGTTCCACGTTTAACCTGTGAGTCGGTTCCAATGAAAACCTTGAGTTTATTGCCCGCATTGTTTTCTCGAATAATGGTTTCTTCAACTGCTGACCATAAGGGAAGCTTGATTGATTCTCCGTTGTATTTTTGCCATTCCATAATATGTTTTTTTGTTTATTAAATTTACTGATATGTACTTCATTTTCTTTTAATTACGTGTTAATAAATTGATAATTGTTTGTTTACTGAATGTTTCTTTTTATTACTCTTTGTTCCCGAAAGCCAGGTCTCCGGCATCACCTAATCCCGGAACAATGTAGGATTTGCTTGTCAGTTCGTTGTCTACTGCGCCTACCCAAATCTGAGCATCCGGCAAGAAGGCTTTAACATGTTGAAGCCCTTCTTCCGAAGCAATAACGGTTGCTATATGCATTTCCTTGATGTCGTAGTCGCTTAATAAATCCTTACAACATAAAACCAAACTCTTTCCAGTTGCCAACATTGGGTCAGCAACAATAACAATCTTCCCATCCAAATTGGGAGTATTCTGATATTTCTTGTGAATCTCAAATTCGCCGCTTTTTTTTGTATGTCTAAATGCAGCGATAAATGCACTGTCAGCAGCATCAAAATAATTTAAAAAGCCCTGATGAAAGGGTAGACCGGCTCGTATGATCGTTGCTATGACAGGTTGGACGCCCATAAGGTGCGTATTTGCCACTCCCAAAGGAGTTTCAACTTCTTGGCTATGATATTCAAATGTCTTCGAAATCTCATACGCCATTACCTCTCCTAATCGCTCTAAATTACGCCTAAAACGCATTCTATCCTGCTGAATGCGAACATCCCTTAACTCCGCTAAGAAATGATTGGCTATGCTGTTTTCCTTTGTTAAAATTGTGACCATGACAAAAAGTCTTGTTGAACAGCAAAATAACAATAATTTTCCGTATTCTTTTGTTTGCGTAACAGATAACAGGATTGGGAATAATATTTGATATCTTAGGAGTACGAAAGGCATTCTATGAAATTTCAATTAACTTCTGAGTATAAACCCACTGGTGACCAACCTGCAGCTATAGAACAACTCGTAGCTGGTGTTAATCAAGGCGAAACCTATCAAACATTGTTAGGGGTTACGGGATCAGGTAAAACTTTTACTGTAGCTAATTTAATCCAGCAAACACAAAAACCAACCTTAATTTTAAGTCATAATAAAACGCTGGCGGCACAGCTATATGGTGAGTTTAAACAATTCTTCCCTGATAATGCCGTGAATTATTTTGTGTCTTACTATGACTACTATCAACCTGAAGCATTTATAGCACATTCCAATACCTATATAGAGAAAGATTTGGCTATTAATGAGGAAATTGAAAAGTTGAGATTAGCAACTACTTCCTCATTGATGTCCGGTAGGAGAGACGTGATCGTTGTATCTTCCGTATCCTGTATCTATGGTATGGGAAACCCTGAGGATTTCTCAAGATCTATTTTCCGATTCGGAGTTGGAACGACAATTAGTAGAAACGCTTTTTTACACAAATTAGTAGAAATCTTATACGCTCGAACAACTTCTGAATTCAAACGGGGTACCTTTAGGGTAAAAGGTGATACCATCGATGTTTATCCGGCCTATCTGGATACAGCTTATCGCGTATCCTTCTTTGGTGATGAGATCGATGAATTAAGTGAAATTGATCCGGTATCAGGAAGAACATTAGATAAACATGAAAGCTTAGCACTATTTCCGGCAAACTTGTTTGTAACACCTAAAGAGAAGTTTACTCAATCGATCTGGTCTATTCAGGATGAGTTAGTGGCGAGAAAAACTCAGTTGGAAGATGAAGGGAAGATGCTGGAAGCAAAGCGTCTTGAAGAAAGAGTGAATTATGATCTGGAAATGATGCGTGAGTTAGGGTATTGTTCTGGTATTGAGAATTATTCCAGATTCTTTGATGGCAGGGAGCCGGGTATGCGCCCCTTCTGTTTATTAGATTATTTTCCGGATGATTATCTTTTAGTGATCGATGAAAGCCATGTGACTATCCCACAGTTAAGAGCGATGTATGGCGGCGACAGATCAAGAAAAATCTCACTGGTAGAACATGGTTTCAGATTACCTGCAGCATTGGACAACCGTCCCCTCAATTTTCCGGAATTTGAATCACTAACGAATCAGACCATCTATGTTTCTGCTACACCAGGTGATTATGAGTTACAGCAAACAGAAGGTGTAGTCGTAGAACAAGTTATCCGCCCGACAGGTTTGTTAGATCCAATGGTGGAAGTGAAACCAGCCATTAATCAAGTGGATGATTTCTTAGAGCAGGTAGAGGAAACTATTAAGCAAGGAGGAAGAATCTTAGCTACTACGCTTACAAAACGTATGGCCGAAGAGCTAACTAAATACATGACCAGATTGAATATCAAGGTCAGGTATATTCACTCTGAAGTAAAGACATTGGAAAGGGTAGAGATATTAAGAGGTTTACGTCTTGGGGAATTTGATGTGTTGGTGGGAGTGAACTTATTGAGAGAGGGACTTGATCTTCCTGAGGTAACTTTAGTTGCCATATTGGACGCGGATAAAGAAGGATTTCTTCGTTCTGAACGTTCATTGATTCAAACGATAGGTCGTGCTGCCCGTAACGATAAGGGACGGGTTATTATGTATGCAGATAAAATGACCGAAAGCATGCGCGTAACGATTGAGGAGACGAATAGGAGAAGAGATAAGCAGATTGCCTATAACCTGGAGCATGGTATTACGCCACGAACTGTCGGGAAAACGAAAGAAGAGATTATGGAGCAAACGTCAGTGGCTGATTTTAAAGGTTCACCAAAACCTTATATTGAGCCGGAACCAGGTGCTGCGGTTGCAGCTGATCCTCTTCTTGAATATATGAGTGAGAAAGAGATGAAGAAAGCCATAGAGACAGTTCGTAAAAGAATGGAAAAGGCAGCCAAAGAAATGGAGTTCCTGGAAGCTGCAAAACTTAGAGATGAAATGTTTGCATTGGAAAAAGCATTTGAAGATAAATTCGCTAAATAGGATACATAGATAATTATTTAATCAAAAATATTTTAGCACCCGCATTTTCAAAGGATATGTTGATCTCATTCCCTTGAATTGCGGTTTCTTGTTTACTAATAAGATCAATCATTTTATAATTTTCATTTAGCAATCCACAAATGCGGGATTCATAACGTTGATTAATCTCCTCTTCTGAAAAATTAAAGACGATCAGATACGTTTCCTCACCAATCTTTTTAAAATATGCATTGCTGGTTTGAAGGCCAGGTTTCACAGGGATAGGCGTAAAGGATTTACCATCATTTATAATCTTTAAAATATCCGGATTTTGAAGGATAGGTTCCATCTGATCTTGCCAGTCTTCGTGGACCGTAAAATCATCTCCCAAAATTAATGGGCCGGCTACTACTCCGGACAAGAATCTTGCAATATTTATTGAAGTAGATTCTCCCGTAAAGACCAAATGGTCTGCATCAATATAATCATATAAATAAGTCTGCCACCATCCGAAAGAAATACTGTTTAATGTGTATTTCGTTTGTTCTAAGGTTTTCCATGCATCACATGCGATTCTTCGGATATGAGCATATTTATAAGTAGCTAATGAAGGAGAAATAGCAGCATAAATTAACATCTGATTACCTAAAACATCATTCAGGAGATTCATGCCAATGGCATAGGCTTGCATTCCTGTCTTTACCTTCGGATTGTAAAACCCGGTAGATTCTATGGCTGCGTGGGAGAGGAAGTCTATCTTTATCATTTTGAAACCGCAATCTTTCAATTTCCCAAGTATAAATTTCATTCTTGCCTGCGTACCAGGATGTGTAGGGTCAAGGGCTCTGCCACCATCCAGGTCATGGTATCCTTTTTCGGTTTTTGTCCACATTTCTCCAAAAGTGTAGTCCGAACCTTCCGCCTTTCGGTCTGGACCTGAACCATGCCCCCAATCTGTAAAAGGTGCCCAATAAACTCCGGGTTCTAGTCCTGCGGATTTACAATAAGCTACAAATTCTTTCAGTTTAGAATAATCTCCTGCCATTCCACCTGATACCATATTATCCCAAAATGAATCCAGATCAATATATGCCTTTCCTTTGTCGTTTCTGAATCCGGGAATATTGTTCTTAAAATAATCTACATTACCTGTAGCATTCTCAAAAGAAAGCTTAGTCTGGATAACCCCCCAACTATTCCATCCTACAGGTGTCCCTTCCTGCCAATTCTTAATTTTTGGAGGAAACAGTTTTCTTTGAAGTTTAGCATAGTCCTCCAAGCTTTTTTGCCAGTCTTTGGTATAGGAAATCAAAATCTTTGAAGAGCGGACTTCCGGTCCGGATAAATAGCCGTGCTCCATCGAATCTCTGGTAACAGTTACTTCTGTATAGCCATTCTTTACCTGAAGTGCCGTTTTATCTCCCGTTTTATGGGCTAGCACTCCTGTCTTCCAAATAGATTGATCTAAGGAGGCGGTTATCAATCCGGATTTATCCCTGTTACTGAAAAGAATTCCAACCTCAGAACTCTGATAAGGATCATTCTCCAGTTCCTTTTGCTGATACTCAATAAAGGTATCGTTATCAAATGGTACAAAAACGGAGGTCAGACTATCGGTCGAAAGTAAAAGTTGAGGCTTGACTAATAAAGGGCTAATGGAATTACTACTAATATTTTTGCCTTTTAATACGACTTCCATAATTATTGAAGAACTCCCTTCATAAAAATAGAAGTTTTGAATAGCCTTGATGTTATCAGGTAAGCTGTGTGTTATGGAATAACAAATTCCTGAACCAAGATTATCTTTAAACTTTTGTTTTAAAGCTATAGCACTTGTACTAGATATAGATTGTTCCTTTCCACCCTTTAATTGAAAGCTTGAAATAGCGTCTTGAAAAATGATAGTGTTATTCTCTTCTAATGAAAAAGAACCCTTTTTTAAATCGTATTTAAATTTTAAGTCCTCTTTTAGACTAACATCAATTTGTGCTTGTAGATACTGAAACTGTAAAATAAAAAGGCCTATTAGCCAAAAATGGTTAATGTATTTTGTTTGCATTATATTTTGGTTGATCCATTAAGAAAAATCAAGCATAGGTTTTTCTTGATTTCAACCCGAATTTACAAGAATAATTTTAATTCAAAACCAACAGATAGGAACGCAACTATAATAATACAAAAGCGATGATCATTAATGACATCGCTTTTGAAAATTATCTAATTAATTGTAATCTCTCATCCTTAACATATCTTTAAAGATGAGAAAGCTAAAGTTTTACATTGAGTTTATTGTTTGTTATTCATTTATCAATGAATAGTATTTTGGATTAGAAGAAGTTTACAATAATCTTGAAGGAAATTGATGGATGTTTTCTAAACTCAATTGTTGCATCACTTGATATAACTGTGCTTTAAACATATTGATCGTGTGATCTCCGCCTTCATCTCCTAACGCGCCAACTCCGTACATAAATGGTCTCCCCATAAAATTAAACTCAGATCCCACAGCATAGGACCTTCCTAAATCTACTCCGGAACGAATTCCTCCATCGAGCATGATTTTCAATTTATTTTTATAATTTCCGTTTTGTGTTAAGCGAATCAAGGAATGTATTGAGGATTCTCCGGCATCTATTTGTCTTCCCCCATGGTTGGAAACAATAACACCATCTACACCAATAGCGATTGCGGCTTCCATATCCTCTTGGGTTGTTATACCCTTTAGAACTAAAGGTCCTTTCCAAATGTCGCGAATGGCTTGTACTTTCTGGATATTTACTTTCCCCGTAAAAGTCTTGTTCATAAACTGGCCAAGCTGTGAAAGATCTAAGCCTTTTTCCATATAGGGTTTTAAAGTAGCAAAGCTCGGGATGCCATGTTGTAAGGTCTTTATTCCCCATTCAGGACAAACCAAGGCCTGTAAAACATTACTGATATTCATTTTTGGCGGCATAGATAATCCACTTTTAATTTCTCTGTAACGTAAGCCAAAAGAAGGAACATCTACTAATACTACCAATACCGGGCATTCAACAGCTTTCAACCTGTTTAATATATCATCTCTTAATCGATCCTCGGTAGGATGATATAATTGGAACCAAGCTTCACCTTCTGAAACATCAGCAATTCTTTCAATACTACTGGTTGAAACAGTACTTAAAATATAGGGTACATTATTTTTTGCAGCAGCTTTTGCTAATATCTCAGGCGCATTTGGCCACATCAAACCTTGGAGACCTATTGGGGAAATACCAAAGGGAGCGCTATATCGTTTTCCGAATAGATCCACCGACATGTCAATATCTCCGGAAACATGTAAATATTGTGGTTTTAAGAGAATATCATCAAAATCATTCTCATTTCGGGTTAAATTTAATTCCTCATTACAACCGCCTTCTAAATAATCAAAAGCAAATTTTGGAATTCTCCACTTAGCCTTTCTTTTCAAATCAGTAACAGAAGGGTAGTTGGAATTATAGGGATACTTAATCTTTACACTCATTTAAATAAAAGATATAGATTTTTACTCGAATTACGGATATTTTTTTCAAAAATCCATCCTGCACTATATGCTTTATTTTTTTATTAAGGAATCAGCTTCTGAACAGTTGCTTTATTATTATGTTTTCCATAAAATAGAATATAATCTACTTTCGTACTTAAGCCGGAGGTACCGTCTTTTTGCTGTATAAAAATTCGGGATACAGTCATATTTACACCGTTTATCGTAGTTTCCACAAAGGCATTGCCTTTTTTGGGAATATGTAAATAAAATTTCTGAGTAGGGAGGGAAACTATTGTGGCTTCATAGTTTTGATTATTTAATTTTTTGCAATCTATGCCATAAGCAAAATTTCGTTGGAGCGTCGTAAGGGGTCTGACTTCTCCTTCTTTGTCAAAAATCTGTCTATAAACCCGGATTGGATTTTTCTCATCATCCTTGTTTAAGGCGTAAACAAACGTATTTTTCCCTCTATTATGTTGAATATAAAATAATAACCCACTTTTTTCAGTGGGTTCGGGATATCCTTCTTGAGCGAATAAATGAGTGCCTGAAACTAGAATCAAGAAAATAAAAATTAATTTATTCATCCAAAATTATTTTGACTCCAATTTACAGCATTTACGTTAATTAAAAATTAATTCTAAATGAATATTAATTAGTTCCACCTTTTCCTCCAAATAGTTTGGAAATTAACCAAATCACTAAAACGACCGCCCCAACTACTAAAATAATTCCCCACCACATTCCTGCTTTGAAAATTCCTTCTATTAAAGAACAGCTACTAAATAAAGTAGTCGTTAATGCAATTGCCAAAAAACCGATATATCTATTCATATTATTTCTTTTCTGGTATAACAAGATGGATTAAGAAAAGTTTGCTACTGATAAAACACCAGCATGATTAACGTTAAATTTCTGCCAGATATTTACAGAAGCTGATATTATTTGTAGGTTTGAAAACTATAGATCTAAAATATGAAAAAACAACTTAAGCTATGGGACGCTATTATGATCGTCATGGGATCGATGATTGGTAGTGGAATATTCATAGTATCATCTGATATGATGCGACAGTTAGGATCAGGATACTGGATGATTACGGTCTGGTTAATTACAGCGATTGCAACTGTCTCAGCGGCAATTTGCTATGGCGAGCTTTCTTCTATGTATCCGAAGGCCGGTGGACAGTACACCTATCTGACTGAGGTTTTCGGAAAAATGACAGGATTTCTGTATGGCTGGAGTCTTTTTGCTGTCATTCAGACCGGAACTATTGCTGCGGTTGCAGTAGCGTTCGGCAAGTTCACAGGTTATTTATTCCCAAGTCTCAATAATGCAGCTCCGATTTATCAGAACGGAACCTTTATGATTACCTGGATGCAGGTGCTTGCTATTGGGGTAATTTTACTATTAACTTTTATAAATACAAAAGGTGTTAAAAGCGGCAAACTAGTTCAATCCATCTTTACCTCATCCAAAATTATTGCTTTGTTGGTTTTAATTGTAGGTGGTGCATTTTTGATTGATAACAATTTATTTGCTGAAAATATGAGCTATGGCTGGAGCTCCTTTCAGAATACCGACAAATCAGGTTGGACTGAAATATCAGGAACAGTTTTATTGGGAGGAATTGCTGCAGCAATGGTAGGATCAATATTTAGTAGTGTAGCCTGGGAAAATGTAACTTTTATTGCCGGAGAGATTAATAATGCTAAAAAGAATGTAGTTATTGCTATGGTGGTGGGAACCTCCTTAGTCATGTTACTTTACCTATTTAGTAACTATGTTTATTTAGCAAGTTTAAGCAGAGATGAAATCGCCTTTGCGGCAAATGATAGAGTTGCTATTGCTTCCGCAGAGAAGATATTAGGGAATACAGGTACCATTATCATGGCTTTGTTAGTGATGATATCAACTTTCGGATGTGTGAATGGAATTGTCTTATCCGGAGCGAGGGTTTATCAGAGGATGGCTAAAGATGGTTTGTTTTTAAAAGATGCGATTCCGAATAATAAGCATTCAGTACCCGGGCGTTCCTTATGGATTCAAGGAATATGGGCCTCTTTATTGTGTTTAAGTGGTCAGTATGGCAATCTTTTAGACATGGTATCTTTCGTGATCGTCATCTTCTATATGGTTACTGTTTTAGCTGTGATGTATCAACGATGGAAAAAACCCGAACTCGAAAGACCGTATAAAACTTTTCTTTACCCTATTCCTCCTTTGATTTACCTCTTGATTGGAACTGCTTTCTGTATATTGTTAATTATATATAAACCACAATATACATGGCCGGGATTGATCCTAATCCTTATAGGGATACCCATATTCTATTTTGCGAATAAACGAAAGTCTTTTTTGCATATTGATGAAGAAGAGGAATAAAAAAAATGCCGAGCTAAATTTAACTCGGCATTTTTCATTATGATATTTTATATTACTAATTATTGCTTATTCAGCTCTTAAAATCTTAGCAGCTTCTACCATTGATTCTAATGCAGCTTTTGTTTCCGGCCAAGCACGAGTTTTCAAACCACAGTCAGGGTTTACCCATAATTGCTCAGAAGGAACTACGGCCTTAGCTTTACGTAATAAGTTCACCATTTCTTCTGTGCTTGGAACACGTGGAGAGTGAATATCATATACGCCTGGACCGATATCATTTGGATATTTAAAGTCAGCAAATGCATCTAATAATTCCATTTGAGAACGAGAAGTTTCAATAGTGATTACGTCAGCATCCATCGCAGCAATATCCTGGATAATATCATTGAACTCAGAGTAACACATGTGTGTGTGGATCTGTGTATCATCATCTACATTTGATGAAGAAACGCGGAAAGCACGAACAGCCCAGTTCAAGTAATCTTTCTGATCAGCTTTACGCAATGGTAAACCTTCGCGAATTGCCGGCTCATCGATTTGAATAATTTTTATACCTGCTTTTTCTAATGCTTGAACTTCATCTAAAATTGCCAATGCAATTTGATATGTTGTAGTCGAACGAGGTTGATCGTTACGTACAAATGACCATTGTAAGATCGTAACAGGACCTGTTAACATTCCTTTTACCGGACGGTTAGTCAATGATTGTGCATAAGCAGACCAACGAACTGTCATGTCTTCTGGGCGGTATACATCTCCATAAATAACCGGAGGTTTCACACAACGGGAACCGTATGATTGAACCCAACCGTTTTGAGTGAAGGCATATCCTGCTAATTGCTCACCGAAGTACTCAACCATGTCGTTACGCTCAAACTCACCATGTACTAATACATCGATATCTAAGTCTTCTTGTAAACGGATTGTTCTTTCGGTCTCAGCAGCGATTTCTTTATCGTATTCTTCTTGAGAGATAGCTCCTTTTTTCAAATCAGC
>JBEBRZ010000113.1:0-10264 GCA_040394615.1 Sphingobacterium mizutaii
ACCATATAGGTTGCTTTCAATATTAAATTTATTTATTAGGATACTAAAACTTCCTGACCTACAGGTGTTTTATCGGGATCTTTTTGAAGAATAACGGTTAAAACTCCTTCTTCATAACTTGCGTGTACATTATCAATTAATACTTGATCCTGTAATTGGAATGCGCGATTAAAAGCATCTACTTGTTGCTCCTGATAGATGTATTTTAACCCAGGTTCTAATTCTCCGGCTTTGCAACTAATGGTGAGTACTTGCTCAGTGATATTTACCTGAAACTGATCTTTTTTTCTTCCTGCCGCAAATACTTGAACTTGATAGAATTCATCATTCTCAGCGATATTTACGGGAATATAGGTCTTATTTTGTCCTCTGTTACCAAAAGGAGTTGATTCGTTGAACAGGTGATGTTGTAATTTTTCAAACTTTCTTCTGAAGTCTCCGCGACAATTTCTGTCTTGACCTTGATATCCTCTGTTATATGTGTCTTTGCTAAACATTTTCTTTTTTTCTTTTAATGATTTAATAAATAGGAACGATTTTCGGTGTATTTGCCTGTGAAGAATATTGCATTGGCATAATTGCATGTTGTGCATAGCTTTGCGCGTATAAGCCAGGATGCATTGCTTCTTGTGATAGAGAAGCCGCTTTCATTCTGCGCTTCTGAATCTTCGACTGTACTAGAGCACCTATAGTAAAGAGTGCTGTGGCAAGTAAAAGGATTTTAAATATAAATCCTATTACTAGGGTTACTAATCCGATTACCGCTGTTATGACGAGTAATCGTGGTAGTATAAATTGAAGTTTATTTTTCATGTTCTTTTAATTATTTGTTTTTGTAAAGGCCTTTGTAGTGGTAGACGTATAACGTTCGCTTTTACTTTAAACTTTTTTGAAATTCTTCAATATTTTTTTCCAACTAAAATTTGCAGTGAGAATCAAAGCGGCGTTTCCATTCATCACGCAAACGCTGACGATCTTCCTCCGAAATATCCTCTCTATTGATTTCTCTGTTTTTAAACTTCCTTCTGAATCCTCCTGGTTTACCAAATCCTCGTCCGAATAATAGTTTGGATAACAGGAACAAACCAAATGCTTGCCAATAACTAATCGCTTTAAATCCAAATATTTCGGGAATTAAGCTATTCCATAAAAATTGGAGCAGGGCAATCATCAGGAAGAAGAAGACTAGTATTGCTAGCCCTATAAAGATCTTTTTACCTTTTCTTTTACTACTCATAAATCTATTCATCACTTTTTAATTTTAAGAATTTAACTCATCATATAACCCACGCAAGCGAAGACGCAAATGTTTTACAGCATAGCTTTTCCGACTGATAATGGTTTTAAGGTTTTCATTTTCCTGATCCGCTATCTCCTGAAGGGTCATATCTTCGATTTCATTCATTATAAAAACTTTCTTTTGCTTTTCCGGTAACTCTTCCAAAGCTTTCATCAACTCGTCCCAGAAAATTTCTTTAAACATCTTGAGCTCCGGATTATTGGTTTCATCAGCTACGAGAAGATGGGCAATAGGGAAGGATTCATCATCACCAACATCCGTTAACTCGTCTAATGATTCATTTTTCTTTTTTCGATAAGAATCCGTTATTTTATTTCTTGTCACCGAATACAGCCATGCACCGGCATTGCCTAAATCATCTATATTGGTAACCCTTGAAAATTGATACCAAACCTCCTGCAGAATATCTTCAGCATCTGCCGCTCGGTTTACTCTCGCTTTTACAAAGCGTAGCAATTGGGCGCCATAAGTTTTGACGTTTTCCGTAAATGATTTGGCATTTTTCTCTGACATTATTTTTTGCTCTGCCCGGTCCATGTAAACATAGACGAATCAAAAAGAATTTTACTTTAAATATTTCGGATATTATTTAAATGTAGGGAATATTTTGTCAGCTGTTTAAGGTTATTTGGTATAATTTTACGGAGAGATTATCGGCTAAAAACGCGACAATTCTAAAATTATCATTCGGACAAACTAGTAAGATTTGTTTGTAGAAAATTTTGCGATGTTAAGAATTTAATAACCTTTTGAAAAGGTATTATGAGAATTTAGGCAAAAAAATGTGGCAGAAACACGAATGCACTGCCACAGATTCTTAACATACTTATTTAAGAAGGGTAATTTCTAATTTATACTACTCTTACGTTTACAGCGTTTAAGCCTTTTTTACCATTTTCTACATCGTAAGTAACATTGTCGTTTTCACGTACTTCATCAATTAAACCAGTTGAATGTACGAAAACATCTTCTCCACCATCCTCTGGTGCAATAAAACCAAAACCTTTAGTGTTGTTGAAGAATTTAATTTTTCCTTGTTGCATTTTTGTATTGTATTAATTTATAAATTTTTTTACGGCATAAAGCCAATCCTAATGAGCAATTAAGCTCCCTTTAAATCACAATTGTTTGCAAGAAATGATGTGGTATTTAATGATCTGATTATTCAGTTCAAATTGGTACTGCACCTTTATAATGATAACAAAATTAGCAGCTGAAAAGGCGAAACTAAAAAAGAAAAGTAAACTGATCAGTTTCAGAAAAGCATCGGCAGAGCCTGATTATTGAGTAAAGGTACTATATAATATTGATAATAAAAGAAATTATTTTATTCTTATTTAAAGATTTCACTTAATGACTTTCATTTAATATAATTTTAACTTTAAGTGGGTGTGCTATGGGGTTTTATTAAAACGAAGGTTTTGGAAGTGTAAAATTTTATAATTGATGTGAAAATAAGATTATCCTGATTGTCATATTCTCCTTTTTAGTGAAACTTTTTTAATACAATACTGTTCTCTTCAATATAAAAACATAAAATTTAAATATCATGGCAACAACTCAAAAGGAAACGAAAATTAAAGCCAAGGCAGATGCTGCCAAGAATTTACAGGATTTATTTGAAGACGGATTAAAAGACATTTATTGGGCTGAAAAAGCATTAGTAAAAGCACTTCCTAAAATGGAGAAAAATGCGAGTTCTAAAAAGTTAAAAGATGCTATTACTTCACATCTTAATGAAACCAAAGAACACGTTTCTCGTTTAGAGGAAGCTTTCAAATCGATTGGTGTTAAAGCTAAAGCAGAAAAATGTGATGCAATGGCAGGTTTATTAGAAGAAGGTGAAGGCATTATGGAGGAAACTGAAGTTGGGGCTGTACGGGATGCCGGAATTATTGCTGCTGCACAAAAAGTTGAACATTATGAAATTGCGACTTATGGTACTTTAGCAGCATTTGCCAAAGTATTGGATCATAAAGAAGCTTTGAAAATCTTATTAAAAACGCTGGCTGAAGAAAAAGCATGTGATGAAAAATTAACATCCATTGCTGATACCAATCTGAACTCAAAAGCAGAGTAATTTTAATTTTTTGATATTAATGAGAGCGGATTTTATTCCGCTCTTTTTATTATATAAAATATTGCAAACCAATTAATTAATAAGGTGTTTTAATTATGAAGAAACATTAATTTAATAATTGTTATGGAACATTCGCATCATTCGGAAAACAATGGGAACACAATGAAAATATCCCATGCTAAAAATCATGGAAAGCATTACGTTAAGCTATTAGTAATGATGATACTCTCATATATTATGATGTATATCTTGATGTATGCGATGGTGGACAGGCTAGAGAATGTAATCCCAAATGTGAATCAATTTTATATGGCAGGGCTAATGACTTCGCCTATGTTAATAATAGAACTATTGCTTATGGGTGAGATGTATCATTTTAAAAAATTGAATATTGCATTGATTATCATTGGATTTCTTTCTCTACTACTTTTTTGGTTTGCGATCCGTAAGCAGACTTCTGTTGGAGATATTCAATTTCTTAAGTCTATGATTCCACATCATGCCGGAGCTGTTCTGATGGTCGAAGAAAGTGATCTTAAAGACCCACAAACAATAGAATTAAGTAAAAAGATTATTTCATCTCAAAAAGAGGAAATCGAATTTATGAAGAAACGGATAAAAGAATTAGAAGAAGAAAAGTAAACAAAATATTGATTTCCTTAAAAAGGAGACAGTAAAAAACAATGAATATTATGAGACGTCCTAAAATATTTGAAGGTATGTCTAAGCGTCAATATTGGTCCTTTAAATGGTTCTTTCTGTATCCAATGGGTATAATCTTACTTGGAAGAATTATTATCTGGATTGTATTGGTATTTTTCTAATCATACTTAGGTCATCCAAATGTTTAAACCTATTTGAATGTCCTAAACAATTGATCTTCATTTTTGTTATATTGTTACAAAATTATAAGCATGGATTTTAACAGAACCTTTCAGTATACCCACAACGGACAAACCATTGATTTTAGTGCAACATACGATCCGAAGACACATACCGTAAATATCGTCGAAAACGAAGAGATAAATTATATCCTGACAGTCAATCCGACTACAAGAGAATGGTCCACAACAGAAGATCCTTCACCATCAATTCCTATTGATGTGTTGGTGGAATTAGTGCAAAAAAGTTTTGGAATTTCTATATAATCAGAATCCTTAAGATTGTCATCTTAAATTACTGTTAGAGTGATCAGATTTATTGTTTCTAATATATTTGGTCAGGACCGGCAATAGTGCCTGGAAGCAAAGGTATGACCATGACACTACATGATAGTTTTCTGAAATCAGTGTGGTATCTTGTATTATGCGTCTATTTTTCTCTTTATTTTTCGCCATTGGCTATATCTTTCCTGTCTTAGGACAAAATCAAAAAGAAACTTCTTTTGTAGCACCTTTGCATTTTAATAAGGTGAAGGTTTCCTCGGAGACTTATGAATCTGTTGGGGTATTTGATGTAAATGAGGATGGTCATCCAGATCTTGTTTCGGGAGCATTTTGGTATGAAGGTCCAAATTTTATTAACCGCCATGGTATTGCTGAAGTAAATCGGGTTGGTGAATATTGGGATGACTTTTCAACAATACCTTTAGATGTAAACGGGGATGGGAAAATAGATTTTATTACCGGCGGGTGGTTTGGAGCGACATTATTCTGGTTTGAAAATCCGGGAAATAATGAATCCTGGAAGAAGCATATTATTGATTCTACAGGTAATATAGAAACAGCACGTGGGTGGGATATTGATGGAGATGGTACAATAGAAATTGTCCCTAACACTCCGGGACAACCTTTAAAGTATTACCGATTAAATAAAGATGCCACAGGAAAGGGAACCGGAGAATTTACGAAAATTGATGTTGCAGCAACTCATGGACATGGGTTAGGCTTTGGCGATATAAATGGTGATAAAAAAGGGGATATTATTGTGAATAATGGTTGGTTGGAATCACCTTTAGATCCAAATGGAAAATGGATTTTACATCAGGAATTTGAATTCGGAGATGCTAGTGTTCCTATGTTGGTCGTAGATATCAATAAAGATGGTTTAAATGACTTAATAGTGGGACAAGGACATTCTTATGGATTAGATTGGTATGAACAGCAAATAGATTCTAAAGGAAAGCGCAAATGGATAAAACATCTAATTGATCCTTATAATTCTCAATTTCATACAATGGAATGGGAAGATATTGACGGCGATGGTGAACCTGAGCTCATTACCGGTAAGCGATACCGTGCCCATAATGGAGGAGATCCCGGAGCGAATGATCCTTTTGGGTTATATTACTATAAATGGAATGGTGAATCCTTTACAAAAAACGTGATTAGTTATGGTCCGGTAGACCAAGGTAAGGGAGCAGGTATTTATTTTTCAATTTCGGACTTAAGAGGTACAGGGAGAAAAGATATTATCGTAGCAGGGAAAGATGGCTTATATATTTTCTTTAATGAAGGAAGCCGGTAATATTGTGTAACCTTTGCTGTTAATTTTTGTAATTTTGCTCCATGGAGAAGCAACCAAATAATCCCTTACATGGTAAAAGGCTAGATCATATTATCGAAGAATTATTAGCGTATTATGGTGGTTGGAAAGGATTAGGGCAAGAGGTACGAATTAATTGTTTTATTGATAACCCTAGTTTAAAATCTTCCTTAACGTTTTTACGAAAAACTCCTTGGGCCCGCAAGAAAGTTGAAGATCTATACATTGAAAAATTGGGTGGGAAATAAGGTTTATTTTTCCTTGCATTTATTGAATGTCCCTATTCAATAAAATTTAACCTATATAAAAGTATTATTCTCGTCTAATGTTTTAACTTCAGGTAAATATGCCTGTAAGTGCAGGATAGTGTTTGATAATTAATCACTAACTTTAATATCAACCGATCTATAAAACGAACAACCAGTCATGTATAAACCCAATCGGCAATTTATTTTTTACTGCTATGGTATCCTATTGATACTTGCCTCTGCAATATTATTTAACAATAACGCAATCGGGCAGGAAGTTTCTACTATTGGAACGGAAGATATCGTCAATGAAAATGAATCTTGGTGGGTCTGGACATTTTTGGGAAGACTACACCCGTTATTGGTTCATTTTCCTGTGGCTTTATTGGTTATTGCTGGCGTAATGGAGCTTGCAAAGTTTGGATCTTTTCAATCGAATCTACGTACGGGTACTAATTGGATCGTATTTATTGGTGCTGCCGGAGCAGTAATTGCAGCAATTCTAGGGTTGCTGCTTGCGAAAACAGGAAGCTATGGAGGTAATAATTTTGAATGGCATCAATGGACTGGTATTGGTACAGCTATTCTAGGCGCAATCAGCGCATTTTTATTATGGCTAATCATTAAATATAATCGAAAAGGATTGATTGCTGTTTATAGGAGTGTTTTGATAATGACTGTATTGGCAGTTTTTATGGCTGGTCATTATGGAGGCTCTTTGACACATGGTCAGGATTATTTAGTAAGTACAACACCTTGGGCACCTGTGAATGAGAATCTAACAGAGCTTGGAGGCGGAATGCCATCTTCAGGTTTTGATCTTGCTTCATTTGCCAGTGAAACAGATAGCTTATCCAATGAACAAGAGGTAAACCTTAATCTTGCAGTACGGACGATATTTGCTCATCATTGTTTCCAATGTCATAGCAGTGATAAAACCGAAGGAAAATTACGTCTAGACGAAAAAGATCTTGTTTTTAAAGGCGGTGAATCAGGTCCTGTTATACTTCCTGGAGATGCAGAGCATAGTGAATTAGTGCGACGGATTTCTCTACCCGCCGGTCATAAAGAGGCTATGCCCGGTAAAGGTAAACCCTTGGAAGAAAAGGATATTTCTTTAATTAAATTATGGATAGATAAAGGAGCTCCTTGGCCAGACCAAGTAAAAGGAATCTTTCGAGTAGCACCCTTAGCCCCAAGAAAACCAGAACTTCCTCCAATTGTTGGAGATATGAATAACCCAATTGATCGTCTTGTTAATGCATATTTTACTAAAAACAAGATTGAGTGGGAAACGCCTGTAGATGACAGGACATTTCTTCGTCGTATCTATTTTGATCTTATTGGATTACCCCCGACAGAGCAGGAGTTACAGCGTTTTGAGGCGGATAAAATGGCCAATAAACGAGAGAAGATTGCTGAAGAACTTCTTTCACGCAACAATGAGTATGCTACTCATTGGACTACATTTTGGAATGACTTACTCCGCAATGACTACACCGGAACAGGCTATATTACCCAAGGCCGTTTTAACATATCCGGCTGGCTTTATCAATCGCTACAGGCCAATAAATCCTATAAACAGTTTGCAATGGAACTCTTGAGTCCAAGCGAAGAATCCAAAGGATTTATAAAAGGTATAGCTTGGCGAGGGGCTGTAAACAGCAGTCAGACTACAGCGATGCAAGCTGCGCAGAATGTATCACAGGCATTACTTGGCGTTAATTTGAAATGTGCTTCATGTCATGACAGTTTTGTAAGTGATTGGAAGCTGGATGACGCTTATGCTTTTGCTAATATCTTTTCCGAAGAATCTTTGGAAATCAATCGTTGCGATATTCCTACGGGGAAAATGGCTGATACCCGGTTGTTATGGCCCGAACTTGGAAATATAAGTAAAGAGGCGACTGTTCAGGAAAAATCGAAGCAGTTATCTGAATTACTTACCCAACCGGAAAATGGTCGTCTTTATCGAACACTGGTAAATCGTATTTGGGGTCAGCTTATGGGTAGAGGTATTGTAGCTCCTACAGACGAAATGGATAGAAAACCGTGGAGCGAAGACCTACTGGACTGGTTGGCTGTCAATTTTGTAGAAGAAGGTTATGATATAAAAAAACTGCTTTATCTTATTACAACCTCCAAGACCTATCAATTACCTTCAGTGATCGTAAAAGATCCTATGACAATAAATTCTGATGATTTTGTATTCAGTGGATTATTGAAAAGAAAGCTTACTGCGGAACAATTTGCAGATGCCCTAAGCCTGTTGGTATACCCGGTGTATACTGCGGATGCGCTCAAATATAATCCTTTTAAGGATGGTAAAACATATTTAGATAATTTGGTTTTTGTGCGCGCGGCACTTGTACAAAACGATCCTTTTCAGACCGCTTTAGGGCGCCCAAGTCGAGAGAATATTATCAGTTCTCGTGATGGGCAGGCAACCTTGTTACAAGCAATGGAGTTAACAAACGGGACGAAATTAAATGAAACATTAGTCCATGGAGCTAAGAATTGGGTTTCTAAATATACTAATCCCGATCAGTTGATTCAGGCAGTATATTCTCAAAGTTTAGGTAGGAAAGCCTCAGAAAAGGAATTTAGTATTGCTAAAAAATTACTTGGCAATAAGGTAGAAGAGGATGCTGTGCAGGAATTGTTATGGGCAATTGTGCTTCTTCCTGAGTTCCAGTTTATTGAATAAAAATGATTAGATGAGAGATTTAAGGAATCTGTAATTTTTGGAAAGATGAAAAGCAATTTTAATAGAAGAGATTTTTTAAGGACTGCGAGTGTAGGAACTTTAGCAGCGTTGGCAGCCGGGAGTCCACTATCAGGATTTTTATCTTCATGTAAGGGAAGCGCTAAATCAACCGCCGACACAGTCGTTTTATTATGGATGGCGGGAGGGATGGCACATACTGAAACATTCGATCCTAAAATTTATACTCCCTATGAAAAAGGGTTGGACTCAAATAAAGTATTAAGCACATTTAAGTCGATTCCGACTGCATTAGATGGGATCAGTTTTTCTGAAGGTCTTGAGTCTATCGCCTCTTTAATGGATAAAGGAACTTTGATAAGATCGTATGTAGCAGGAGATTTGGGACATATTTTACATTCAAGGCATCAATATCATTGGCATACCTGTTATGAACCTCCTCAGACAGTAGCTGCACCACACATCGGTTCTTGGATTGCTCAGGAGCTTGGGCCTAAAAATCCAGTTATTCCTGCATTTATAAATATTGGTCAACGAATGACCGTTGGAGAAGCTGAAGAATTGAAAGCTTTTCATACCGCCGGCTTTTTAGGTAGCGAATTCGGTCCTTTTATGATTCCAGATCCTTCTTCCGGATTGGACGCCGTAAAACCACCGGCAGGAATGTCCTTTAGTAGGTTTGAACGACGTAATCAATTATATACAGAATTATTAGAAAAGAATCCCATAGGGGAATACGGTAGTGATTACCAGAAAGAGTCTTTCAAGAGATCGATGGAACAAGCCTATAGTTTGCTTAAATCACCGGAAGCTAAAGCTTTTGATCTAACAGAAGAGCCGAAAGAAACTTATGAGATTTATAACACAGGTAAATTTGGACTTGGCTGCCTGATGGCTCGGAGACTTGTTGAACAAGGAGCAAGATTTATAAGCGTGACATCAGAATATGAGCCTTTTATGGGGTGGGATACACATGAAAATGGTCATACAAGAGCTAAAGACATGAAAAAGCTAATTGATGCACCAATTGCACAATTGCTTAAAGATCTGGATCGTTCAGGACATCTTGATCGAACCTTGGTTATTCTTGCGAGTGAATTCAGTCGGGATATGGTGATGGAAGGGAGGCCGGGAGCTGAAGTGTTGCATCAAGTTGATCAACCTGATGTGATAAATGATATTAAAAATTATGGTATGCATCGTCATTTTACGGACGGATGTTCAATCCTAATGTTTGGTGGAGGAATTAAGAAGGGCTCCGTGTATGGCAAAACTGCAGATGAACGCCCATGCAAAACCATTGAGAACCCCATACATATTGAAAGTATTCATCAATCAATTTATCATTCCTTGGGAATAGATCCTCAAAAGCATGCAGTAGTGGAAGGGAGACCTTTTTATACTACTCCAGATGGTGTTCATAAGCC
>JBEBRZ010000114.1:0-10091 GCA_040394615.1 Sphingobacterium mizutaii
CCTGCAATCAAGACGAACCACATGATTTTCTTTGCTCAGAACAGACGCAAACTGATCCATTATTCCACACTTTACTCCGGCATAAGTATGTTCCGCCTTTTGACCTATTTTAGCAATCTCTACCCGGTCTAAGCCTAGATAGAACAACTCATTTAAACCAAACCCTGTTGCACATTCTACAGCCGCAGAAGAAGAAAGACCCGCTCCAACAGGAATATCCCCATCGATATATAGATTGAAACCTGAAATCACCAGACCTCGTTCCTTTAATTGATTAACAACTCCAAGGATATAATTTGGCCAGCCCTTATCCGTCGGACGTACCGCTCTAAGGTCAACCTGATAAGGTTCCTTAAAATCCTCGGCAAATAAATGAATTTCCGAATCATCACGTTTTCCTAAGGCAACATAAACGGCCTTATCAATTGCTGTGGGTAAAACAAAGCCTTCGTTGTAATCGGTGTGCTCTCCAATTACATTGATCCGACCCGGGGATTTTGAAATTAACGCAGGTTCTGTTCCATACAATTCCTTAAACCTGTCACTAATCTGTTTTCTTTCAATCATTTGGTATTTTGTTTATAATGGACTGTTGGTTGATTTCGTAAAATTTCTGCTGCTTTCTCGGCCGTAATATCTCGTTGAGGGTTGGCTAACATCTCGTATCCGACCATAAATTTCTTAACAGTTGCAGAACGCAACAATGGTGGATAGAAATGCATATGCCAATGCCAAAAGTCTTGATTCCCATTATTTACAGGAGCTTGGTGCATTCCGGCAGAATATGGAAAAGAAGTAGAAAAAATATTATCATATCGGATGGTTAGTTCCTGCAAGGTTTTGGCTAGATCTAACTTTTCCGCTTCGGTAAATTCTCGTATATCCTTTACCTGTCGCTTACTGATGACTATGGTTTCAAACGGCCAGGCTGCCCAAAATGGAACTAAAGCAACAAAATGCGCATTATCCACAATGATTCGCTCATTTTTCTTAAGCTCAAGATTTAGATAATCCAAAAGAAGTGATCTATTATGTTTCTCAAAATAATCACGCTGCTGTTTTTCCTCTTTTAATATTTCCATTGGCAGTTTACTCTCTGCCCAGATTTGACCGTGTGGATGGGGATTGCTACATCCCATGATCGAGCCTTTGTTTTCAAAAATCTGAATGTATTTTATCCAGTCATTGGCGGCTAATGAGCTAAATTCACTCTGCCATACGTCCACCACTTTTTTTATATCTGAAACTTCCATTTCCGGAAGCGTTAAATCATGTCTGGGGGTAAAAGCAATAACTTTACAAATACCTTTCTCTGTTTCAGCAATCAATAATCCTTCTTCATCAATTCTACCTTCTTCGGTATCCTGAAGCAATGCTGAAAAATCATTTACAAAAACAAAACTCTCTTTATATTCGGGATTTGCACTACCATCGGCACGTTTATTCCCTGGACACAGGTAACAGCTTGGATCGTATGTAGGTCTGGTATCAACTGCCAAATCCTCTACCTGACCTTGCCAAGGTCGCTTACTGCGATGTGGAGATACAAGGATTCGTTCACCAGTTAATAGGTTCAAACGAGTATGTGGAACATCATTTATTTCAAAATTGGACATAGGCTGATTTTAATTCGTTCTCCGAATATACAAATTCCATTAATTATTTGTACTTGGACCGTGTACTTTTAACACACCTTTGGAATTTATCTCTAATTTATCAATAAAAACTACCCGGTCATTTCCGGTTTTTGTCGTCCGTCCATGATAAACACAGTACATCTGTCCATCCTTTCCTATAAAAATAGAATTATGACCCGTACCGGTCACATCCCCGCCTTTATCTGTATTTTTTTCCAAAACAGGATTGTGATCCGATTTTTTAAATGGTCCCATCGGACTTTTTGATGTAGCATAACCTACCGCATAATAGGGTCCTGCATAATGATTGGCAGAATACATCATATAATAGGTATCATGATATTTAAATAAATAGGATCCCTCAGTCCAGCGACGATTGATTTCAGCATTATTAACCGACCTACTTTCCCATTCCGCCTGCTTATCCTTTAATTTTACCGGAGGACGTAATAATAATTTGGGTTCTCCGAGCACTCCACTTAAGTCGTCTCTTAGCTCAACTCCATACACCCAGCTTTCCTCTATTTCATTATAAAGCCCTTCCTTCTTTACCAGTTCAGCAATCTCCGATTCCACGGGATGCTTGTAACAGCATCTGGAATAATATAGGTACTTCTTTCCATCCTCAGAAACATAGACATTCGCATCAATTATCGGATAGCCCGGATCAAATAACGGTGCCCCTGTCATATCAATAAATGGACCTTTCGGACTTTCTGCCACAGCAATCCCTATCTTATAATTTTCTAATTCATTGTTAGGATTATTCTTATCATGGGCACTATAAAATAAATAGAATTTATTATTCCATTTATAAACCTCCGGAGCCCAAAAATCTTTGCTCCCCCATGATTTCGCCTGCTCATTGCTATAAATCACTCCTTCATTCTTCCATTCTTTCAGGTCAGGAGAAGAATAAGTTACAAAACCATTTTTTGTCCCTCCGGTACCATAGAGATAGTATAAATCCGTTTGATCATCATAAATAATATAGGGATCACCCAGAGCAACAGATAAGGGGTTTCCAGGCAACTCCTGGGATTTGCCGGTTCCGATATTCATCAGTAAAATGATAAATACAGTAATTATTTGTAAGATCGTATATAATGCTTTCATAGTTCAAATTATTTGAAGATTGGTTTTTGTTGTTGATGACGATTTGGTTCCCCCGAGCCTATGATTGGCCAATCCTCCTGCCAATTCAACTGATCGAGCATTAGCATCCGTCTGGAAGTTCCATTTCCTAATTTTCCGTTTTGTTTATTAATTGCATGATAGAGAACCCAATCCTTTCCTTGATTATCTGTTATTATTCCGGAGGTATGGCCCGGGCCTGCAATTTCAGAGGAACTCTCTAAAATCAAAGTCCCTTTGCCTCTTTCCGTTATATCTTCTCCATTTTTATCTAAATAAGGTCCCAAAATATTCTCTGACCGCGCGACAAGTACATGGTATTTACTATTTGCACCCTCACAACAGCTCCCCTTTGACCCAAAGAAGTAGAAATACCCTTTTTTCTTAAAAACAGTAACAGCTTCAAAATCACCGGCAGCAATTTTGTGTTTCTCATTATTCAACAATTGTTTACCATCTTTACTCAATTCAACAGCGTAGGTACCCTGCTCTTTGGTATTCGAAAAACTGCCCCAAAAGATATATTTCTTGTCTCTGTCTTCCATAAAAAATGGATCTATCGAATTTGGAACACCTATATTCTTGCTGTCAAAAAGTTTACCCTGGTCCACAAACGGGCCTGTAGGTTCATCAGAAATGGCTAATCCTACCCCGGGGTTTTCATCTCCCCAGGTAGAATAAGAATAATAGAGATAGTATTTCCCGTCTACTAGATTAATATCAGGAGCCCAAATCCCTCCGGCATTCTTCCATTTGGGTTTCTCCTTAAAAGCCGGTGAAACATAATTCCAGTTGACCATATCTGTAGATTCTAAAATAGGAACTAGTCTTGAACCCTCACCATCATCCCAATTATCTTGAGTACCATAAGCATAAAATTTCTTACTTATCGGATCTCTAATAACAGAAGGATCTGCCAGAACAGGTTCAAAAACCGGATTTTCAAAGTACCCTGAATCGTTTACAGTTCTATTTTGAACTGGTTTATTTTTCTTCGCACAAGAAAAAAATAAGACAAGAATAATTAAAAGTAAACTTTCTTTAAGCATGATATTAACGAGTTTAGATTGGTTCAAGTAACGATTAGGGATTTAATTTACATGATTTTTTCTATTGTTAATAGTTTTTAAGATAAAACCTTAGCTTTTTACACCAAAAGTTCGTGTTGAGAGGTAGCGATTGTGGTTCTAGCAATAAAAGTCTTAGATTTGTGATTAGGATAATCCCTTAATCTGGATGACGTGTCGATATTAACCGATTTATTTCTATTTAAGTTTATAAATTATTTCTTTTTGTAAGCATCAATATGTTTAGACATCGTGATAAACAGCGAACATTAACTCAGAATGTTGAGTTAGCCTCATTATTATCTACAGTTGCCGGTATGGTAAACATAGTAGGAGTACTTTCCTTTCATTCGCTGACGACAAATGTAACAGGACATTTTGCTTTTTTCTCTCAGGAACTTTTTTTGGGGAATTATAAGATGGCATTAGTAAGTATGGCATTTGTACTTTCATTTTTTCTAGGTGCCTTTCTAGCAAATACAACCATGGAAGTCACACCCAAAACAATGAATAATTCACCTTATATATTTCCGCTCTCGCTCGAAATCCTATTGTTGCTCCTGGTAATGTCTGCAGACTTTATCCTCAAAGATATGTCAACCTGGTTAACCTGTATATTGCTGTTAGCCATGGGCGTGCAAAATGCACTTGTTACTAAGATTTCCGGCTCTGTGGTCCGAACTACTCATTTGACAGGACTTTTTACTGATTTGGGAATTGAGTTATCTCAAATGATCTTCTATAAGAAACCCAAGGACCAAAGACGTTTAAAACGTGCAATTATACTAAAAGCAATTATTATTGCAGGCTTTTTTTTAGGTGGAATATTGGGTGCATTTTTGTATAGTTGGTTTCAACTTAAAACCTTACTATTTCCGGTGATCATACTATTGTTTGCCCTTTATTATAACCGCTTATTATTAGGATATTATAAGTTTAAACGAAAATATTATGTTAGCAAGGAGTTTTAATCCTTACTATATGCATTAAAAAAAGACCATTAAGTAACTTTCCTTAAGAAATTTAGAAAACCGTCACATGCTGTATATTCCAAATCAAAACTATCGGGAATTTCTTCCCATCCGCTCCAATAGGACACAATTCTAGTTCCTATTGGCATTTTTTCAAGTTGATTCCTAAGGTATTCGGTATAAGAATAATATAATTCTTTACTCCCCGGGATTAAATGATCTATCGGATAAGAAGTATCAACATTTTCGTAGAAGGAATTATAAAAATAGAATGCATCATAATCGGAAAACGAGATCTGATTAATGTTTGCATGAATAAATTCTACATTTTGAATATTATGTTTTTGAGCAAGTTTATTAGAGACCTTCACCAAAGATTCCCTTTGTTCAACGCCATAGAATATGCCTTTTGTACATGCAGCGCCAACTAAACAAAATTTACCGGCTCCTGCACCAATATCAAGAACTTTTTGATTTGGAGCTTCCACCAAATACTCTGCCGCCATTTTTGCAACCTCAACAGGTGTCCAATGATATTTTGCTAATTCTCTTATTTTTGGAGGATAAAGATCATTAAAGGAACTATCATCGACCTCTTGATTGGATTTCAAGGCTTTAAAAATCATTTCTTAGTTTTTATCTATTCTTCATTGTCAGCACTTATCAAATAGATAATCCTATATGATTTAATATACTGTTACTTAGCACTATTGTTTTTGAAGAATTTTTCTTAATGTTTTTATCTATTCGACCCCTAAATTACGACTTTATATTTTTAAAGGCTAATCACAAAATAAACCTGGCTGTTTTACATTTACTTATGTCAGTAAATATCAAATAGTGGGATTGATTATCCGGAAGAAATATTTCCCTGACCAACCCCACTATTTGATTAAGATATGAGGATTCATTTCTCTTCTAAAGAGATAGCTTGATTACTTTATTTTTTGAACAGTAAAAACGATTTCTTTATAATTATCTTTTTCATAAAGAACACCGATTTGGTTCGGTTTTAAAAGGACAATATCTGAATAGGCAGAATAAGACCCTTTGTAACCTTCAGGAGCTTTCGCTATTAATTTATTAAAATACCAGCTTTTTCCTTTATCCTTAGAAAGTCGTAGAGTCAGATTATTCCGATCCTTTTCATCTGCAGCATTTATATGCGCCAGAATAAAATTTTTACCCTGTTTCCATGATAACGCTGAACCTTGATTAATCGGATCAGGTAAATTTGGATCAGCTGCTGATGATGCCCAGCTCTGACCTCCATCATTTGAAATTGAGATAACCCTTTGTTTTGGTGTTAATTGTTGATTTCTTGAACTCATATACACCTGATTGTCGTCAATTTGAGCGGCAATGGATTCATTTGTTCCTGGATAGGGAACATTTTCACTTAACTTATATGTCTTTCCATGGTCATCGGAATAATAAGCATGAGCATTCCAATCCTTTCCTTTAGAATCCGGATCACCCGCACTGTGATTAGCAGCAACATACAATCTCCCTTTATGAGGACCTGAAACAAACTGGAAAGCATGTCCCGGAGTGTTAGCATACGTCCTCCAGTCTTCTGAAAATGAATACTCTGGGTTTAATTTTGGCTGATTAGGACGGTGAGCCTGGGCAGTAATATTAACTGCTTCTGACCAGGTTGCTGCTCCATCAGTTGATGTGATGTACCATAACTCACGTAAGCCATTACCTTTTCTTACTTCCCCTTCATGATTATTACCCGTATTATAAAAAAGAAAAATTCTTCCTTGTGGATATTCCGGATCTTCTAAATCAACCACAGGAGCAGCATTACCTGCTTGTAATTGATCATAGTCTGCTGCTATATATAATTTCCCCCATGTTTTTCCACTATCCTGACTGATTTTATACACAATATCAACGTTTCCATAATCTCCTGCATGGTCTACTCTCCCTTCTGAAAAGGCAATTAAATCTCCGTTTTTATTCTTGATAATAGCCGGAATACGGTAACTGGCATATCCATCATCCCCTGAACGGAATACGACCGTTTCCTGAGCTTCAACACTCGTGAGTAAGCAAACAGCAAGTGCTGATAAAAATAGTTTTTTCATATATCGATGTCTTTAAGTTTCTATTGATAAGGAATAAAGGTAAACATCCACTTAACGGGATTCTTCCAATCTTTTCCTTTAAAACCGCTAACTGGTAATTTAATTAAAATTTCATTCCAGCCCTTTCTTAACTGTATCCTGGTTGGTTCTCTGTAAGAGTAACCCTCATCCAGCAATGGTATTTCTAATTCTCCTTGTTGTCCTGCTTGTTTCCATAACGGGGGCTCGACTTTCTCCAAGTTGACAAAGACCTGACTTTGTAATTCATCCCAACTTCCCGCTGGAGGACTATCAGAGGAGTAGGATCGGGAAATATTATGAAAACCTATCCAAAAAGATCTTGTTTCTTCCCGGTTTGACCAGATTTTTGTCCTTGCATAGAAGGTAGTATTTTCATGCGGCGTGTCTATTACTCCGGGAATAACATCTGCCCACCAATGTCTGAGGATCACTGTGCCTCCAATTTGTGTTTTATAAACTTTTAGATCTTCGGCAAAGGGATCACGCTCAATTGAAAACACTTTGCTCAAATCACCTTTATTATCAAAAGGACCAATTAGTTCCCATTGAAGATCTGTTTGTTTTACATACGGAAATGGGAGATTGGTAAAATATTTTATTTTATGAATCAATAACCTGTTTTCGAATTCTTTGAATTGTTGGAGTGAGGTAGACTGTTCGGAAGGTAGATTCGCTTTCCAACCCGACTCTCCTGATCCTTTCCAAATCCGCTCAGCAAATGTTATCATTCCGGGGTAAATAGCGTTTTGCAAAAACATATCTTCAGGTTTAGAAACTGCACGATCTGGCCAAGAACACAATATTGCACCGCTAAGTTGGTTACTTTCCACACTTTGTTCTGCAAATCTTCTGAAAAACAAAGTTGTTACCGTCTCTAATGGGTCCATGTGATTGAGGTACAAATGCTTGGAATCAATACATTGCAGGCCGGATACCGAATCTATGGCTTCGGGACCTCCCATCCACATTTGTCGTATTGTACTTCGCTCTAAATTACTTCCCGGATCCCATCCATATGTTTTATACCCTAAACTTTCTACATATTGAGTAATCTCAGGCATAAATTGCCTATTCGAAATTTTTACTTCATCACCACCAATATGGAAATGCTTAAGCTTTGGGAATGTTTCTGAGAATTCCTTCAGTAATTCTTTAACATATTTAATTCCCTGTTTACTCTGCATATTGACTCCAAAATATCGTTCAAAAGCTTGAGAATGACCAGGCATATCAATCTCCGGCAGGAATAAGATATGTCGTTCTGTACAATAATCTATTAATTCCTGAAACTCCTGAACTGTGTAAAATTTCCCAGGCCAGCGAGTCATTATTTTTGCATCGGTAAGTCCCGGATATTTTTTACTCTCTAAACGCCAGGCTATATCTTCGGTAAAATGAAAATGAAGTACATTCAGCTTATAATTGGCCATAATGTCAATTTGTTCTTTAATCATTTTTACCGGTTGGTAATTCCTTCCCACATCAAGTAAAAATCCGCGAAAAGAAAATGCCGGCTCGTCTTTTATCTCAACAAAAGAAATCTTTTTATCGAATAAAGTGAATTGCGATAGCGTCTGTAGTCCATAAAATATTCCCTTTGCGGTAGTTCCCAAAACAGAAATCCCGTCCGTATTAATACTTAGTTGATAACCTTCAGGAGATTCAATGCCTTCAATATGACTGACAATTGCTAGGCGAAACTTAGGTAAATCCTTTTTATCATTAAAAACATCAACCCCTTGATTCTTAAAAATACGTTCAGCTATTTCTAATTCGTTATGAGCTATAGATCCCCCTGCGATTAGCATGAGTCCCTTTGAAATATCCAGTTTTTCAGACGTCCAGGTAATTTCCTGCGGCATGGGAATCAGGCCTTCTTGAGCGTCCAAAAATAGCACGGAGAACAATAAGAGAAAAATTAAAAAAGACTTCTTAAAGCTATTTCCCATTATTTATGATTTTTGAAATTGTTGAATTATAGACCAGCAATACCATTCTTGCCTAGGCAAGTGGAAAGGACCTTTAAACAGATTTCCTTTTGCGGTTTGAGCAATTCGACCATCTCTGTGAAGATAACCAAACCACTCCCCATTTTCTTTATCATGAAAATGAGAATAGGCATAATCATGTATCTGCTTATGCATCCGGGCATATTTCTCATCTTTGGTAATCAGGTAAGCTAATAAGCTAGCGATGATGGTTTCATTTTGAGGCCACCAAAATTTCATATCTTGCCAATATTCCTGAACAGGTTTATCATATACATCTCTGAAGTATAAAATTCCCCCATGTTCTTTATCCCAACCTCTTTCCCACATATAATCCAACATCCTAAGACCTAGATTAATGAGATTCTGATCCATATTACGATAAACACCTTCGTGCATAATGAACCAGGCTCCTTCAATAGCATGTCCGGGGTTTAAGGTTCTCCCGTCGATATGGTCGATTATACTTCCATCGGGAGCAACCTGCTCCATAACACAGCGAATATCATCTTTTACAAAGTTCAGTTGAAGCTCATCAATCCATCCGCTTATGGCATCATCACATCTTGGATCGCCTATTGTTTCTCTAAGTTGTTGCGCCGTATTGATCATGATCATGGGAATACCAATACCTTTACTTGGTCGGGTATCCTCAAACTTTGCCTCCATCTTTCGTTCACCCGAAGCATATTCTAGGCAAACAGTAAATAAATCTCTTGCCCATTGAGCAGCTTCCTGATCTCCGGATGCTTTGGCATAAGCCGCACATGCAATTACAGCAAAGGTTTCTGAAAAGAAATAACGACGCATACGGATTGGATTTCCTGTTTGATCTACGTGGAAATACATTTTCCCATCCTTGTTAAAGCACTTATCCTTAATAAATTCGTATCCTAACTTTGCTCCTTCCAACCATTCTGCTCTCTGCTCAACCGTATTATAAAGCGTAGCCAATAACCAGCAGGCTCTACCTTGTATCCAGACAGCTTTGTCTGTATCGATTAAACTTCCATCAGCATCACGCATCAGTAAATAGCCGCCAAATTCATGGTCAAATGACCTAGGAAACCAAAATGGAACCGTATCATTTACTAACTGATCTTTATAAAAACTAGCTAATGCCAGAATATCTTGATTATTGTACATTTCTTCTATCATTAAAATGAAATGTGGAGACCGG
>JBEBRZ010000115.1:0-9995 GCA_040394615.1 Sphingobacterium mizutaii
TTTTGCTCATAAAAATGCCCCAAATAAGTGTCTAACTTTTTGGGGCATGTCTATAATTCCAAGGGGATTTTTTTATACTAATTCATCTGAATATACATATCGTATTTCTTCTCGAAGATTATACTTAGAAGCCATGACTTCCCCATAAGCACCAGCGGTGCGAATAGCTATTAAATCACCTCTTTCAGAAACCGGAAGTGACACTTCTTTACCAAAGCAATCAGAACTTTCACAAATTGGGCCAACAACGTCATAATTCATTTCATTTCCAACATTTGTATTTCCCAATTTTTCGATTTTATGAAATGCTTGATACAAGGCAGGTCTCATTAATTCAGTCATTCCTGCATCTAATATCAAAAAGTTCTTCTTTATACCACTTTTAGTATAAAGAACTTTACTTACCAGACTTCCCGCTTGAGCAACCAAGGCTCGACCTAACTCGAAATGCACCTCCTGCTGAGGAGTTCTCTCCAAAAACTTATCGAAAACATCAAAATAAGCCTCAAAGTCTGGAATCGAATTGGAATCAGGCTCATGATAATCCACTCCGAGACCACCGCCCACGTTCAAAATTTTAATAGCGGTCCCTCGTTCTTCAAACCAGCTTTTCCACTCATTAACCTTTACACATAGACTCTTAAATACATTAATATCAGTAATCTGTGAACCTACGTGAAAATGCAAACCTAATAATTCTAAGTTCTTACATTCCCTGAGAACAGCGGCTGCATTTTCTAACTCGGAGTTGGGTACACCAAACTTATTTTCATCTAAGCCAGTTGTAATATAATGATGTGTATGAGCATCCACATTAGGATTGATTCTTAAAGACACTTGAGCCTTCACTCCTATCTTTCCAGCCAGCTCATTAATTACCAAAAGTTCCTGAATAGATTCAACATTAAATGCAAAAATCTGGTGTTTTAATGCTAAAATAATTTCCTTATCTGATTTTCCTACACCTGCAAATGTTATTTTATTTGCTTCAAATCCGAAATCGATTGATTTTTGAACTTCATTTCCACTTACACAATCTGCACCAAATCCTTTGGATTGTATAATCTGCAAAATTCTATCATTAAAATTTGCCTTTAAAGCATAGTGAACATGGAAACCTCTCCTATCCGCAGCTTCTTTTGCTGTCGTTAAAGTTGCATTAAGTAAATCAAGATCGTAATAATAAAAAGGTGTTTCAAACCTATTTAGCTGGTTTAAGTCAATTTGATGTATGTTCATTCTCTTTAAAAAATTCTATTGTGTAACGATCTCAATGCTTCAACTTTGTACTGTGAATCCAATAACATAGAAACGTTATAATCTGAACCACCGTAAGAGACCATACGCAAAGGTAGATGTTTTACCGAATCCAAAACGCGAGCAGCATACCCATGAGTATTTGCACTAAAATCTCCAACAACACAGATTATGGTTTGATCTCTATCCACACTAACCTTTCCAAAATCTTCTACTTCTTTGATAATATCATTCAGGTTTCTAGTATCATCAATCGTGAGCGACACTGCAACTTCCGAAGTGGTTATCATATCAATCGGTGTTTTATATCTTTCGAAGATTTCGAATATTTTTCTTAAAAAACCATACGCCAATAACATTCTGGATGAATGTATATGAATTGCTGTAATATCATCTTTTGCCGCTACAGCACGTATTGATCCTTTTTTAATTCCATGCTTAGAAATTAAAGTTCCCGGAGCCTTAGGATCCATTGTGTTCAACAAACGAACAGGTACATTATACCTTTGGGCCGGAAAAACACTTTGAGGATGTAAAATCTTTGCTCCAAAATATGCTAATTCAGCAGCTTCATCAAAACTCAACTCATCGATAGGAGAAGTATTTTTAACAATTCTAGGATCATTATTATGCATACCATCTATATCAGTCCATATTTGGATTTCATCAGCCTGGATAGCTGCACCTATTAATGAAGCCGTATAATCTGAACCGCCCCGACGTAAATTATCAATTTCACCAAAAGAATTTCTACATATAAAACCTTGGGTAATGAACATTGTATTATCCTTATTTTCAGCTAGAATTGCTTCGAGTTTTTCTTTTATAAAAGGAATAACAGGTTCATTGTCTTCATCAATTTTCATAAAATCCAACGCAGGCAATAGAACAGATTTAATTCCTTTTTCCGCCAAATAAAAATGCCAAAGATTGGTAGACATTAATTCTCCTTGAGCCAGAATATTTTTTTCTTCAATTGATGTAAAAAGATCATTTGAAAAAGAAGCAATATGATTGAAATGATAATCAATTAATTCTTTACCCTTCTTATATCCGTTCTCTGTGCTAAAGAGTTCCTTTATTAAGACTTCGTACTTATTCTTGTGTTCCGTAATCAATGCTTTAGCTTCATCTTTCTTGCCATTATGATAAGCTCTAGAGATTTCTACTAATGCATTAGTCGTTCCAGCTACTGCTGAAAGCACAACAATTTGACGTTCTGAGGGATTGACAATATCCAGCAAACTCTGGATACGTTCAGCACTTCCAACGGATGTTCCACCGAATTTTAGAATTTTCATATCAATGAATAACTTTTATTTTTTATTAGGATGTGAATATAAGTGTTTTGACAAAAAAAAGCGGCACAAATGCAAATAAAAGCTTTTGTGCCGCATAAAGTTTATGCGGAAATACTACTTCTTTAAGTTTTCTATTAACAATTGAGCTAATTCGTCGCCGATTCTTTCTTGTGCTTCATTAGTCGCAGCACCTATATGTGGAGTTAATGAAATCTTAGGGTGCTGTAGGACCTCAGCTCGTGGGGTTGGCTCATTATCGAAAACATCTAATCCAGCAAAAGCTACTTTTCCTGAATTTAAAGCATCTACCAATCCCAATTCGTCGATAACACCACCTCTAGAAGCATTAACTAAACCTACACCATCTTTTAGAAGAGCAAATTCCTCTTTCCCTATAACAGGTTTATCCGTAAATGGAACGTGCAATGATATAAAATCAGATTTTGCAAAGATTGTCTTAATATCAACTTGCTCTATCGGTACATTTACAGAAACTCCACCAGCAAAATTCAGTGTCAATGAGTTAGGTCCTTCAAATAAATCAGAATAAATCACAGTCATTCCTAATCCTAAACCAATTTTTGCGGTTTCACGACCAATTCTTCCAAAACCTACAACTCCCAATATTTTCCCCTGTAATTCTGATCCAGCAGCGTAAGCTTTTTTCAGTGTAGCAAACTGCGTATTTCCTTCAAGTGGCATTTTGCGATTAGAATCATGTAAAAATCTCACGCCGTTCAATAAATGTGCGAAGACTAATTCAGCAACTGAATGCGAAGAAGCCGCAGGTGTATTCACTACTGAAATTCCTTTAGATCTTGCATAATCCACATCAATATTATCCATACCTACACCTCCTCTACCAATTACTTTTAGATTAGGACAAGCATCAATCAAAGGTTGCCGAAGTTTTGTTGCACTACGCACCGTCACAGCATCATAATCATTCAACCTTTTGATTAGTTCATCTTGAGGAATATGGTTTGTCTCAACAAAAAATCCCGCATCCTCTAATATTTTTTTTCCAATGGGATCAATCCCATCATTAGCTAAAATTCTCATACTCTTATTTTTTCTTTTCTTCGAATTCTCTCATCGTATCAATTAGGGTATTGATAGATGAAATTGATAAAGCATTATAGACCGATGCTCTGAAGCCACCAACTGAGCGGTGACCTTTAATACCTATGATATTACGTTCCTTTGCCAATGCCAAGAATTCCGCTTCCAATTCAGGAGTATCCATAACAAAAGTAATGTTCATTCTGGAACGATCCTCTTCCAAAGCAGTTCCTTTAAAGAATGGGTTACGATCAATTTCGTCATATAGAGTCCGGGCTTTAATAATATTCTCTTGTTCAATAACATCCACCCCTCCTTTATTTTTTAACCAACGTAAATTCAACATAGACACATAAATTGAAAAAACAGGAGGAGTATTATACATGGAAGCCGCTTTAGCATGTGCCTCATAATCGAAAATCGAAGGAACTACACGTCCTGATTTACCGAATAAATTATCTTTAATGATTACCAATGTGACACCCGCTGGACCCATATTTTTTTGAGCTCCCGCATAGATTAAATCAAATTGAGATATATCAATCCGACGACTTAAAATATCAGATGACATGTCTACTACTGTAGGCACAGTAGTTTGCGGTTTCTCAAATACTTCAGTTCCATAAATTGTATTATTTGAAGTATAATGAAAATAAGATGAATCTACTGGAATATTGAATCCTTTCGGGATATAATTATAGTTTTTATCACTCGATGAAGCTACTATATCTACCTGACCAATCTTTTTCGCCTCTTTTATTGCTTTAGTCGACCATACACCCGTATCTAAGTAGGAAGCTGTCCCGTTTTCTGGTAATAAATTCAAGGGAACCATAGCAAATTGTTGACTCGCCCCACCTTGAAGAAACAAAATTGAATATCCCTGAGGAACATCTAATAATTCACGAACTAATTTTTCTGTTTCAATAATTACCTCTTCAAACTCCTTGGAACGGTGCGAAATTTCTAAGATAGATAAACCAGTATCATTAAAATCAATTACCGCTTTTGAAGCTTCTTCAAAAACCTCTTTAGGTAAAATACATGGACCTGCACCGAAATTATGTTTCATTACACTTTTATAATTTGTTAAAAATTAAGAGGTTAACGACTTATCAATCGTTTGACCTAAATTTGAATGCCCAAAGGTAAAATATTTTTAAAAATTTTTAAAACAAAATCAACATTTGTTTAAAATATCTTAAATTAAAAAGACATTTAGTAAAAATTTACTATTCATGCTTTACTAAAGCACTACTTAAATCTTAATAAAAAATATTAACAAATGTCTTTCATTGTTGATATTTTTAATACTGAAATCCGTACCAAAAGCATAAAAAATTATGTATCTTCGCCTGCTATGTGTCTTTTATCGACACTTGGAATATTATATTGATTGAAACCAAAATATAATGGCTGAAGAAACAGAAAACGAAAACAATTTACTTCCTGCTGACGACAGGATTATCCCTATTAATATTGAGGACCAAATGAAATCAGCCTACATTGATTATTCAATGTCGGTCATTGTTTCACGAGCACTCCCAGATGCACGAGATGGTCTGAAACCTGTACACCGCCGTGTACTTTATGGTATGTTAGATTTAGGGGTAACGAGTGGAAAACCATACAAGAAATCTGCTCGTATTGTTGGAGATGTACTTGGTAAGTATCACCCTCATGGTGACTCATCAGTATATGATACCATGGTTCGTATGGCCCAAGATTGGTCAATGCGTTATCCTTTAGTGGATGGGCAAGGTAACTATGGTTCAATTGACGGAGACCCTCCTGCAGCTATGCGTTATACAGAAGCTCGCTTAAGGAAGATTACAGAGGAAATGTTGGCGGACATCAATAAAGATACTGTAGATTTTCAATTAAACTTCGATGATTCGTTAGAGGAACCAACTGTATTACCTACTCGTATTCCTAATCTTTTGGTAAATGGTGCTTCAGGTATTGCTGTCGGTATGGCAACAAATATGGCTCCTCATAACTTAACAGAAGTAATTAATGGTACTATAGCCTATATTGATAATAGAGAAATAGAAATAAGTGAATTAATGACCCATGTTAAGGGTCCCGACTTCCCTACAGGTGGTTTGATTTATGGATTCAATGGTGTAAAAGATGCTTTTGAAACCGGTCGTGGTCGTGTGGTTATGCGTGCAAAAGCGGAAATCGAAACTACTAAATCTGGAAAAGAAATTATTGTAGTAACCGAAATCCCTTATCAAGTAAATAAAGCGGACATGATCAAGCGTACAGCAGATCTTGTTCAAGAAAAGAAACTTGAAGGAATCTCCGAAATTCGAGATGAGTCTACTAAAGACATCCGTATTATTTATGAAATCAAACGTGATGCCAATGCAAACGTTGTATTAAACAACTTATTTAAGCATACTTCTTTACAGACCTCTTTTTCAGTAAATAACATCGCCTTAGTAAAAGGAAGACCTCAAATGTTGAACTTAAAGGATATGATCCATGAGTTCGTTGAGCACAGACATGATGTTGTAATCAGAAGAACAAAGTATGAACTTTCTGAAGCTGAGAAAAGAGCACACATTCTTGAAGGTTATTTAATTGCATTAGATCATTTAGATGAAGTAATTCAGTTAATACGTAATTCCGATACACCTGAAGAGGCTCGTCTCGGTTTAATGGAACGATTCGGTCTCTCTGATATTCAGGCTCGGGCAATTCTAGATATGACCTTAAGAAGGTTAACAGGACTAGAGCGAGAAAAAATTAAAGAAGAGTATGCAGAATTGATGAAAACCATCGAGTACTTAAAAGAAATTCTTGCCGATGAGGGTCTGAGAATGAAGATCATCAAAGATGAATTATTAGAAGTTCAGGAAAAATATGGTGATGAAAGACGTTCTCAAATCGTTCATTCTGCGGAAGATATGCGTATGGAAGATTTTATTGATGATGAAGAAATTGTCATCACTATTTCCCATAATAGCTACGTAAAAAGAACTCCTCTTAGTGAATATCGTGTTCAAGGACGTGGAGGTAAAGGATCAATCGGATCTACCACCAGAGATGAAGATTTCACTGAACACATCATTACGGCCTCTGCACATAATTATTTATTGCTATTTACGGAAGCTGGTCGATGCTTCTGGCTAAGAGCATTTGAAATTCCGGAAGGTAGTCGAACCTCTAAGGGACGAGCTCTTCAAAATATTATCAATATTCCGAAAGATGAAAAGATTAAGGCCTATATTAAAGTTATTAATCTGAAAGATCAGGAATACCTTGAAAATAACTTCATAATAATGTGTACAAAGAAAGGTACTATTAAGAAGACATCTTTAGAGGCTTATTCAAGACCTAGAGCCAATGGAATTAATGCAATCAATATCAACGAAGGTGATCAGTTACTTGAAGCAACATTGACAAATGGCACAAGCGAAATTGTGATGGCTTTGAGATCTGGTCGTGCTATTCGCTTCAATGAATCCACAGTACGACCAATGGGTAGAACAGCTACTGGCGTTCGAGGAATCACACTTGGACACGATAAAGACGAAGTTGTTGGCATGATTAGTGTAAACAATTCTGAAACGACCGTTTTGGTAGTTTCGGAAAAAGGATTCGGTAAACGTACTGATATAGATGATTATCGGATTACCAATCGAGGTGGTAAGGGAGTGAAGACTATTAACGTAACGGATAAAACAGGTGAATTGGTAGCTATTAAGGGCGTGACTAATGATAACGACTTAATGATTATTAATAAATCGGGAATAGTAATTCGTATAGGTGTGGAAAATCTTCGGGTGATGGGCCGGGCTACGCAAGGTGTCAAATTAATTACACTCAAAGGTACTGATGAAATTGCATCAGTAACAAAAGTAGATAGACAAGAAGAGGACGAAGAAGGAAATGAAATTGAAGGAACTGAAGGAGTTACTAATATTCCAGGTGATGAATCAGCTAACCCAGACAATGAAGAACAAGAATAGTTTTATTTCAAAAACTTTAGGAGTAATGTTACTATTAGGAGGCGCTAATAGTGCATTTGGACAATCTGCTTACAAAGAAGCTAGTAATGCTTTTGCATTGTATTCACAAACTGGTGATATCAAAAATTTAGATAATGCTAGAAAACAGATTGAAAATATTTATAAGACTAAAAGGGACTCATCAAAAACCCGAGTAAATGTTCTTAGAGCAATGGTATTGAGTTCATTGGCGTATGCGGATTCAGCGAGGACGATAAAACTAGACGCTGATCCTATTGATCTAACCTATCAAACAATTGGTAAAATTGATAAAAAAGATCGCGCTGGATATCCCGGTGAACTCAGTTATGTAAATCAGAATTTAGCTGCTGCCTTAATCTATCGTGCGAATAAATCATTAGAAAATAAAAAGTTCGAGGAAGCTTATGCTGATTTCAGTAAAGTAGATGCATTGGATGCCAAAAGTGGTGATGTGACAAATAATCTAGCACTACTTGCTACTAAGTCCGGAAAGCCTCAAGATGCTATTAAATATTATGATAGAATCCTTGAATCAGGTAATATGACGGCTCAGCAGTATATTGATTTATCCAACCTTTATGATCAACTAGAGGAAAAGCAATCTGCTCTTTCAACTTTAGAACAAGCCAGAACTAAATTCCCTGAAGATAAATCCTTATTATTTTTATTAATAGATAAATATGCTAAAAATGAAGCATACGATGCTCTTGTTCCAATAATTGATCAGGCTATAAAATTAGAACCTGAGAATATTGAATTAAATTATCTTGCAGGATATGCAAACGAAAATTCAAACAATATTGAACTTGCAAAGGTTTATTATGAAAAAGTTTTGGAATTAGATCCGAATAATTATGAATCTAATCTTGCTCTAGGTTTAATTTATCTAAATAAATTTTTAAAATCAGATGAAGATCAAGAGGCTCAATATAACGCTCAGAACTATTTGCTAAAGGCTAACGAAATTAAGCCGTACGAAATAAATGCCTTAAAATCATTAGCTTTGTTCTATCAAAAGGCTGAAGATGATACTCAATTGGACCGAGTAAATCTTCTATTGAACCAACTTACTAATTAAACAAACAATAAAATAGATATGAATTTTAGAAGATCGATATTATTTATAGGAATGCTTTTTGCAACCAGCTCTACTGCGTTATTGGCGCAATCGGGCAATGTAAAAAAAGCAAAGGCAGCTATTGTAAAATTTGAAGAATTGAAAGCTGCTGGAACAGCCGAACTTGGCAAATCTAGTTTAACTGCTGCTCAAGAAGCCATTGACGCTGCTGTAGTTCATGACAAAACGAAAGAAGATCCCGAAGCATGGACTTATTATGCATTAGTATATTCTAATTTAGCTAACCTTGATAAAAATACAGAGGCAGCTACGAAAGCACAAGAAGGTATCCAAAAAGCTACTGAGTTCGATAAGGACAAAAAGAATGCTGAAAATATTACTGTAGCTTCACAAACGCTTGGTCAGTATAAATTTAATCAGGGTGTTGCAGCTTGGGATAAACAAGATTATAAAACAGCCTATTCAGATTTTTCTGAAGCATTAAATTACCTTCCAGGTGATACAACTTTGACATTCTATTCAGGGTTAGCAGCAGTGCAAAATAAAGAGTATGATTTGGCAATTGAAAAATATAAAGCTTTAGTGCCAATTAAAGAATATTCCAGCCATAAAACTATTATGGTTGACCTTCCTAAATTGTACTTACAAAAAGGTGATACTACTTCAGCTATCACGGCTGCTGCAGAAGCGGTTGCTGCCTATCCGGAAGACAACGATGCAGTTGTTCAAAACATAGAACTTAACTTAATTACCGGAAACGAATCAAAAATAGTAAGCGATATTGAAGCTCAGTTATCAAAAGATCCACAAAATAAAAGCCTACATTATTATTTAGGTCTTGCTTATGGTTCTGCAGGAGATTCTGAAAAAGCATTAGCTTCTTATCAAAAAGCGCTAGAAATAGATCCTAACTATCTTGAAGCTAATACGAATGCCGCAGTAGTTATTATGAATTCGGGTCGCGATGAGCTTATGAAATTAAACGAAGATAAATCAGTAGCTCCTGGTGATTATAATAAAAAGGTTGAGGGTATTAAACAACAAATTGCTCGTGCGGTTCCGTATTTAGAAAAAGCTGTTGAATTAGATCCTCAGAATGTAGATGCTCTTAGAAATCTTAAAAATTATTATGATTTCGTAAATGATGAGGCAAAATCTGCTGAGTTACAATCTAAAATTGAGAGTTTAAATAATCAATAAAAATAATATAAAATAAAGAAGCCGACTTCTATAAAAGTCGGCTTCTTTATTTTTATCCTAATGCGACATCCATTACCATCATTACTACAAATCCCA
>JBEBRZ010000116.1:0-9830 GCA_040394615.1 Sphingobacterium mizutaii
TATATAGCTTCCTAAAATATATATTTCGTTATAAGAAGAAGATTGTTGATCAGGTTGTGTTCTACGTCAGTCTGGTCGCTGCAATTGCCATGATCTTACATGTTGGTTATATCACCAATCCGGATCGAGCAAAAATAACTGAAAAAATTGTTGTCGGGTTGTATTATGGATTATTTTTATTTGAAGTATTCCGAACGGTTTCGTCCATTTTAGTATCCAGAAGGATTAATATGTCCCATTATTCAGGAGTTCTGGTTAGTTCTTATTTTTTGCTGGTGACCATTTCCCGATTTAGTGGCGGAGTACTTTCTACTTTTGCCAAAGATGAGTGGCTTTATCTTGGAATCGCTATTATTTTTCTTACCGAACTATCAAAAAACAGCCTATTCTTTGATAACTTCTATTTTAATCCAACCATTTTATTTGTAGTCAGTTTCTTGGCATTGATTGTATTGGGTGCCTTTTTATTGATGCTTCCGCGAACGACGCTGGAAGCTCCTCTCAGTTTTGTAGATGCCTTTTTTATGGCTACAAGTGCCGTTTGTATTACCGGACTCTCCACAACGGATATTTCCACAAACTTTTCCCTCTTCGGACAATCTGTGATTATGGGCTTAATCCAGATCGGTGGATTAGGAATCATGACTTTTACCGGTTTCTTCGGGTATTTCTTCTCAGGAGGTTTCTCCTTCAAAAATCAATTGATGTTCGGAGAAATCCTTGGTGAAAATAAATTGAACTCCGTTATCTCTACTTTATTAACCATTATCTTCATTACCCTCTTATTCGAATTAATAGGCGCTATTTTAATATTTACTTCATTAAATCCTCAGTATTTCGATTCTATCGGCGAGATGGTGTTTTTCTCCGCTTTCCATGCCATATCCGGATTCTGTAATGCCGGATTTACAATCATCAAAGATGGTGTAATGAATGATACATACCGCTTCAACTATAATTTCCAGTTAGCCGTTTCCTCCATGTTTATTCTCGGAGGATTTGGCTTCGGAACAATTTTTAATTTCTACACCTGGGTACGGGAAAAAATTAAAGCACTCTCCTGTAAGTTTATCTTTAAAAAGAATTATAGACATAAACCACAACTGTTTTCCTTTAATTCCAGATTCATTGTTCTTTGTAATACGGTATTTATCGTATTGGCAACTGTATCTTTTTTTTTCTTAGAGGCAAAAGGTAGTCTGGGTAATGATAGATCAACGTATGGGGAATGGGTTACCTCTATCTTTATGGCGAACTCTTCAAGATCTGCAGGATTTAACAGTGTGGATTTAAACTTTATTGGTATTCCCACACTCATTATGATTGTTACGTTAATGTGGGTAGGGGTGTCCCCGGGTTCCACTGGAGGAGGGGTAAAAGTAACCACCGTTGCCGTTGCTTTGATGAATATTGTTGCATTGGCAAAGGGAAAAGAATCTATTGAAATTCAAAAACGTAAAATCGCTTCCGAATCTGTGAATAAAGCTTTTGCTATTATTCTACTTTCTGTGTTGACAATTACGTTGAGCTTTATTTTACTCAATTTCTCCGATCCCAACCAGGAAACCGTTAAGCTGCTGTTTGAAGCTGTCTCAGCATATACCACCTGTGGACTATCTTTAGGAATTACAGCATCATTATCCTCAACAAGTAAAATCATTTTGATGTTCACCATGTTCGTAGGTAGGGTAGGGATGCTCACCTTGCTGGTCGCATTCATTAAAAACACCAAAAACAAAAGTTATATTTATCCAACTGAAAAAATATTGTTTTAACAGCTATGAAGTATATCGTATTAGGATTAGGCCATTTTGGAAGATCATTAGCAATACATTTAACCGAATTAGGTCATGAGGTCATTGCTGCTGATAAGAAAATGAATATTGTCGAGCAAACCAAGGACCGTATTACCCATACCGTTTGTTTAGATAGTACAGATAAGGATGCGGTAAGTTCTTTGCCACTACGTGAAAGCAATGCTGTTATTGTAGCCATTGGTGAAGAAGAGGGAGCCAGTTTATTAACGGTAGCTCTTCTGAAACAGCTCAAAGTAAAACGTATTATAGGTAGGGTGGTGTCAGACCTCCAAAAGACCGTCCTCGAAGCGATGAATATCGATGAATATATTATGCCTGAAGAAGAAGCCGCCGAACGATTAGCGATGCGTCTTGATAATATCGACATCGTGGATTCCTTTAAAGTCTCCGAAAAATACAGCATCATAGAAACCAAAGTCCCCACCAAATACGTGGGTATGACCTTGCGTGAAGCCGATCTGACCAATAAATATAAAGTTATCGTCCTGACAACAGTACACGTAGAAAATGAAACTACGAAAGAAGGAAACACAAAATTAAATAAAGAAGCCTCCGGAATTGCCAAATCCGATACCATGCTGAGAGAAAATGATTTATTAGTACTATTCGGCGAATTGAGCAATATTAAAAACCTGATTCAAAAAGGGTAAGGGAATATTTAGTGTTAAGACTTTAAGGGAGTGCGGTTCGCAGTTCTACTCCGCTCCCTGTGACAGGCTCTCCGTGAGAAGGATGCCCCCTTCTGTCACCCTAGCGAAACCAATGACTGGGCACATCAAAGCTGAATTGCAAATCCTCACTAACCTAAAATACCATCTTATCATAAATAATTGAAATCATTTCTATATTTTTGGAGCTATATCATTAATAATCCTATTCAATTTTAAATGAAAACTTGGTTTAAGGAAAATCAGAATCACTTAATCATCATAGGCATCTTCTTGCTTTTAGTGGTGTTTTATTTTACGCCGGTATGGCAAGGCAAAACCCTGTTGCAAAGTGATGTTATGCAGGCCCGTGGCAGTCAGAAAGAAATATTTGACTTCAGAGAGAAAGATGGCACAACACCGTTGTGGACAAATTCCATGTTTGGCGGAATGCCTACATATCAAATCTGGTATGACCATGCAAATAATATTGCAAGTCATATTGGCCCTGTTATCCGAAAAGTATTTCCACCACCTTCAGACGTACTATTGCTCTTTCTGTTAGGCGGATATTTCCTGTTTTCTGTTCTGAAAATGAGACCTTGGATTGCCGCAATTGGCGCTGTCGCCCTAGCATTCTCCTCCTATAATATGATTTATATAGAGGCAGGACATCTCAATAAAGCCTATGCCATCGCCTATATGGCTCCTATAATAGGTTCCGTTATCCTCTGTTATCGAGGGAGTAAATTCTGGGGACCTACATTATTAGGGCTATTTCTCGCCCTGGAGTTGCGAGCCAACCACATTCAAATGACCTATTACCTATTCATTGCGTTACTGATCTTGGTTGGGTTCGAATTATATTATGCAATTCGTGATAAAAAAATAAATAACTTCCTGAAAGCAACAGGGCTTCAACTCATCGGTGTAGTATTGGCCGTTCTGGTGAATGCTTCTGTCCTTTTTCCGACTTATGAGTATAGTAAGCTTACCATTCGTGGAAAGGCAAATATTGCAAAGACGGACCAGAATGGAGGTAACTCAGCCGGACTGGACAAAGAATATGCTTATGCCTGGAGTCAGGGGGTAGGTGAAAATATTACCCTACTTATTCCAAATGCTTATGGAAGTAGGAACACAGGACAGACGCTAGATGCAGAATCTAATACAGTTAAAACATTAACTAAACTGGGGATGTCGCAAGCGGATGCTATTCAATTTGCAACCCGAGGACTATCTACTTATTGGGGAGAAAAATCCATTACCTCAGGACCTTGGTATTTTGGTGCAGGAGTGGTGTTCTTATTTGTGTTAGCCTTATTTGTGGTAAAGGATAGATTGAAATGGTGGATTTTAACAGCTACCGTGCTGACCTTTTTCCTCGCATTCGGACGTCACTTACCATTTATCTCCGATCTTTTCTTTGATTACTTCCCGATGTACAATAAATTCAGGGCAGTAGAATCCATTCTCGTGATTCCATCCGTATTAATGCCGCTGTTGGCCATTATGGGATTAAACGAAATCATAACTCGTGGAAGCGAAATTAAGGACCTGGACAAGAAAGTGTTGTATACCGGCGCCGGAGTAGGAGCAATCTGCTTATTGATTGCCCTAATGCCAAGTGTATTGTCTTTACGGGCTTCAAACCATCAGGACTTTGTGGCTTCCCTGCAACAGAACGTTCAGGACCCTACAATAACAAGTGAATTAGTGAATGCTTTATTGAAAGACCGGGCAGATATGGCATCTAAAGATGCTTGGCGCTCCTTTTTTATCGTCGCATTGACCTTCGCTTTCGTATGGTTCTATATCAAGAAAAAACTATCTGTGAATGTTATAATAGCAGCAATCGTTGTCATCACGCTTGTAGATCTTTGGTCAGTAGATAAACGTTTTTTAAATAAAGAGTCTTTCGTTGATAAGAGTATCTATGAGAAACCTATTCCGGAACGTGAAGTGGATCAGTTGATTCATCTCGATAAAGATCCTTCCTACCGTGTCTTCGATTTAACAACGTCTCCGTTTAATGATGCCGGCGCTTCTTATTTCCATAAAAGTTTAGGTGGATACCACGCAGCTAAGTTGATGCGATTCCAGGAATTATTAGAGCATCAATTTAATGGTGGTATTAATGAGGATGTTTTGGATATGTTGAATGTTCGATATATTATCACAAAGGATCAAAGTAATAATTCCGATAGAATTCAACGCAGAAGTTCAGCATTAGGAAATGCCTGGTTTGTAAATAATGTCAAATTTGTCAATAGCAATCAGGCAGAGATGGATGCCCTGAGCACTTTTGATCCCAAGAAAGAAGCAATTATTAACGAAGGCCTGAAAGCACAATTTGGTGATAGAACCATTGGCCAGCCGAATAATGCCGAAATCAAATTGGTTTCCTACCATCCTGACACGTTAAAATATGAGTATTCTACAGGAAACAATGTATTTGCTGTGTTCTCCGAAATATTTTATGATAAAGGATGGAAAGCTTTTGTAGATGGCCAGGAAGTTCCTATTATTCGTACAGATTACTTATTGAGAGGACTTGCATTACCGGGAGGAAATCATAAAGTAGAATTTATATTTGCACCGGAATCAATGAAAATCAGTAATATTATCTCACTGATCGCATCTATTGTTTTAGTAATTGGATTAGGAATATCAATCTGGTTGTCTTTCAAACACAAAAAGGGAAAAACGAACCCTTCAGTCGTGAAAACAAAAAAATAAGATTTAAAAATAAGTATAGCGAAACCTTCAGAATAAGGATAATTGTGGATCCGAAACTCTGAAGGTTTTTCTATGATGTGGTGTCAGCCCTAGCCGGATAACGGTCTCTCGGTGCTTTACTGTTGGGTAACCTTTATTTTTTAACCAATCATATTCGGGATATTCCAAAGCAATTTGATCCATATATTCATCCCTATAGGTTTTGGCCAAAATGGAAGCCGCTGCTATAGAAAGATATTTACCATCCCCCTTAACAATACAGGCATGTGGTACTTCCTGATAAGGAATAAATTTATTGCCATCAATGATTAAAAACTCAGGCTTAATCGCCAACATATCCAAAGCTTTATGCATCGCTAGGTATGAGGCTTTATGAATGTTGATTTTGTCAATCTCCTCCGCTGAAACCGTGGCCACCGCATAAGCCAGGGCCTCGCGTTCAATGATGGGGCGAAGGCTCATCCTCTTTTTCTCAGATAACTTTTTTGAATCGTTCAATATCGGATTGCAATAATCTGCCGGGAAAATGACCGCGGCGGCAAATACAGGTCCTGCCAAACAACCACGCCCCGCCTCATCGCAACCAGCTTCAATCATTTCGTATTGATAAGTAGATAATAGAGAAATAGATTCCATCCTGCTAAAATAGAAATTAGATAACAGAGGAAAGACAATAGACTAAAGATTTATGAAGTTAATGTGATTGAGCGCAACGTATCAAGCTGGGAAAAGGACATAAATTAGTCAGATGATTTGCTTCTGGTCTAAAAAGTCCCTTGTTTCTCTCATTGAGGATGTTTTTGTAACTTATCTGTTATTTTTTTTGGTTTACATTAATTAACACTTCTTGTACTTTCCTTTGTAGGAGTATTCGGTAATATAAATTTTTTTCTTATACTGATGTCAATAAGTGAGATACGAATAAACATGAAAAGGAATATCATTATTGCCATTTTAATCTTTGCAAGTACAAACTTGTTGGCGCAGAAGAAAAAAGATCGATATGCTATTTTGCCCACGTTCTCGGTAGAGGCTGATGGAGACCTTCAGGAATGGGAAAATAAGCTTTCGGTGATGGATCAGGATTCCAGTTGGAGTTTTGCCATTACAAACGATGCTGATTTTTTGTATGCAGCCGTTGAGATTAAAGATCTAGCCTTGCAGCAGGAAGCCGCTCGAAATGGTATCGTAATCAGCATTAACCCTCAAGGGAAAAAGAAAGATGGGGCACAATTGATCTTTCCTATTCCGGACAGCGAGTCGGTCAGGGCAATGGTAAACGAAGATAATCTGCCGGATATGAATGTTCGCGAAGAGTTAATCAAGCGAAGCAGGGGTTATGGTGTGAAAGGTTTTGCTCGGATAGTGGATGGTAGGCTGTCATTTGATAATACTTATGGTGTGCTTGCCGTGGCAAAACTGTTAGATAGTGATGTATTGGTCTATGAATCAAAAATTCCGATTCAAGCAATTGGTATCCAGAATATAAAAGATCCCGTTGCCATCCAATTCATGATAAATAACAGGTTTTCCATATTACAAAAAACGATCAAGAATAGACCCGATCCTCGAGGCGCCATGTATGGTCGCTACACACCAACAGTAAAAAATCCTTATAAGGCCAAGACAGAAGTTTGGTTTATAGGAGTACTGAACTAGGATTAGTTTAATTAATATATGGATAGATTATTAAAAGCCCTGATGTGCTTATACTTCATGGCTATGGGAATTACAGTGTATGGCCAATCTGGCCGTATGGTATCGGGAATGCTTCGGGATACCGAATCAAGACCCATTTCAGGAGCTACTGTTCACTTGGTGACAGACACAGATACCTTGGCTACCAGCTCCTCGAACGCTGGTTTCTACACTTTTGAAAATGTAAAAGCCACAAAATTTATAATCAGGGCCAGCAGCCTTGGGTTTGCTGCTTTCGAAAAAGAAGTTGAATTCCCTGAAGGGCAAAAGGAAATACAAGTTCCTAGCTTTGTATTGGCAGTTAACGAAAATCAGATTGAAGAAGTTGTAATTGAGGGTGTTCTTACTGTTCAGGTAAAAGGTGATACGGTAGAATATTCCACCAAGGATCTTAAACTTCGAGAAGGTTCTGTTGCAGAAGATGCTTTAAAGAAGCTCCAAGGAGTAGAGGTGGATAAGGATGGTAACGTTACTGCACAAGGAGAATCTGTGACCAGAGTTCGAATCAACGGCAAGGATTTCTTTGGAGGTGATGTGAAAACTGCAACCCAGAACCTGCCGGCAAACATCATTGAGAAAATCCAAGTCGTGGATGATTATGGAGATATGGCCAATGTTACCGGAAACAAATCCGGAGAATCTGAAAAAATTATCAATATCGAGATTGACCCGCAATACAACAAAGGCTTTATGACCACCCTAAGAGCAGGTTATGGTTCTGACGATAGATACCAGGCTACAGGAATGTGGATGGGAATGACGGATAAGACCCAGGTTTCTGTATTAGGGAACTTAAATAATATCAATGCACCACTATTTGACTTCAATACTCGGGGTGGAGGAGCTAGAATGCGTCAAGGCGGCGGCGGGAGATCCGGTGGAGGTATGTTTGGAGGATCTTCAGGTCTGACCAATGTAGGTTCTATAGGTGTCAATGTACGTCATGACTTTTCCGAAACACTCAAAGTATACGGGAGTTATTCTTATGGTAATAACGATAATACAACCCTTACCAATAGTTTAACCACCTATTTTAATCCGGGTGAAACGTTGCAAAACACCTCTGACTCTACAGCGAATAACATCGTGAAGAGTCACCGATTTGAGGCCAACCTGGAATGGAATATTTCGGATAAAGATTATCTTAAATTAACCCCTCAGTTTGGTTTTAACGGGACCACGTCGTTTTCAAACTCTATCGGTAACTGGTACAATCTAGAGGGGACCACTAAAACGGATGATCAACGTCATGAAAATAGTACTTCAGATGTTCCTAGATATGGTATCAGTGGTTTGTATAACCGTAGGTTAAGTGATAATGGCCGTAATATTTTCTTCAATTTTAATTACGATAATGCTGCAACAACTCAGGACTATGAGGGTATTTTGGAAAGGCTGGTTTCTGATCCCAATAACGCCAATGTGACCTTGAGTGAGATTTATGAAAGAACTCTTCAGGAAATTGACAACAAAAGCTGGAATGGTGGAGCAAGTGTTTCTTACTTAGAACCCGTATCAAAAAATGCCAAAATTGAAATTTCTTATGACTTCAATAAAAATAATTATACCAATAAACAGTACCAGGACGCTTATGATGAACAGGGAAATCCTTTAGATAACACCGATGCGCGCATGTTGAATTATCATTATGATCAGGATTATTCATTTACTACACACCGGATCGGGGCAAATTATAATTTTGAAAACGACAAGGTGAAATATTCTATCGGTGCTGCGGTTCAACCATCAAAATTACAGGGTGATGCCTCAAGTGATGATAATTCTGCCGTTATTGACCGCTCTAATCTGAACTGGATGCCGATTGCAAGGTTTGAGTATAAATTTTCAAGGCAGAAAAACTTAAGTTTGAATTACTCTGGTTCCTCCACTGAACCAACGATAGGTCAGATCTTACCTTATGCTGTAGGGAATACCTCAACAAATATTACTTATGGTAACCCGGATCTAAACCCTGAATTTAGGCACAGGGCTATGCTAAGATTCCGTGCCGGGGATTTCCAAAAAGGAAATACTTTCTTCGCCATGCTTAACGGTAATCTGACGCAAGATAAGATCGTCTCCTTTGTAAAACGTGAGTCTAGTTCCAGTGATGGTATGCTTTCAGAAACACATTATTTAAATGAATCTGATCCTGTTTATAATTTAAATTCGTTCTACCATTTTGGTAAATCTTTAAAAGAAAAGACCTATAACTTAATGCTAATGGGAGGGGTGAATTACAATAAGAATATCTCTTATGCGGCAAGTGAATTAAGTGCAACAAACGGTGAGAAAAATATTGCCAACAACTGGGTGTTCACTCAAGGGCTAATGTTTAGGTATAATCCTTCTGAAAATCTGGAAATCAATCCCGGAGTAAGATACTCTTACAATTACACCAGAAACACATTAGGAGATTTTAATAATAATGTATCGACCTGGACACCAACTTTAATAGGATCTGTTAATATTACACCCTCAACTATTTTTGGAGCTGATATTTCAAAATCCTTCAACAGTGGTTACGGTCCGTTAACAGATGCGAATCCTTTTATCATCAACTCTTATATAGAGCAAAAACTATTAAAAGGACAACGTGGTACCATTCGTTTCCAGGCATTTGACTTATTAAATGAGCAAACCAACCTTTCCAGAACTGTTCAAGAAAACATGAGTTTGGATAGACAAACAAATAGATTAGGAAGATATTTTATGTTGACCTTGACCTTCAAACTTCAAAAGTTCTCTGGGATGGCGCCATCGGAAGACAGTAGATTCCCTGGAGGCATGAGGCCGCCTAGGATGTAAGGGTGATAATGGATGTCAGAAATAAGGCAACGAAAATTGGCCAATAGATATTAAACAATAGTCAGGCAGGGTGGATCAAGGTGGTTGATGTTTCTATCAACCACCAATGATTTCCTAGAAA
>JBEBRZ010000117.1:0-9528 GCA_040394615.1 Sphingobacterium mizutaii
CGGAGTCCATATCCTAACGTTAGATACGTTTTGAGATTGTCTTGATTCATTAGAGGCACTCGGTCTGCCAACTACGATTACTTCTTGTAATTGATCTTGTTGATTTTCTCTCTTTGAAGAGATAAATAAAATTCCATTTTTTGCTTTTTCTCCATAAACTGCTGTAGCAGCCTCATCTTTTAATACAGTGACATTTTCAATTTTTTGAAGATCAATGTTTTCATAATTTTTATAGCTTATAGGTTTACCATCAAGAAGAATAAGCATCTCCTTAACATTGTCCAAATTATTTTGGAGTTTATGTTTGAATCCCTCATTTTCAGTGTTCCATACAACAACCTTAATACTAGTATCCGCAGGATTTTTAGAGGTTAAGCCTTGAGACTTAGCATTCGATGAAATGTTATTTTCAACACGTACCTTTCCAGTTCCTTTAACCGTCAGCCCACCTAATTTCCCTTTTAAGGTATCCCCTGAAATGCTCATTTTTGGATTTCCTTCTTTAGCAGCTGTTGCATCCTTAGTTTTTATTATTATAACCCCATTCTTTCCTTCATCACCATATTCCTCTAATTCGCCACTAGCTTTTTTAAATACTGAAATGCTTTCTATATTGTTAGGATCAATATCACGCAAACTCTTTCCATTGGGTATTTTTTTACCATCCACAACAACTAAGGGTTCTTTTCCATTTGTAGCCCTCACTCCAATAAAAGAAGTCAATTTAGTTTTATTATCTACATTATCAGATTGATCATAATCAGCATATTCTTTTGTATTGAAAAATTTAACTGTATCTACTTTATTGGTATCGTTTTCTATTACCAAATTTAGTTCCCGCGTCTTCGCAATTTCCTTTCCAATAACGGTATTAATTTTATCATTAATATCAGTTTGAGTCATTTTCACAACAACTGTATCAATTTTGGCTTCTGCTTGCTTTACCGTGAAGGTAATTCCTGCAAGAATCAATGCGGGTAAAAGGAATACATATTTACTGAGTTCCAATTGAGATGATCTTTTCTTATTCATCATCATAATGCGCTTTTTTAAATTGTTAAAATTAAACTGATTGCTTAAGCCAACCTGGGCACCCTGTCGGCTAACATTTAGCAAGGAGTATTGATAAGTTTGTCGATCGACACCCTTGTCCAGTACTTGTTGATCAGTCAGGAATTCTAGATTTTGACGTACGGTTTTGCGCATTAACCATACGAAGGGATTATACCAACAGATAAGCAATACTACTTCAAACAATAAAACATCTATACTGTGATGGCCTTTCACATGCACATTTTCATGTTTGAAAATATCGTTCAGTTCGATGTCCTGATGCTGTTCTTTATGGATATATATTTTATTAAAAAACGAAAAAGGGGTTATAGGAAAAATTACATTTCTAAAAATGTAATCACGCCATTGAGATGGTTTGGAATACCAATGAATCCGAGCGAGACTGCATAGTTGAATCATCAGCTTAAGGAATAAAATCACCGCTCCTAAACCAACAATATATACTAACAAATCCGTTAAACTAAACTTATCTTGAACATCATTAGAAAATGGAATGTAATCTAAAATAATACCTTGAGGTAATTCAATTTTTTGGGCAAACCAATCTTTAAAATTAAGGAAGGGATAAATAAAGGCATACAAGCTTCCTATAAGGAAATAAGCACGATTTAAGGTATAAAAAGTCAAATTCTTTAATAATAACTGATATCCTATAAATAATAGACTTAGTAAGAGGTTTACCTGGATTATATAGGTTAGTATCGCTTCCATAGTATTATGATTTATTATTCTTAATCATATCCATAATCTCTTCCAACTCTTTTTGGCTTAATTTATCTTCCTTCACAAAGAAAGAGACCATATCTTTGTAGGAGCTTTTAAAATAATCACCCACAAAAGAATTCATAAATTTCCCTTTGTATTCTTCAGAAGTAACAATTGGCTCATAACGCTTTGCATTAGCATATTTCACCGGCTTTACGTAGCCTTTTTTTTCAAGATTTCTGATTGTTGAGGCTAAAGTGGTATAAGGCATTTCCTTATCTTTTAGATTATCTAAAATTTCCCGGATAAATCCACCATTCAATTGCCATATTGACAACATTGCTTCTTCTTCTTGTATTGTTAACTTTTCCATGTTCTAGGTATTTATAACCAAATTACGAATATCTCGTAGATTACCAAAAATTTTAACATATTTTAATGCATTAATGAAAATTTATAAGAAAACAGCTGGCCGCGATTATCGAATAATAAACATTTAAGCGGTTGGAATAATGAAATATCGTGTTTAAGGAGGCCTCTAAATTTTGTAACAAAAATTGTCTTAAAATGACTATTTTATGTCATTATTATTCATATTACCACTCTAAAAATATAAATCAATTTTATACATTTGTAGGATACGTTAAAAGTATATATCACAAAAAATACAAGAAATTAGATTATGTCTGAAACTGCATCTATTAACTTAAATGGGTCTAGTTATGAAATGCCTGTTATAACAGGTACTGAAAACGAGAAAGCCCTTGATATTTCAAAATTAAGAGATTCAACTGGATACATTACTTTAGATCCAGGATTCAAAAACACAGGTTCTACCCAAAGTGCTATCACTTTTTTAGATGGAGAAAAAGGTATTCTAAGGTATCGAGGATATTCAATTGAAGATTTAGCAGAGAAATCAACATTTCTGGAAGTAGCTTATTTATTGATATATGGAGAATTACCTACAAAAGAGGTAGTCGAAAAATTCCGGTCAGATATTAGAGCTCAAATGATGATTCATGAAGACATGAAAAATTTCTTTGCAGGTTTTCCATCCAAGTCTCATCCAATGGGTCAATTATCATGTTTAGTTGGCGCATTATCATCTTTCTATCCGGAGTCTTTAAATCCGAATCAAACAGAAGAAGAAGAAAATAAAACAATCATAAATTTATTGGCTAAAATGCCAACGATTGTTTCCTGGATTCAGAAAAAATCATTAGGACATCCGGTTGTGTATCCTAAAAACAACTTTGGATATATTGAGAATTTCCTCAATATGATTTTCGGCGAAGTAAATCAGGACAAGACATTTGATCCTGTAGTAGTTGATGCTATGCATAAATTATTAATTCTTCATGCTGATCACGAACAAAACTGTTCTACATCTACAGTTCGTATGGTAGGATCATCAAATGCTAACATGTACGCTTCTATTTCGGCTGGTATCAATGCCCTTTGGGGACCACTTCATGGTGGAGCTAATCAAGCTGTAATTGAAATGTTGGAAGCGATTAAAGAAGATGGTGGTGATGCTGATAAATACCTAGCTAAAGCAAAGGATAAAAATGATCCATTCCGTTTAATGGGATTCGGTCACCGTGTTTATAAAAATTTCGACCCACGTGCTAAGATTATTAAAAAAGCATGTGATGACATTTTGGAAAAATTAGGTGTTCAAGATCCGGTATTAGATATTGCAAAACGTTTAGAAGAGGCTGCATTAAACGACCAATACTTTATTGACCGTAAATTATATCCAAATGTAGATTTCTACTCAGGTATTATTTACCGTGCATTAGGTTTTAAATCGGATATGTTCACTGTATTATTTGCTCTAGGTCGTCTTCCGGGCTGGATAGCTCAGTGGAAAGAGATGCGTGACAATAAAGAACCTATCGGTAGACCAAGACAAGTTTATATTGGAGCAAACTTACGCCCCTATGTAAACATTTCAGATAGAAAATAAAAACACTTTTCAATAAATTAAAAAGGTTCGGCAAATTTGTCGAACCTTTTTTCTTGTTTATATTCAGACGAGCCATTACTATTCTTCTCTTCCAAGCATAAAAAAAGCTCCTTATTAGGAGCTTTAAAATATTTATATTTTAAAGAATTTTATTATTCTTTAATAGAGATACGTTTAACAATAGTCTCAGTACCGCCTGATACTCTTACAAAATAGAAACCTGCAGAAAGCTTTTGCTCTACATCAAAACTTAAGTTTTGAAGCCCTGCATCCAAACTTCCATTATGAAGCCCCATTACTTCATTCCCTAGTGCATCCATAACTTTTATTGTAATATTGTTAAGTTTACTAAGTTTAAATGTAACAGAGATTTGTTCTGAGATTGGGTTATAAAAAACTTTAACGTTATTGATAAGCTTATCAGTATCTTCCTCATTACCTTTAGCAAGGTCAAAAAAAGTTTCTTTTGAATACTGTATATCAGCTAAATTTGTTGAAATTGTAGAATTAGACGCTTGAGCATATCCAACTATTCCTGTTAAAAGGAACAGTTTGCAAACAGCAAGTTTTGATATTTTTCTCAGTTCTAATTTCATGTTCAATATTGATTTGCGAAATAGGCTATGGTTTAATCAAATGTAAACATTTATTCCATAACTCCTAATACAAAAGTAATTAAAATTCAAATTTATTTTAAAATAAAATTAGTCTTTAACAATTTTTAACAGGAAAATTCGTTGACGCATTAAAAGTTGTAATTTCGCCTTTAGTTTATATTAAAAAAAATATGTCAGGAGACCATAAGCATAACCTACAACGTCTCAGTTGGTCAGGTTTATTAATCAGTTTAGGTATCATTTTTGGTGATATCGGAACTTCTCCCCTTTACGTTTTCAAAGCAATCTTCAATAAAGGTGAAATCCGTGAAATCATGGTCTACGGGGGGCTATCTTGTATCTTTTGGACCCTAACCCTTCAAACGACTATTAAGTATGTAATTATTACCCTTAATGCTGATAATAAAGGTGAAGGAGGAATTTTATCGCTGTATTCATTAGTGAGAAAAAAAGCTAAATGGCTTATAATACCGGCAATAATAGGTGGAAGTACACTCCTTGCGGATGGGATGATTACGCCAGCAATTACTATTTCTTCCGCAGTAGAGGGATTAGCGATCAAAGCACCGGGATTCCCTACGATTCCGGTAGTTGTTTTAATCATTTCGTTACTTTTTATTATTCAACGATTCGGGACAAATATTGTAGGTCGGGTTTTTGGACCTTTAATGTTTATTTGGTTCTCGACAATTGGTATACTGGGAATTTCCTATTTGGATCATTATCCGGAAATTTGGAAATCAATTAATCCCTATTATGCCTATGAATTGTTAGCAGAATTTCCGAATGCATGGTTTATAATTGGGGCGATTTTCCTATGTACAACCGGAGCTGAAGCACTCTACTCTGACATGGGACATTGCGGTAAAACGAATATTCGCATAAGTTGGATTTTCGTTAAGACTATGTTGATTTTCAATTATTTTGGTCAGGGTGCGTGGTTATTGGAGCATCAAGGAACGCATATGGGCGAAATCAATCCTTTTTATGCGATTATGCCAGATTGGTTTATTATATGGGGTGTTACCATAGCAACTATTGCTGCTGTAATTGCTAGTCAAGCCATGATTTCAGGTTCATTCACCTTGATTGCCGAAGCTGTCAGGTTAAATATCTGGCCAAAAGTTGCCATACGATATCCAAGTGATCATAAAGGACAGATTTATGTTCCTTCTGTAAACATCATCCTTTATCTAGGATGTATGTTAATTATTCTCATATTTCGGGAATCGAGTAATATGGAAGCTGCATACGGATTAGCTATTAATCTGACATTTATCATGACCACTATTTTAATGACTGTTTTTATGATTCGAATGCGTATCAATCTCATTCTCGTTACTTTGTTCGCTACGGTGTATACGGTTATAGAGATGGCATTTTTAATAGGAAACATTAGTAAAATTGCGCATGGAGGTTGGCTAACCTTGTTACTAGCATTAACGTTATTTATCGTCATGTTTAGTTGGTATGGAGCCCGAAAGATTAAAAACAGATTTGTGAAGTTTGTTAATATCAAGAAGTTTTTCCCTATTCTATCCGAACTCAGTGAGGACAAGTCTGTCCCACAATTCTCTTCTCATCTGGTATACTTGACGAGTGCCAATAACTTGCATGAGGTAGAGTCTAAAATCACTTATTCCATTATTAACAAGAAACCAAAACGGGCCGATGTTTATTGGTTAGTCCATGTGGATGTGATGGACAACCCGCATACCCGAGAATACAAAGTAACCCAACTTATTCCAGGTAAATTAATTCGTATTGATTTTCATTTAGGTTTTCGGGAAGAACAGAAAATCAGTTTATTATTTCGTAAGGTAGTTGAGGATATGGTGAATAAGGGAGAGGTTAATATTACCAGTAACTATGATACACTTAAAAAACACAATATTCCGGGCGACTTTAATTTTGTAGTTCTCGAAAAAGTAATTTCCAAGACTCATTTCTTAAAGTGGAACGAAAAGATCATTATGGAAGTCTACAAGATTTTAAAGAAATTCAGTCTTTCGGAGGAAAAAAGTTTTGGTTTAGATAGTAGTTTCGTGACGTTAGAACGTGTACCATTAACGATCCCAAACACGAAGGAGGTAAAATTGACAAGGTTATAAATTAAGAGCGGGCTACGCATGTAGCCCGCTCTTAATTTATAAGATTTTAGGAACTAATTAGCAGTTAAAGCTATTGCATTTAACGGACGGGGTGATCCATCAGGACCTACTGCCATAATATTATCAAATATTACTCTTGACCCCGGAGATATTCCATTTAACGCTGACTTCATTGATGCTGTTAGTTGATTTCCTGAACTCGAAAGCACAATCACATCTGCCCTTGGTTTAGCTACAACCATTGTAAATTGCGTCACCTTAAAAGATGCTTCGAAATCGAAATTATCTAATTTTGCAAACAGTCCATTTTGAGCTTTAATTGAAACTGAAGGCATCGTTCCTCCTGTTTTACCTCCGAAATGAGCTACGGGGTCAGGTATTCTTTTTACTCTAAACTCTGTTGTGCTTAAGATTTGTGTTCCACCTTGGCCTAAATCTGTAGAAACTGAAATCTTTGCTGTGCCGGGATTTGTAACTCTAACATTGAATTTACCATTTGAACCACTTATAGTGCCTCCGTTTATATTAACTCTTATTTTTTCGACGGGTATTCCTGCAGCAGAAACTGAAACCGGATTATCAACGCCAATGTATAAAACATTCATCTTATCCGGAGAAACTACCGCAGCCGGACGAGCTACTTGATAAGTTTGTTGGGCTGTTCTATATTCTTTGTACGTTCCATCAGTTTGTTTAACACGGATCAAACCTGTCCATGTAAAAACACCTTCTTTATTGGTTGCAGAAGAATAAACTCCTTTTCCATCTCTTACTTGAAGAGGAGATCCGTTAACTGTAATAGTAGGTTGTGATTTTGAATCTGAAGCTGTTAAAAAAACTTCAGCATTGTAAGGCTGGCCCTGGATAAGATAAGAAGTTGGAGCAACGGCCACAGCTGTAAACCTATCCAAATTTACTACTGCCTGATCCATTTGACCCAAAATTAGTTTGACAATATCAGATTCCGCATTTTTTGCATCTACCTGAATTTTCGTCAATATGGTCATTGCCCCTGTCAGTGGTGTTCCACTTCCGAAATTGATTTCTTCCCATTTACTTTTTCCATTTTGTGGTTTAACTAAGTCAGATGCTTCTAACGAAAAGGAGACGGATTTTTTTGTTCAGAAGTTAATAAAACTAATAATTTCTCTCTGGTTGTATTTATTCTATTATTTAGCTCGACTCCTTTCTTGTGATTTATCATGATATCCGGTGCAATATCTTCATTTTCCCTATGCTTTAAATCACCTGTTTCCTCATTTATACCCCCACCTTGTAGTAAAAATTCTTTTTTTATGTCTTCAATATAATTGTCCAGATCAGCAATTATGTTTTTTGCCATTTTAGCTTTTTCATATAGTGGTTTTGCCCGTTGTGGATCATCCTTTAGTTTAGTTTTTTCAAATGCTGAAAACAGTTCATTTACGGAGTTTTCTACGTTCGTTTTAGACATCTCTAAACTATTATTTATATTCTTAAATGCCTCCAAAATCGAGTCGGGGATTGTTAGTGCCAATAAAGCCAGTAATACCAGATATAGGATGTTTATCATCCTCTGTCTTGGTGTTTTTTCTCCGAATGCCATTTTATTTAAATTTAGTTTTTCTAATAATGAATTATACTCGAGGCTGATTCATTGCATTCAGCATATTGCCATATACCGCGTTTAGAGCATTTAAATTTCTAGCTAACTTATTAACCTCATCTTTAAATGCTTTTGAATCATCAAGTGAATCATTAAAATTCTTCATCGTAAAGTTTAGGTTCTCATAAAAATGATTCATTGATTGCAAATACGAGGTAGATTCAAGGAGTTCCTTTTCATATATATTGTTCAGTTGATTTAAATTCGCTGTCAGATTCTGTACCTGCTCATGATAACCTATGGAATCCGAACTGATACTAGCCATGTCCGTTAAATTTTTGGATGCTTTTTCAAAAGCCAGATTTAAACTATCAAACTTGGATGAGGCAGCTCTTAATTTCTGAGTAAATTCATCTGTTGCAAAAGAGATATCACTTATTTTATTGATTGTGGAAACCTTTTCTCCGAAATCCTTCAAGCCTTTACCTAGGTTTTCAATTGTCGAAAGCTCAATATTAGCTTCAGAGAACATTTTATCCAATGATGATGTTAACGATTGACCCTGGCTAATTGGACTTAAGGCTGTTTCTGGAAGTTCTTCAGTATAATTATCATCCAACTGCGGATAAACCCGTGACCATTCAGGCTGTTTTGCCGGCGGATTAAACCCCATTAGAAAGAAAAGAAAAGCTTCCACCCCTAATCCTAAACCAATCATATTGTTTGCCAATGCTCCCCCTATATGAAGTATTTTGAACAAAACTCCAATAATTACGACACTTGCTCCCCATGATATGGCTACGTGTAACCATCGTGAATAGTTTCTTTTTCGTTTCATGATTTTATATTTTTAAAGGTTTGGATTGAGTGAATGTCTTCAATTTAGAATTGAAGAAAGGCATAAAAGATCTCGGTAAGTTCCTAACTTACATACTCTCTATATGCTCATGTTACTACTATTTAATTTTATTATTGCAATGTTTGATAAAGGGCAACCTCCTAGAGGATAGGATTTATTACCCCTTATAAGGTTAATAATATTTTAATCGCCTGCGCTGTAAATTTTAAATCAAATTTTCATTTCTAGTTAGTAAAAGATGGTATTAGTAACCATTATTTTTTACGTCTAGCCTTTGAGGAGTGTTGACTTTTGGATGTTACTGAACCCTTCTTTGAAATTACTTCAGGAGATCCGGTCATAGTCATGGCGCAACGGAAACCAATTATTGCACTTGATGAATTCTGATTAAAGTATCTTCTTGAGGATGGATTTAACCAATGTAGCCTATCGTTCCATGAGCCTCCTTTTATTACCCTGCTCTCCTTATTTAATAATGTAGACACTCCATATAGTGAACCATCATAGAAATCCAAATCAGCTATTTTATTATTATCAAAACCTTTAGTTGAATCGTTTTTAGAACTTCCTTTTAAAAACTCCTCGTAAGTAGGTTTTTGAGATTC
>JBEBRZ010000118.1:0-9327 GCA_040394615.1 Sphingobacterium mizutaii
TATGCAATTCTCCAATAACTAGGCACCATCACTAGGTTCAACGAGTCAAACTTAGCATTGGTTGGGATTTCATTCGTAATACCTGTTGGGTTTAGCCTGAAATATGAAGTAGACTTTAAACTACCGGTAATGGGTTGATTGATCTTACCGACCAATACCACTCCACTACCTGAAGTAGGGATATAAGGCATCTGTAAGGTGGTCACAGTAGCGCTCAGCGTATCATCTGAGGTTACGTTTAGGTGGTCTAAATTATCGTTATCCAACGAGATTGACATATCCTTATCACAACTTACCGTAAAGAGTGCAGCACTTAAACCAAGAGTAGCAAAAAGAATAATTCGTAATTGTTTAATCATAAAATCATTAGTCTAGCAAAAGTATGGATTGCAGAAGTTTATCCCATGTTATTAAATGTTAAAATAAACATCCAAAAGCATGATTAATGGACTTATTGACTTCTTCCATGAAAAATCTTTTGTAAGCAGCATAAATCTATTGAGCAAATAACGTATTATTAAGCAGAAATGCGACAATTTAAGTAGCACTTTGTTAATCAGTGTTATAATTTGTTAAAAGCCCACCAATATTTATGCGGAGCAAATCTACTAATTTAAATTTGTTTTAATTATGTTAAAAAAGTATAAAATATTATTGGCTTCCATTGTACTGACAATTGGGGGAATTATCGTGGTGCTGGGTTTTTGGTTATTTGGGAGTTACTTCGGACATAAGCAATTCTATCTGGGAATGACGGAACATGAACTTTTTGATGTTGTTCAAGACTTCTACGATGAGAATGAAGAAGAGATTCAAAAAGAGAATCTGAGCCAGAGAAGTTTACGGATCGACAGACTTTCTGCTGCTTTCAAAGAAAAGTATCCTGAGATAAACATAGATTCTGCTAAGAGCATAATAGAAAATCTGAATTTCGGTCGGCGAAATCCTGAGGATAAACAGTTTTCTGTAGACAGTGCTAGTAATGACAGGAGTAAGATGAGTAGGCATTTTATCTCCTCTTATGTGTTTAAAACCATTAATTGGACCGAACCCACGATTGATTCTTTAAAAATCAGACTTGCAAACTCTTTAAAAGAAAGAGGCATGTACTCTCCTTTTGAGTTAAAACTATCTACCCTTCCTCATGAAGACGATCGTAATAAAGATTTTTATAGGCAGCGTTTTTCGGACAGTAAAACACGCCCAATTGTCGTCGATCTTTCTAAAAACCTTTACCTTGAAGTAGATTATAAAAATCCTACCGCTTATTTGTTGAAATCTATTGGCTGGCAATTGGTTTTTTCTCTAATCTTAATCATCGCATTAATAGGGACTTTTCTGAGTTTATTGGCCACGATCAGAAAGCAAAATCAATTGGCAAGAATGAGAAAGGCTTTTGTTAATAACATGACTCATGAACTTAAAACACCAGTTTCAACTGTTATGGCGGCCGTTGAATCCATTCAGCGGTTCGGTGCTAAAGATGATAAGGAGCGTATGAATAGATATTTGGCAATATCAAGGCAGGAACTAGAACATCTATCGAATATGATTGAGCGAGTTCTTCAAGTTGATGTAGCTGAAACAAATGGGGTACTCCTGGATAAATCCTGGTTTGACTTGAGTGAATTGGTAGACGAATGCACTGAAAATGCTAAACTTTTCGCCAAAAAGGCTGTAGAAATTCAAAAAATAACTTCTGGCGACTTATTTAAAATAAATGCTGATCAATCACATATTAAAAATGTAATCAGCAACCTATTAGATAATGCTATAAAATATGCCGGAGAGCAGGTAAAAATTTTAATTTCCTTGAAAGATAACGGAGATAATATTATCTTATCGATCGAAGACAACGGAATAGGAATTCCAAAGAGCTACCAAAAGGGAGTGTTTGATCTCTTTTTCAGAGTTCCTTCGGGAGACATCCATAATGTGAAGGGCTTTGGATTAGGTTTAGCTTATGTAAAACAAATTGTTCTACAACATCAGGGAACTATTGAATTGATAAGCGAAGAATCTGTTGGCAGTACTTTTGTAATAGATTTACCAAAAGAGGCAAAATGACAAACATATTGTATGTAGAAGATGAGGAAAGTCTAGCGATGATCGTTTCAGACAGCCTGGAAGCTCATGGCTTCGAGGTACGCCATGTTCTAAACGGTCAGCAAGCCTTAGTATTCCATAATAAGTATAAACCCGATATCATCGTATTGGATGTCATGATGCCTATAATGGATGGGTTTACTGTCGCTAAAGAGATTCGTAAAATCGATTTATTGACACCCATTATTTTCTTAACTGCCATGACCCAAACAGAAGATGTTGTAAAAGGGTTTAAGCTTGGCGCAAATGACTATATCCGTAAACCTTTTAAAATTGAGGAGCTTATCGTACGAATTGAAGCCGCATTAAAAAAGGTAGGACAAAGCATGTCACCTAGCAAGCTTATATTAGGTAATTATATGCTGGATACCTCAAAAAGCACGCTGATAATTGGCGATAGCATCGAAAAATTATCCTACCGCGAGGTTGAGCTACTGAAAAGGCTTATAGAAAATAAAGATAAAGTTGTACCTAGAGATGAAATTATTCGTACCTATTGGAGCAATGACACCTATTTTACCGGTCGTAGCTTAGACGTCTTCATTAGCAGAATCAGAAAATATTTAGCTCAGGACAACCGAATTAAAATTACCAATATCCGTGGAGTTGGTTATATGCTGTCCATTGACTAAAAAATTTATTAGCAGATCCTATGAAAGCATTAATAATCGTAGACCTTCAATATGATTTCTTACCGGGTGGCTCTTTAGAGGTTCCCAAAGGAGATGAGATTATTCCCATCATAAATAACATTCAAAAAGACTATGATTTAGTAGTTGCTACGCAAGACTGGCATCCGGATAATCATAAAAGTTTTGCCAGTCAACATATAGACAAACTTCCTTTTGAGTTGATTGACCTGGATGGTCTTGAGCAGATTCTCTGGCCAGATCATTGTATTCAAGGCAGCTTTGGCTCTGAAATATCCGATGATTTAGATGACCGAAAGATTGAAGCCATTTTTAGAAAAGGAATGGATGAAAGAATTGATAGTTACAGTGGCTTTTATGATAATGGACGAAGAAAAGACACAGGATTAGCAGGATATTTAAGGGCTAGGAATATCAATGAGGTTCATGTTTGTGGATTAGCGGCTGATTTCTGTGTGTATTTTACGGCAATGGATGCTATTTCAGAAGGTTTTAAAACAAGCATCATCTCAAAAGCAACGAAAGCCATTGATAAAGGTGCTTTTATAGAGAAGAAAAACACCTTTATCCAATCCGGAGGGTTTTTAATTTAATTACTTACCCCAACGCCATTCCCCCGATACGATTAGTGATTCTTTAAGACCTTTTGATTCTAAGAACTTGACAATTTCATTATCAGAGAATCGTTGAACAGGTATTTTTTGCGCATTCGCTAGACTGTATAAATAAGCTGCTCCTACTCTAACTGACTGCTTCAACCCATCCTTATCTACTAAATCAAAAACATCATTATCAGAATGGTAATACAGACCGGCATTATTAGGCAGTTTTCCTCCCGCCCCAGTACCAGTGGGAATTCCCTGCATCATGAAAGGTTGATGATCACTATGCAACCCTGCTCCCGCGCTATTCGTATTTTTAAATTCCGAATCTACCTCTGCGTATATCGCTCCTAATGAATCTAAAAGAGGTAGCATTTCTTCTCTGCTGGTTGAAAAGCCGATTGGTGCATTTACCATATCAAAATTGAGCATATACCTGACTTGACCTAAAGTCCCGTTTTGGATTTCATTTTCTACATAAGCTTTTGACCCTAATAAGCCTTGTTCCTCACCCATGAATAAGACAAAGTCAATGGAACGCTTTGGCTTTAATTCTAATTTCTTAAATGTCCTTGCTATATCAATAATGGTGAATGAACCAAGACCATTATCAATAGCACCTGTCGCTAAATCCCAACTATCTAAATGACCAGCAATTACGATCTTTTCTTCAGGAAATTCGGATCCTTTAATGGACACTATGATATTTCTTGCTGACGTTTCTTCAGCTTTATTCCTCATTTTAATATCCGCCAGAACCTTTTCTTTTGTTAAGGTTTCTTTCCATTTCATTCCGTCTTCAAGACCTATACAAATAGCCGGAATATCAATCAATTTTCCGGTTATTGAAGCAGTACCTGTGAGCAAAACATTACCCTTCACACTGTTGATAAAAACAATACCTTTCGCACCATGCTTTGCAGCAAGTGCTGTTTTTTCAGATCGGTGTAGATTTTTCAGATTCTTTTCTGAATTAGGAAGGATATGTAAATAAACTAAGGCTATTTTTCCTTTAACGCTATTACCTGCTTTTTCGTAATCAGTCTCAAGGCCATTGGCAAGATCGACAAGCTCTCCTTGAAGATCAACTTTTACAGGGGAATGTGCCAATGCAACCGACGGCACAACAATTTTATTCAGGCTAAAAGTTAAAGATTCTCTTGCCCAGCTTTGGGCGGCAAATGGTTGATAACTCACATCGTAGCCATAAGAGCTCAAAAGCTCGAAAGCATGTTCTTCAGCTTTCTTCCCATGTTCCGAACCCGTAAGCCTATGACCGAGATGTTCGGTACTATATTTTAATCGTTCGTATGCCTCTGAATTTGCAGTGACATCCTTATAAATCTTTTGGAAAGTCTCTTTAAAGTTATCTTGAGCTAAAGCAACTTGACAACCAATAAGCAGGCAGATTAGGTAAATTCTCTTCATAATAACTTGAATTTACGAAATCCTCTTCTAAACTATTACGACTTAGCGAATTTCCACTGTACATAATTAATGTTTTTATCCTCTGCCAGATATTTTTTCTCGTAATATGTTTTAATGGATAAAACCTCATCCACAATATTTGAGTGATATAAGTCTTTCGTTTCTTTAATTTTTGGTAATTGTTGGATTTCAATTTGCTCTAATGTATAAGCAAAGAAACCATCATTATCAGTTTTCAAATGCATAATACCTTCAGGCAGTAAGATTTCTTTATACCGACTTAAGAATACAGGATTAGTTAAACGTTTTTTCTCGCGGCTATCTTGAGGTTGAGGATCAGGAAATGTTATCCAGATTTCCGAGATTTCTCCTTTTTCAAAATATTCCAAAATAGTCTCAATCTGAATTCTTAGAAACCCTACATTTTCAATACCATCTTCCAATGCTGTTTTTGCACCACGCCAAATTCTATTTCCTTTATAATCTATACCAATAAAATTCTTCTCCGGAAACATCTTCGCCAGGTTCACGGTATATTCTCCTTTTCCACAGGCTAATTCCAAGATGAGAGGCTTGTTGTTCTTAAAGAATCCGGTTGCCCATTTTCCTTTATATTCCTTTCCTGCATCTAATTGTACCACGTTTTTAAATGTAGCTACTTCAGCGAATTTTCTTAGTTTATCCTTACCCATAACTGATAATTAAGTCGCAAAATTAACCTTATATTTGTATAAATAATATATTCTGGTGGAAAAACAGGCGAAAATTTACGTAGCAGGTCATAGAGGAATGGTTGGTTCAGCCATTTACCGAAAACTCAAAGACTTAGGGTATGAAAACATTGTAGTTAGAACATCCGGCGAGCTGGACCTACGAAACCAACAAGCGGTGCAGGATTTCTTTGAGACTGAAAAACCTGACTATGTATTTCTTGCCGCAGCAAAAGTAGGTGGCATAATGGCAAATAATGTCTATCGTGCCGACTTTATATATGAGAATTTAGCCATTCAAAATAACGTAATCCACTATGCGCATGAAAATGAAGTTAAGAAATTAATGTTTCTTGGTTCAAGTTGCATTTATCCGAAGATGGCACCACAACCTTTAAAGGAAGATTATCTTTTAACAGGTGTACTTGAGCCCACAAATGAGCCTTATGCCATTGCAAAAATTGCCGGAATAAAGATGTGCGAATCATACAGGCTTCAATACAACGACAATTATATATCTGTAATGCCAACTAATCTTTATGGCATCAATGATAATTATCACCCAGAGAACTCGCATGTTTTGCCTGCTTTGATCCGAAAGTTTCATGAGGCAAAACAAAATAATATTCCTTCAGTAAGTATTTGGGGTTCAGGGAAACCTCTCCGTGAGTTTCTTTATGCTGATGATTTGGCGGATGCCTGTGTATTCCTAATGGAAAATTACGATGATATTCAGTTTGTTAATATTGGAGTAGGTGAAGATCTCAGCATTAAAGATCTCGCTGAGACAATAAAGGAAGTGATAGGTTATGAAGGAGAATTAACATTTGATAGCAGTAAACCTGATGGGACCCCAAGGAAATTAATGGATGTAAGTAAACTTACCAAGTTAGGATGGAAAGCAAAGACGAGCCTCCGTCAGGGTATTAAGTTAGCCTATGAAGATTTTTTAAAAAGACACGAAGCCTAAAATGCTTCGCTGTCTTTTGGAATTCCGTAAATATTATCTTGCACACTTTCTTCAGCTGTAATCATAGGAGGATGATTAGGGGGTACGGGGTTTGCCGCAACAGCATCAATTTGTGTTTTCTTTTTTTTACTTTTCTTATTGGGTTTAATAAATGAAGCAATCTTTCCAATCACTGAGGTTATTTTATTTTGATTGACCTGACTTGCAGCTGTTTCAGAAGCGAATAATACAAGACCTTTTTTAATCCATCCCGCATTTTTTAATAAGGTTCGATTAAGGACTAAAGGAAGACCAAGCTGTAATGTTTTAGTCAACCAATCAGCTTTATTCTTTTTGTTGGTAGCTTGACCAATACCTGAAACTAAACCCTTAATGGCAGAAATCCCTGGGACACGATTGAAAATCATATTTGCAATACGAGCAGGGGCTTCAATTTTGTGCTTTAAAAGTTCATACTGATTCAATAAAAAGGTTTCTTGCTCTTTCTTTTGGATTTTAAGGCGAGTAATTTCCGCGGTTAATTCACCTAAATTCGTAATCTTTGTCCTCATGTTCATTAAACTCGTTCTTGTTCGTCTTTAATTTCTTCCTCTACTTCTTCAACGGCATCGCGCACCTTTTGCTCCATTTCTGCTTCTTCCTCTTTCTTTTCCTCCTCTTCATCATCAGAATTCCAATTAGCCATTATACGCTTGATGGATAGGTTCATAAATTTCTCCTCAAGCTTAGGTTCAAAAACTCTAATTAATAGTAAAATCAATAAAAATATTCCACCTGTAGCCAAAAAACCTAAAGAATAGCTCCCTAATAATTCTCCTAAGTAAAACCCTAGCGCTAAAGAAATAAAAAACACGATTAATAGGGAAAGTAATACTTTGCTGACATCCACAATCAAAGAGCCTAAAATTTTTGATGATTTTGAAACGGCCTTCAATTTGGCTAATTCGAGTTGTGTATCTAAGTACTCTTTGGATTTTTTAAATACTTCAGAAAATGAAAATTTTTGATCTTCCATGCACGTAATTCCATTCAAAATTTTTGGGTTGAATAAGATTATACAAATACAACCCAAAAATTATTATTTAATTCATTAATAATCTAAGGTTTGGTAAGCATTAAGCATGCTCTTCGATTTCTTCATCGATAGCATCTTCTGCTCTGCCAATTTTAGATTTTACAGCTGCAACGATTTTATCTTTAAGATCACTTAACTGATCGAACTGCTCTTCCGCACGTTCCTTAATCGCATCTCCTAAATCAGCTAATGATTCATTCAATTTCTCTCTAGTTTCACTACCCTTCTCTGGTGCGAAAATAATGCCCAAAACTGCACCTGCGGCTAATCCAGCCAACAGCGCTGTTACTATTTTACCGTTATCATTCATTTTTTATTGCAATTTAGTTGTTAAACCAATTTCATCTGATACTATAATTATAACAAAAAATAGACCGAATCGTTTTTATTTATTAAAAAATTACTGAAACTCAACAGACCTCTTTATTGTATTTCGGTAAAATTTAAGCATTTATTAGCACATACTACAAGTCATTATTGTTTTAAACAAAATTATTACCCGGAAAAACATAAGAGAATGTGTCTCTATCATGCTGTAGCTTAGAATTCGGACAATCCATTTGGTCGATACAACAATTGTATTTTATAAAGAATCAGGCTCCACTACTTAGCAAGATCCAAAGATTTCTTGAAAATCAGTAAACTCCCCCTCAGATATACACAAAGAGTTTTTTTAAAACACAACTATTGAATAATTTATTTATTTTTAAAGAAAATAAATATCATCATAATGTTAGTAAAAACATATTGCAGCGCTGTTTTTGGAATTAATGCAACAAGCATAACGGTAGAAGTCAATGTTACAGCCGGACTGAAATATTTCATTGTTGGATTACCTGATAATGCGGTCAAAGAAAGCATTCAACGGATTGAAAGCGCCATATTGTCAATTGGATATTATATGCCAAGACAAAAGATCGTTGTAAACCTAGCTCCGGCTGATATCCGAAAAGAAGGTTCCTCCTACGATTTAGCTATCGCATTAGGAATATTAGCTGCCTCTAATCAGCTATCAAGTGATGAATTACAGAAGTACATTATATTAGGAGAGTTATCTTTAGATGGAAAAGTTCATCCTGTAAAGGGCGTCTTACCAATAGCTATCCAAGCAAAGCTGGATGGCTTTTCAGACTTGATCTTACCAATAGAAAATGCGGAGGAGGCTGCTATTGTTTCGGGGATTGATGTATATGGGGTGCAAGATTTAAAAGAGGCTGCAGAATTCTTAATAAAGATTAAGAAAATAGAAACGACCACAATTAATATTGAAGAGAGATTTGAGCAATTATTAAGTAATTATGATCTGGATTTTTCGGATGTAAAAGGACAAGAAAACATCAAAAGAGCATTAGAAATTGCCGCCGCCGGAGGACATAATGTTATCCTTATAGGCCCTCCTGGATCAGGAAAAACAATGCTTGCCAAAAGATTGCCAACAATACTACCTCCTTTAACAATTGATGAATCTCTAGAAACCACCAAAATACACTCTGTATCCGGACAACTACCATGTTCTACATCCTTATTAACCATTAGACCATTTCGAGCCCCACACCATACAATATCCGACATTGCTTTAGTAGGTGGCGGCACTAATCCTCAACCCGGCGAAATCTCCTTAGCACATAACGGCGTTTTATTTCTGGATGAGCTACCCGAATTTAAAAGATCCGTACTTGAAGTTATGAGACAACCTTTAGAATCAAGAAATATTAATATTTCCAGAGCTAAATTTTCGGTTGATTACCCGGCAAGTTTTATGCTAATAGCTGCAATGAATCCCTGT
>JBEBRZ010000119.1:0-9241 GCA_040394615.1 Sphingobacterium mizutaii
GCTGCTTTTTTTATTGGATATTTTGCTCAGAAATGGTGTCTTTAAATTTTTGATTAATATATGCCCGGATATCATAATCAGACATTTTCAGGAACTCAGGCATTGTCGGTCTATAAGTATTCTGAAAGACTTTGGCTTTATCTCCTTTCAAGCCGGTTAGTTCTTCAATAAGTTCAAGGCTGAATTTACCATCTATATATTGAATATTATATTCTTCATTTTCGAGTAGTTGCTCTTGAGAAATAGGTTCTTTCTTCTTTTTAAACAACATCCTTGATATACTCAGCAAATCGACCGTAAATAGGGTAGCGGTACTTCCGTTCGCTAAGAAGCCCCTTGAGTTAGGAGAAAAATCAGCTCGATTAAGAAATACTTCTCTATACTTTGGCATTTTAGGTATTCCCAAGGATTCTTTAAATTGTAGAGTATCTTTAGTTTTGGTTTTAGCACTTACCACAACTTCTTCTATAGGAACGGAATTTGGAATCAGCTCAACGAAAATTGACCTAATAACGGTAGAGGCGTTTATCTCGACTTTCTGTTTCCTATATTCTTTATGAATAAAGAATATGCTATCTATATCATTTACCTTTATTTCGAATTCTCCTTGAATATTGGAACGGGTAGAATCCCGACTGCTCTGTACTTTAACACCCACTAAAATACGTCCGGATTGTTTATCCCTGATTTTTCCTTTAAAGTTTTGGGAATAGGCAAAATGAGTAATGGAGATTAATATGATAGAGATTAAAATTTTCATTTAGGCGTTATTTATTACCTAAATTTAAATGTTAAGTTGTTATTTTATAGATTATTAACTTATTTTAACGAAGGTTCGGTTATTTTAAACCTTGATAAAGCTGGAGGATATCTTCTTGCCAAAGAAGATTTCTGCTTTCTGTTCGAAGTCCAAAGGGTCATCTGTCGTATAAAATTGCAGGTGTTGATTTTTGGAACATTTAACTTCCACTTCAGGATGTCTATGTAGATAGTCATTTAGACTTTCTGCTACTAATTGACCTTGAGAAATGATCTTGATATGCTGGGGAACATATTTATTGATTAGTGGTAGGAGGAGTGGATAATGAGTGCATGCTAAAAGAATGGTATCCATGTCTGGCGATACTGAAAGTAATTGCTGTATATCCTGTTGTACAAAAAAATTAGCTCCTACGCTATCCAATTCATTGTTCTCTACTAAGGGTACCCAAAAAGGGCATGCGTGTTGAAAGACTTCAATTTCTGGATGAAATTTATTGATCTCAATAACATAGGATTCTGAATTTACCGTTCCTTGGGTAGCGAGGATACCGACTTTATTGGTTTTTGTAAATTGGTTAATGACTTCGGATGTTGGGCGGATTACACCTAATACTTTTTTTCCTTCCGGAAGATCGTTTTGCTGGATTGTTCTTAAGGCTTTTGCTGATGCGGTATTACAGGCTAATATCACTAAGTTGCAACCTAGCTCAAATAATTTAAAGACGCATTCTTTCGTATATTCATAGACTGTTTCAAAAGATCTGGTTCCGTAAGGAACCCGTGCATTATCCCCTAGATAGATATAATCATATTGCGGAAGGTATTTGTAGATTTCTTTGAATACGGTTAGTCCTCCGTATCCGGAATCAAAAATACCAATGGGGCCTGCGTTGTTTTGAGATGACATACAATTAATGTTACACGAAATTACGTCTACAAAGGTTGGACATTCTACAACCAATTGCAAATTAAAATATTAGAAAAGGAAAAGGTTCTGTCGTTATTGACAGAACCTTTTCCTTTATTTTTTATCAGAACCTAAGCTTTTAATAGTTCAGGTTTTTCCTTGTATAATTTCCACATTAATTCCCCGAATAAAGTGTTTGTCCATGCAAACCAATGGCGTGTAAATTTCTTCGGATCATCCTTATGAAATGATTCATGCATAAATCCGGTGCCTCCATGTGTTTTTTTCAAAGTTTGTACACATAACCTGATCTCTTCGTCATCATTAGAGGTGTTGGCACGCATGATAATGGACATCGGCCAAATCATATCACGACCTATATGTGGACCTCCAATTCCTTCAGCATAGGTTCCTTTAAAAAAGAACGGATTTTGTTCAGATAATATAAACTTTCTGGTTCTTTGATAAACTTCATCATTTACATCAATAGCTCCAAGATATGGTAAAGCAAGTAAGCTAGGCACGTTTGCATCATCCATCATTAAATGGCTTCCAAATCCATCAACTTCAAATGCATACACCCGGCCATGAGTAGGATGATCGATAATACCATATTTGTTTACCGCTTCTTCAACTTCATTTGCTAAGGCTTCCATCTCAGCTGCTAATGTTGTGTTATTTTTAACTTTGCGCAAGATTTCTGCAGATTGACGCAGGCTTACAATGGCAAATAAATTTGATGGGATTAAAAAGCCAAAGATGCTACAGTCATCCGAAGGACGGAAACTTGATACAATTAATCCTACCGGCTTAACAGGGTATCCATATCCGTCTACTTGTAAGGTGTCAGATCCCCTTGAGGTAGTTCTCTCAAATTTATATGGTCCTAAGCTATCTTTACGCTGCTGCTCCTTGAAAGTTTTTAATGTGCTTTCCTGTGCTTTTACCCAGATATCATCAAAAGGTGTATTGTCATTTGTTTCTTTCCAATAGCGATAAGCTAAACGGATAGGATAACATAGAGAATCGATTTCCCATTTTCTTTCATGCATTCCCGGTTTCATATCGGTATGATCTGTGAACCATTCCCCTTTTTTCGTCGGGTCATTGTAGAAGGCATTCGCGTAAGGGTCTATATTGATACATTCTGACTGTTTATTAATCAATCCTAATATTAGATTTTTTAATTTTTTGTCTTTATTAACAAACTGAATATACGGCCATACCTGCGCACTACTATCCCTAAGCCACATGGCATCAATATCTCCTGTTATTACATAGGTAAGTTGGCGATTTCCTTTGGTTTCATCATAAACTGTTGTATCCAAGGTATTTGGAAGACAATTATTAAACATCCAGCCTAGTTCTTTATCAGCAACATTTTTCTGAAACTCTTTAATCATATCTTCCACTAAATTACTTGTGAAATGACGTTTATCTAAGGGGGTTCTTACAACTGGAAAGTCGTTAATTTGATCTGCAAAGGTAAATTTGCTAGCCAGCATTCCTGCACCAAATAGGGCAGAATTTTGTATGAAAGTTCTTCGCTTCATGTGTTCAATACAATGGTTTTACAATTAATTCTAGCAGCAATATACAAATTGTATTGGATTTTACAGCAAGATAGACTAAACGTTTTAGCGGTTATTATCCATAAAATTGAGCAATACTCAATTTTTAAAATTAACTTTAAGGATTATTTAGGTATAAAATTTGTTATTATAGCGCAAACAGCACGAGAAATTATTTATGAAACATTCGTTAGCATATGCAATTGTCGGATTACTAAGTATTGGAACCTTAACTCAATTGCATGCTCAAGTCAGATACCAGCCTTACTCTTATCAACATCAACAAAAGTTTGATGAAGAGTTGTATTCACCCTATACTCGTTATCATACAGCTGTGAAACCTACCTTATTTTCAGGAAGGCTTTTAGAGAAATTGGATTCTGTTCAATCATTAAATCCAACAGATTCTGAGAATTGGTTTATGCGTAAAATTTTTAATGAGCATTTAATTGAAGTTGAGAAAGAAGATCATACTTTTTATTTAGACGTTTTACCTGATTTCGTTATCGGAACTGAGTTAATTGATCCGGATAAGAGAACCACTTGGTTAAATACCCGGGGAATTCAAGCAGGGGTAACGATAAAAGATAAATTTACTTTCTATGGTAATTTCTTTGAAAATCAGGGTGTTTTCCCAAATTACTTAGATGAATATATCCAAGAGAGTATGGTGGTGCCGGGACAAGCGATGTCAAAAAAGAGATTTGAACGTACGAAGGACTGGATGTATGCTACTGCAAATGCTACTTATGCGTTCAGTGATTATTTTCACGCAACATTAGCTTATGATAAAAACTTTATTGGAGATGGATACCGTTCGGTACTATTGTCAGATTTTTCGTCGAATTATGCTCATTTAAAGTTTACTGGTAAAATAGGTAATGTTCAATATACCTCCATCTGGGCCTATATGAATGATCCGCGAAATCCGAGAATGGACTCCTTAAATTCAGGAGGGCGTTTTGGTGATGGTATCAAGTGGGGAGCTTTTCAATACTTGGATTATAATGTGACAAATAGATTATCTATCGGATTTTTCCAATCAGTTATTTGGGCTAATAAAAATCAAGCGGGTCATAGAGGATTTGATTTTAATTATTTAAATCCTGTTTTATTCTTACGACCGGTGGAGAATAACAATATCTCCTCACCTGATAAGATGTTCTTAGGTTTGAATGCAAAATATAAAGCATTGGATAATGTTACCTTTTATGGACAATTTTTATTAGGAGAATTTACGGCTAAGGAATTCTTTGCAAATAATGGTTATCAGCATAACAAGTGGGGAGCTCAACTTGGAGGAAAGGCTTTTAATATTTTCGGCGTACGTAATTTAAATATCCTGGGGGAGTATAATTTAGTACGTCCTTATACATATCAGCATTTTGTATCAATCTCTAATTACAGTAATAGGGGCGAACCTTTAGCACATCCTAGAGGAGCTAATTTCCGTGAATTGATTGGTATTGCTAACTATTCATGGAATCGCCTTGATTTTTCATTACAGGGAGTTTATAGTCGTTATGGTACCGATCCTATTGGCGAGTTGGGTGTTCCAATCAACTATGGTGGAGATATTTTTCAATCGTATAATACTGCTCCTAATAAATATGGAAATAAAATTGGACAAGGAGTTCAAAATGATTTGTTCTATGCTGATTTCAAAGCAGCATATGTATTAAATCCTAAATATAATTTAAGATTAGAAGTGGGCTATACACAACGCTACAATAAAATTGAGGATGCAAAAACACAGAAATCAGGCGTGATAAACGTAGGCTTACGATCAAGTTTCCGTAATTTCTATGGAGATTTTTAAGATTATACTATCTTTAGCATATAAAACACAAAATGAAAAAGATATTAATCCTAAACGGTCCTAATCTGAATTTACTTGGTATACGAGAGAAAGGAATTTATGGCGATCAGTCTTTTGAGCATTATTTCGATCAATTGACCTCTAAATTTCCTGACCTGGAATTACATTATTTTCAAAGTAACTCAGAAGGTGTCATTATAGATAAACTACATGAAATTGGATTTTCATTCGATGGTATTGTGCTAAATGCAGGAGCATATACACATACCTCTGTGGCGATAGCGGATGCTATTGCGGCAATAAATACTCCTGTAGTGGAAGTCCATATTTCTAATGTACATCAACGAGAGGAATTCAGACATCATTCTTTTCTATCTAAAAATTGCAAGGGTGTAATTTTGGGATTTGGTTTAGACGGTTATCGATTAGCAATCGAAAGTTATTTGACTGATTAATTTTAATCATTATACTTAATAAAAATCCGGGCATCTATTTATATAGTTGCCCGGATTTTTAATTTTGCACCGTTATGGCTTTATTTTTAATAATCAAATGGAGTATTAAGGATAATATAGCGCCAGTACACATCACCCCAAGCATTGGCCAAGGCGTTTCATTATGTAAGATACTAACGACGGCCGAGGCAAACGCACCTATTGCCATTTGAATACAGCCTAATAAGGCAGAAGCACTGCCTGCCAAACCTTTAAAAGGAGATAAAGCCACTGCTGAAGTATTGGGGAAAATAAACCCATGTCCAAAAAGGAAAAAGAAAATCAATAATAAGGCTACTGGGAATGTTAAGGTATTAGTTACTAAGGCTGCTATCATTAAAACACCTATAAAAGCCTGCCATGTATTGGCAAGTCTACTGATACGTTCGCTGCTATGTTTTTTAAGGAAATATCGATTCAATTGTGTGGCAATAACCATGGCAGATGCTACAAAAGCAAAGGCAAGACCATATTCTTGCTTAGACAAATGAAAATATTGTTGCATGACAAATGAGGAGCCCGCTAAATATGCATAGGTTCCGGCTGAAGCTAGGGATCCGATTAAACAATAAGAAATAAACACTTTATTACTCAGTACTTTCCAGAAATTATTAGCAATTGATTTGGGAGCAAGAGATAACTCTTTGTTTCCGGCATAGCTTTCCGGTAAGAAGAATTTTGTAGCAATCAGAATTATTGTAGCCAGTACTGTTAAAAATAAAAATATAAAATGCCAATCTACGTGGGCGAGCATAAAAGCTCCTATGCTAGGTGCCAGAATCGGTGAAACTCCTATAACCAACATTAATAGACTAAAGACTTTTGCAGCCTCCCGACTACTATAATAATCAGCCACCATTGCTCTGGCTCCAACCATACCTCCACAACTTCCTAAGGCTTGTAAGAATCGCAGAAAAATTAAATGGTTTATATCTCTAGTGAAAATACATAGAATAGAAGCGATAATATAGATAGCCAAACCAATGAGTAATGGTTTTTTACGTCCAAATTTATCTAGCAATGGCCCGTAAATTATTTGTCCGAACGCAATGCCGACGAAAAAGCTGGTTAGAGAGAGTTGTACTTTGTCTACTGAAGTGTTGAAATCTTTTGCAATGACATCGAATGCGGGTAAATAAAGGTCAATAGAAAAAGGACCAATTGCAGATAATAGTCCTAAAATAAGTAGAGTTACCTTTCGGTTGTTCTTTAAAGAAGATATGGTCATATATAATGTAAAAAGCCCTACCATGAGGGAGGGCCTGCGTATTTTAAGCTTTCTTCGTTTCTTTTGGTTTTCTCAGTAAGAGATAGATTCCTATGAGTATGAAAGGGATACTTAAAATCTGTCCCATATTCAATAGCATGCCTGATTCAAAATCAACCTGATCTATCTTGACATATTCAATGAGAAAACGTAAGCCGAATAATAAAATTAAGGCAATACCAAAAAGTTTACCCGGTTTAGGATTCATGTTTTTTTGATACAAGGACCATAGAATAATGAAGATGATAACATAGGCTATCGCTTCGTACATTTGCCCCGGGTGGCGTGGTATATTATCAATATGAGTAAAAACTACTGCCCATGGTAGGTCTGTAGGATTTCCGATCATTTCGGAGTTGAAAAAGTTTCCTAACCTGATAAAGGCACAAGCAACAGGAACTACTAACATCAAACGATCTGCAATCCAAATAAAATTAGTTTTGGTATTTCGTGAAAATAGCCATAAAGCTACGATAATACCGATAGCTCCACCATGACTGGCTAATCCGGTAAATCCGGTCATTTGCCATTCGTTGTTAATTTTTTGAAAGGGAATAAAAATTTCGATGAAATGCTCACGATAATAAGCCCAGTCATAAAAAAAACAATGTCCTAATCGAGCACCTGCTAATGTACCGATGAAGATATAAATGGTTAACTTGTCAAGAAGTTCCTGGGATTTACCTTCTCTCTTAAAGACCTTTAGCATTAAGAAATAGGAAGCCACAAAAGCTAATAACCAACAAAGTGAATAATATCGTATACCAAAAGACCCTATTTTAAAAATTTCAGGCTCTGGTCCCCATGTTATAAAAGTTAATATATCGTGCATAGAATAAACAAATGTCCTGTAAAGATAATGTTTCGGTTTTTATTTTTGCGAAAATTGCGGAAATACTTATTTTGTGGGAATTAATATCAAACTATGGCAAAAAAATCACCTAAGGCAGAAGAAAGACCTTCTGTAGTAACGGATACTTCATTAGCATTTTTTGAAAAATATATCAACAATCCTTCCCCCACCGGATTTGAATGGAGTGGTCAAAGATTATGGTTAGATTATGTCAAGCCTTATGTTGATGAGACTTATATCGATAATTACGGAACAGCAGTAGGCATTATCAATCCGAAAGCGGAGTATAAAGTAGTAATTGAGGCACATGCGGATGAGATTTCGTGGTTTGTAAATTATATTTCGAATGATGGATTGATTTATGTAATTCGTAACGGCGGTTCGGATCATCAGATTGCTCCTTCCAAACGGGTAAATATTCATACTGATAAAGGAATTGTTAAAGCTGTTTTTGGCTGGCCTGCAATCCATACGAGATCGGGCGAAAAAGAGGAGTCTCCAAATCTTAAAAATATTTTTTTAGATTGTGGCTGTACATCAAAGGAAGAGGTAGAACAACTTGGGATTCATGTGGGCTGTGTGATTACCTATGAAGATGAGTTTATGATTTTAAACAATCGCTATTATGTAGGTAGAGCATTGGATAATCGTGCCGGCGGATTTATGATTGCCGAAGTAGCAAGACTGTTGAAAGAAAATAAGAAAAAACTGCCATTCGGTTTATACATTGTCAATTCTGTTCAGGAAGAAATCGGGCTTCGTGGCGCTGAGATGATTGCGGATTATATTAAACCGAATGTCGCAATTGTTACGGATGTAACTCATGATACCAGTACTCCAATGATTAATAAAGTCACCCAGGGTGATTTAGCATGTGGAAAAGGTCCGGTGGTATCTTATGCACCTGCGGTGCAAATTAATCTTAACAGACAGTTGATCGAAATTGCACAGAAGAATAACATTCCTATACAAAGGCAAGCGTCTTCTCGATTCACAGGGACAGATACGGATGCATTTGCTTATTCTAATGGAGGAGTACCTTCTGCATTGATTTCCTTACCTTTACGTTATATGCATACGACTGTTGAAATGGTGCATAGGGATGACGTCGATAATGTAATCCGATTAATCTATGAAATGATTCTTTCTATTAAAAAGGATCAGGATTTTAGAACATTTAGTAAATAATAATAAATAATCTACAATATCAAAATGGCAAATGATAATTTGAATAATCCGGAAGGACAAGAGATAAGTATCGAATTAACTGAAGAAACAGCAGAGGGTGTGTATTCAAACCTGGCAATTATTACTCATTCAAATACGGAATTCGTAATTGATTTTGTTCGTATAATGCCGGGAGTTCCTAAAGCAAAAGTAAAATCAAGAGTGATTTTAACACCTGAACATGCAAAGCAGTTAATGAAAGCATTACAGGAAAATATTAGTCGATTTGAAGGTCAAAACGGAACGATTAATCCGAAAGATATTCCTTACCCTTTGAACTTTGGCGGACCAAAAGGAGAAGCTTAAAATTATTGGAACTCATAGAAAGCTGCCCTGTTAGG
>JBEBRZ010000120.1:0-9205 GCA_040394615.1 Sphingobacterium mizutaii
ATAGCTATCAAAACAAAACAATTTCAGATAAAGATCTGGATACTCTTAAGAAATTAATAAATAGCCAAGGATCTGACCTGCTATTATTGGAGATTCTAGATGAGCTAGAGAGTGTTTACCCTTTACTTAATCAAGACCTTATCCAATCAGACTTTTTATTCCAGAATATTATTTCAAATCCCAAAGTACAAACTCAAATTCAACCTGAACCTAAAAAATTATATTCAAAATACTGGAAATGGTCATCAATGGCCGCTGCTTGTTTATTAATCTTTGCTGTTGTTGGATATTATTTTCGCGCAGACAAAGCACCCTTGGAAAACCATCAGTCACAATCCATCGTAGAACAAATCCTTCCAGGGGGTAGTAAAGCAAAAGTGGTGCTGGAGGATGGGAATATTATAGACTTAGAGTCACTAAATAGTGATACGACCATTAAACTTGACGGTTATAGCATCCACAAAAGCTCAAAAGGAGTCTTATCCTATGTATTAGATAACAACCTGAAAAAAAATAAAGTGGTCTACAATACCATTGTAACACCAAAAAACGGTGAATACCACCTAGTGCTTCCCGATGGAACAAAAATATGGATAAACTCTTCTTCAGAACTTCGATACCCCTTATCCTTTGCGAATGACAGCAGAAAGGTTGATCTTACCGGAGAAGCATATTTCGAGGTAAATAAAGTAAAATCAGACAATAAGAACATACCGTTTATTGTAAATACCGGAAATCAGAAATTAGAAGTATTGGGCACAACTTTCAACATTAATAACAAAGTTGGAGACATTAAAACCACGTTAGTGGAAGGATCTGTTCAGTTAAGTTATCTGGATGGTCAAAAATACCTACTCAAACCAAATCAGCAAGCTATTTATCACGAACAAAAAAGCAAAGTCAGTATTATAAAAGTAGATCCGTTTTATATCACCTCATGGAAGAATGGGACTTTTAATTTTAACAACATCTCCATTTATGAAGTCATGACAATTCTTTCTGATTGGTATGATATTGAGGTCGAGTATCGATATAATGTGAAAGATACCTATTTCACAGGAACAGTATCTAAATACGAGCAAATTGATAAGGTATTACAAGCAATAGAAATGACAGGCTCAACAAAATTCAAAACGCAGGGAAGGAGGATAATTGTTATGAAATAAAGTTATTTGAATTGAGCATAAAATCAGGAGCGTTACGACCGCCCCTGACAATAATCGTCTCAAAGACTATCGATTGATAAATAAATTATTAGGAAAACCAACCGAATAAACAAATGTATAAAAAATATCAAATATGGGTATTTAAGGATACCCTGTATTCCAGACCTAAACTATTATCGATGAAATTATCGCTAATTCTAATGTTTACCGGGATTTTTCACATTAGCGCTTTTACCTTTGGACAAAAAATTACCTTACAGAAAAAAAATGAAAAACTAGGTAATGTCCTGCAAGAGATCCAAAGACAAAGTGGTTACAACATCCTGTATGACAGCTCTCTGTTCCCATCAACCCTTGTTGTAGATATAAATGTAAATAATCAAAATTTAAACAGTACCCTTGATGACCTTTTAGATAAACACAACCTAGGGTATAAGATCATGGATAAAAACATTATCCTAAATCGTAAAAGAATTATTCCTACTGCACCTACTTCCCTGACAGTTGAGGTACAACAACGTACGATTACAGGAAAGGTTGTTAATGAAAAATCTGAGATTCTTGGTAGTGTGACTGTTAAAGAAAAAGGAACTCAAAACACCACAATGACGGATGATTTTGGAAATTTCTCTATAACGGTAACCAGCCCAAATCCTGTTTTAGGTTTTTCTATTATGGGCTATCAGCCTCAAGAGATATTAGTTTCTACTCAATCTGCTTTGGAGGTGACCTTATTACCCGCACTAAATGATTTAGATGAGGTTGTTGTGGTTGGATATGGTGAACAGAAAAAAGTAAACCTGACGGGAGCCGTAAGCCAAATTTCAGGAGAGGAATTTGAAGACCGCCCTATCACACAGCTTACCCAAGCATTACAGGGAACAGTCCCCAACCTCAACGTCGTATTCGGATCCGGTCAGCCTGGAACTAGTGGTTCAGTGAATGTGCGCGGTAATACTTCTATTAACGGAGGGGGCCCCTTAATTCTGATTGATGGAATTTTAGGGACACTTGACCGGGTAAACGTGAATGATGTTGAATCTGTCACCGTCCTTAAAGACGCATCCGCTGCGGCAGTATATGGTGCCAGAGGAGCTTTCGGGGTCATCTTGGTTACTACTAAAAAAGGATCGAAAGATGGACATAGTTCCATTGACTTTTCAACCAATCTTGGTTTCACTTCGCATTCTACCAATACCGATTATATCACCTCAGGATATTGGAATGCAAAGATCAATGATGATGCGATGTATAATGCATTAGGCTATCGCACCACGCGCTATACAGATGAGGATTATGAGGAATTGTGGGCCCGTGTTGATGATAAAACGGAGGATCCTTCACGTCCATGGGTGGTTGTAAAACAAGATGACAGTGGCAGAGATATGTACCGCTACTACGCTAATTTTGACTGGTTTAATTATTTATACGATGATGTCCGGCCAAAAAGTGACCACAATTTATCCATCACAGGGAAATCAGGAAATACCACTTATGCTTTATCTGGAGCCACATCCAGGGAACAAGGTATTTTTAACATCAATCCAGACGAGTTTGAACGATATAACCTAAGAGCTAACTTGGCCTCGGAAATTCGGCCTTGGTTAAATATAAGTAACAGTACGCATTTCTTTAAGTCATCTTACGATTGGTCAGGCTTAGAAAATAATTTCAGTACAGTCTCTAATAATGTAAGCAACAGTCCAACTTATCATTATCACGCAATGTATGTACCTCGTAATCCAGACGGTACGCTAACAGGTTATTCAGGTATTAATAGCTATCCAATTGGATATGGTCTTCATAACGCATTGGAAAGCGGGACGATGAGAGGATATTCAAGAGGAACTGAATTTACCAATAAAACAGAGGCGGTTATCAACTTCGGTAAAGGGTTAACGCTAACAAGTAACTATTCATACAGGGAATATCGTTCAGATTATTCCTATCGACAAACCAAACAATATTATTCTAAATTCCCCGGGACGATGGAACTTTCCTCCTTGGGAGCTCTTAACCAGGACAAGCTCAATGAATCCATGAGTAAGTACCAATGGCATTTCATCAATGTTTTTGCAAACTATCAAAAAAGCTTTGATAAACATAACCTGACAGCTATGGCTGGTTTCAATCAGGAAAACCGTATTTACAAACGGGTGGGTGGTATTGGTCAGGAATTACTCTCGGAAACACTGAATGACTTAAATCTGGTAATTGGCGAAAAGCAATTCCTTGGAGGAGCTGATGAATGGGCCGTCCGGGGTGGTTTCTACCGCTTAAATTATGACTATGACGGCAAATATCTGTTTGAGACAAGTGGCCGGTATGATGGTACCTCGCGGTTTCCTAAATCAAGCAGATTTGGTTTCTTCCCTTCTTTCTCTGCCGGATGGAGAATAAGTGAGGAGAGTTTTTTTGAACCCATAAAACCTATCCTTAACAACTTAAAGTTTAGATACTCTTATGGATCATTAGGAAACCAGGAAGTTTCTACCTATGCCTACATATCCTCTATGGGTACCGGGCAGATTAACTACCTTGTTGATGGTCAAAAATTAAATGCAACATATGACCCTGCACCGGTAGCCAATACCTTGACATGGGAAAAGATTACCACAAGCAATTTCGGGCTGGATTTCAGCATGTTAAACAACCGATTAAGTGTTGAGGCTGATTACTATACCCGCAATACGATAGGAATGCTTAGCATTGCTCAAACTCTTCCTGAGGTATTTGGAGCAACTGAACCTAAAGAAAATGCAGCAGATTTAAAAACCAAAGGTTTCGATCTCTCGATTTCATGGAGGGACAACTTTGACCTTGCCGGCAAACCATTTAATTTTAACATACGAGGTATCCTATCGGATTATACCTCAAAAATAACCAAATTCAGTAATCCAGCAGGTCTAATAAACACCTACTATGAGGGTCAACAATTAGGGGAAATATGGGGATACCAATATGATGGATTCTTCAAAACGACCGAAGAAGCCCAAGAATATGCAAAAATCGTAAACCAAGATCAAATAAATAACCGACGGGTTCAGGCTCCAACTGCAGAACTACGGATGCTCCAAGCGGGTGATATTAAGATAAAAGATTTAAATAAGGATGGAATTATCAATACCGGTTTAAATACACTTGCTGACCCAGGAGATCGCCGCATTATCGGCAACAGTCAACCTCGCTATTCGTATGGTTTAACTTTGAGTGCCAATTGGAATGGTATCGACGCTTCCATCTTCTTACAGGGAATTGGTAAGCAGAACTGGTATCCTAACTTAGAGGCACAGGGATTCTGGTCGGTGTATGCTCGCCCATATGATTCCTTTATTCCGAGTGATTTCCCAGATAAGATCTGGTCCCCGGAAAACCCGAATTCTTACTTCCCTTTCTTACGTGGATATACCGCCCAAAACTCGGAACTCTCGGTAGCAAATGATATGTACATGCAAGATATTGCCTACCTAAAATTGAGGAACCTCACAATTGGTTATTCATTGCCAATTTCGTGGCTTGAACGCGTAAAAATCAATAAGCTGAGGCTATTTATGAGTGGTGAGAACTTGCATACCTGGACCAAATTAGAAACGGATTATATCGATCCGGAAATGGTGATGACTGATAATACAGGTAGAAGCTATCCTGTAGGTAAAGTAATTTCATTTGGTGCTCAAATTTCATTTTAAAGGACGGAAATAATCATGAAAAAGTATACAATATTAACATTTAGCTTATTAGCATTGACGTTTTCAGCGTGTAACGATGATTATCTGGAAAGATATCCCCTTTCTGAATTAGCCCCTGAAAACTATTTTTTAACGGCTGCTGAACTGGAAAACTACACCAATGCATTCTATACCGAATTACCAGATGCATTGGCCATCCACTACAACACGCCCAACCAAGCGGACGACGAAGCCAGAAGCACACTCGCCAATGAGATCCGAGGAACAAGGGAGACGCCTTCAAGTGGTGGAGGTTGGTCATGGGCTGAGCTAAGGCAAATCAACTTCTATTTAGAGAATTCCCACAAATGTGCCGATGAAGCAGCCCGCCTACAATATGATGGGGTAGCGCGCTTCTTCCGGTCCTATTTTTACTTTGATAAAATTGTCAGATTTGGTGATGTGCCCTGGTATGACTCTGTTTTGGAGATCGACGATGAAGGATTAACAAAAGCCCGTGATTCAAGAAAACTTGTTTTCGAAAAAATGCTTGAGGATATCGACTTTGCGATTGAGAATGCATCCCCTGAGAAAAATGGACAACGTATCACTAAATGGACTGCCCTGGCTTTCAAGTCAAGAATGTGTCTTTATGAAGGAACTTTTAGAAAGTACCATGGCTTAGGAGATTGGGAATCAATTTTACAAGAAGCCGCTCAGGCTTCCGAAGAACTGATAAACTCAGGAACCTATACGATTTACAAAAGTGATCCCAATTCGGCCTATCATGAACTATTTATTGCTGAGGATGCAATCACTTCAGAAATAATTCTTGCGCGACAATATGACGCTTCAGTACCTTATGTACACTCTGCAAACTTTTACATTTTGTCAGCATCTTATGGAAGACCAGGGATGCAAAAATCTCTGGTTAACAGCTATTTGATGAAAGATGGCTCACGATTTACCGATCGTCCGAATTATCAAACGATGCAGTTCTTTGAGGAAACTCAGAACAGAGATCCCCGCTTGTCACAAACAATTCGGACTCCAGGCTATAAACGGATTGGTGTAAACGAGACAACCGTCCCTGATTTTGCGACCTCGGTTACCGGATATCAGTTCAGTAAATACGTTCTTGCCCCGAGTTTCGATGCGGGTCAATCAACAAACGATATGCCTATCTTCCGGTACGCAGAAACTCTGTTGAATTTTGCTGAGGCAAAAGCAGAGCTCGGTACATTGACACAAGGAGATTTAGATAAGAGCATCAATTTATTACGAGAAAGAATAGATATGCCTCATATGAATCTGTCAAATGCTAACAGCGATCCGGATCCCTACCTGAAATCTGAGTATCCAAATGTGAATACAACAGGAAATACGGGTGTTATCCTGGAAATCCGGAGGGAGCGCCGCATTGAATTGGTTAAAGAAGGGCATCGCTATCGCGATCTATTACGATGGAAAGAAGGTGCAAGATTAGCTAAGCCTTTCTATGGGATGTTCTTCCCGGGAGCTGGAGAATACGATCTTGATCAGGACGGTAAAGTCGATTTAGTCATTTACGAGGGTACAGTTCCTACCCGTAAACCTGGTGTTCAGTATCAGAAATTAGGTGAACTGGTTCTTGAAAATGGAACTAGCGGAAGAATCATAAATCTACCGGACATCATAAAAAAATGGGATGAAAGTAAAGATTACCTTTACCCGATTCCAACGCAGGAATTACAGTTAAACACGAACCTAAAACAAAATCCCGGTTGGGCTGAAACCGGATCTTAATTTATTCAACATGAAAAGAAACTTAATTTATATCACGGGGATCTTGCTTATGCTGAGCAATAGCAGCTTTGCCCAACAAAAGATAAAAATCCTTTCTTATAATGTATTATATGGATTAAAAGACTCAGCAAATACCGAGAACTACAAGCAATTCGTAAATAGTTTGGACCCTGACATTGTGGCGACCCAAGAGATGAATGGTTGGACCCAAAAAACACTGGAAGGGCTAGCAAGGACCTACAATCATCCATACGCGCTGCAGTCTAAGGAGGACGGGTTTCCTGTTTCCCTATCATCAAAAACTCCTTTGACCAACTTCAAAAAAGTAACTGAGAATATGTGGCATGCCTACATATATGCCAAGGTAAAGGGAATCCATATTTTTGTAATACACTTTTCTCCTTTCAGCTATGCAAAACGCCTGGAAGAGGTAGATAACATTCTGGCCCAAGTAAAAGAATTACCACAAGATGAACCTATTCTTATTATGGGAGATTTCAACTCACTCTCAGGTGCCGATCAAGCGCAATATGGTGAAGAAGTTCTTGCTTCCATGAAAAAATCAGAAGAGCAACACGCCCATATCCGTAATTTAAACAATGGTCAGATTGATTATTCCGTATTAGCGAGATTGGAACAAGCCGGATTTAAGGATTCTTATTACTTAATGCATAAGGAATTCACCAGCAGTTTACCAACTTTTAAAGACGGCAATGGAAAAATAAAGGCATCCAACACAGGTATTCCAAAGCGAATAGATTTTTTATGGTGCAACCCAATCGCAGCTAAATACGTAACCAAAAGTGAAGTCGTAAAAGATGAACTTTCACATTACATATCCGATCACTATCCTGTATATGTGGAGCTTACTATTCCGGACTCAAAATAAACATGACCGTAAGCAAGAATTTTTTAAAGCTCATACCATCCGTGGGATGAGCTTTAAAAAATTGGTGGGAAAGCTTTGATGTTAAACGAGTGTAAAGTATTCCTCCCACAAAATGGGAAAGTACAGTTTATGAACTGATCATCTAGCCTTTTTGAAAGATCAATTACAAATAAAAAAACCCTGAAAGCCATATGTTTTCAGGGTTCCTTTACACAGGATTTTCTCCTCCCATGAATGAAAAGTTGTGTAATTTTAAGGATACAGAGCAATTATAAACAAATCTAGCTAATTGACGACAACAATTTTCATTTTTAATAATATTACTATCAATAGAACATTACATTTCCAGCCATTTTTTTTCTTGCTCAGAACTATATCTTTTATATATAGCCAAATAGATTGTGCTGGCCTCATTGTTCTTAAAAGAGGGAATGTAATAAACATATCCAAAATCATGTAGATCACGAAGGCAGTTATAGTAGGTAGAAATGGACATTTTAGCCTCCTTAGCACCTTGCTTGGCATACAACTGAACTGTTCCCTGGAATCCACTATTGGCCCATTGCCTGATCAAAGAGAAATACAGCGCCACATGGGAGCGGGACATCCTGGGATCGCGGTCCATCCCCACAAAAAAACGTGGCAGGATACTTGCGAGAGCATAAAAAACTTCCGGCTTCATAATCGTGAAGAGCCCCCACTTATTAATCCTTGTTTTTTTACTTGAGTCTGTCGTTGTTGTTCCTGAAGTCTCGCATTGGGTTTGTGTTGTTGTTGTCGGTCATCAATGAATTCCTGCCTGATACCCTGTTCGTTGTAGATGCATACAGCTTTGAAGCGTGGTAAAGCTTCTAAATACAATCGCTCTTTTCCTGCAGAGAGCTCAAAGGTGACTAATTGACGGTTTCCTCTTCCCAAAGAATCCAAAAGATTCTTCTTGCTCTCCGGATCCTGAAGTTCTACAATGGGAAAGCGCTGTAGTTGTTTTTCTAGGTCATATCCATAGTTTTCATGGTATTGCAGCATTTTTTGATTCCCATGCATATCTAGGGTTTTAAAATCCAACTGAAACCATGCACGATAGGGCTCTCCCTGATTATTAGAAACCTGCTTGTGAACGGATCTCCCATTGAGCAGGTTGTAGGCTTCCTTTAGTGTGAATCGATCTTTCCCATTCACGTAAAATTTTCTTGCAGAAGCTTGTCGATCTACCTTTTGTGGGAGCTCCAACCGATAGGAATTGAAAAAATACATATCGGTCTGTTTACTCTTAGAGAAATGGAGTTCAGCCTTGATCGGATCTGCATCGAATTGTGTCTTGAACTGCAGTTGGAATTCTTGTTTTCCTTTGGCTATCTTTGATTTGAGTGCCTCTTCTAAATGGTTTCCAAAACCGGTGAAAAATAGTTGGTCGCGAAGATATTCATAATTTTGTATGTTCATGATGTATAATTTTTAGTAAAACAATGGAACAGGCATAGCTTTAAGGATGTGCCTGCTCTTCACATTAAGCTCAATATTTCTTCCGCCCGAGGCTTCCATGAGCTCGACAGAAAGGTGTTTTCCTTTAGGTATTGTAAATTTGGGGACCACAAAAACGAGTGTCTGTTGGATATGTCCCATCAATTTTTCCTGCTCACCTTCAACAAATTCCGGAAAGAGTTCCACTTCTTGGATTGCAGTCCGCTTGTGGTGCT
>JBEBRZ010000121.1:0-9167 GCA_040394615.1 Sphingobacterium mizutaii
TATACCCAAAGCCACCTTTTAAAAAACAACCTCAATCTCCTCCCGGTGAAACTAAAAAAATGGATCCTCTTCCTGATCATGGTGAAGACACCTATATTGGCAATAATATCCTAAAGGGAAAAGTAGCAATTATAACAGGTGCTGATTCCGGAATTGGAAAGGCAATCGCAATAGCTATGGCTCGAGAAGGTGCAGATATTGTAATATCATATAAGGATGATGTTGAAGATGAAGACGCAAATGATACTGTCAATTGGGTAAAAAAAGCTGGTACTCAAGCTCTATTATTTAAGGGAGATATCAGACAAGAACTAACTTGTAGGAAAATAATAGAAGAAACTATTAGTCATTTTGGAAAAATAGATATCCTTGTCAATAATGCAGCTTATCAGATGTCTTACAAAGATTTAGATGACATCACCGCAGAAGAGTGGAATAAAACATTTGAAGTAAATCTTAGTGCAATGTTTTATTTGACTAAGTATGCTTATAAGCATATTCCAAAAGGCGGGAGTATTATAAATACGACTTCGGTAAATGCCTATGATCCCAACCCAACCTTATTACCCTATGCTGCTAGTAAAGCAGCTATTCAAAACTTCACTTCTAACTTAGCCCAAAAATTCCTAGAGGATGGCACTGGAATAAGGGTCAATGCGGTGGCCCCGGGGCCAGTTTGGACCCCTCTAATACCGAGTACAATGCCAGATCACGAAAAATTTGGAGATAATACGCCTATTGGACGACCGGGGCAACCAGCAGAAATAGCACCAATATATGTTTTCTTAGCTTCAGCAGCAGCTTCTTATATATCGGGTGCTACTATACCCGCAACCGGAGGTAGAATTACAATTTAATTAATATTCTTTTATTTATAATCTATGGATTTGAACCTTCTGGTGGTTTAGTTGTTATTAGTGAAAAAGATTATTATGAGAGCAATTTGGACGGGTGCCATAGGATTTGGACTAGTTAATATTCCGATAAAAATTTATTCAGCAACACAAACTAGCAGTCTTGATTTAGATATGTTGGATCGAAAAGATCACGCAAATATTAAATATAAAAGGGTTAATGAAAAGTCAGGTAAGGAAGTGAGTTGGGATAATATTGTAAAAGGCTATCTCCTTAAAGACAAGTATATTGTTTTGGAAGATGCTGATTTCGAAGAAGCTCTTCCTGAAAAAAATAAGATGATAAATCTACAATCATTCGTTAAGCTAGCAGAAATAGATAGTATTTATTATGACACTCCCTATTATCTAGAACCTCAGAAATCCGGTGAAAAAGCATATCAATTATTATTAAAAGCTTTAGAGAAAAGCAAGATGGCCGGATTAGGAACTTTTGTTATGAGAAATGTTGAAAACCTGGCAATCATTAAACCTTACAAAGATATTTTGGTTTTGAACAAGTTAAGATTTGAGGAAGAAATTAGAGGCCTTGAAGAAATAAGTACAGCCGCCCCAACTCGTATTAAAAAAGAGGAAATGGATATGGCTATGAAGCTCATAAAACTTAACAGTAAAGAATTTGATATATCCGCTTATAAAAATGAATATAGCAACGAGCTGTTAAAAATTATCAAACAAAAAAGTAAAGGAAAAAGAGCGACTATCAGAAAGATTAATGTGGAGAACACCAAAGCATCAGATCTATTAGAAAAATTAAAGGCAAGTTTAGCTTAAAAATTTGCTAAAGCAGCTTTTATATCTATTTTACTTTTCCAGATATCTTTCCATGGATCTTCTATTTTAGAAATTCGCTCCAGGGTATTATAAATCGTAAAATCAGTCATTTTCAAAGAGTAGTTAACCTCTTGCCAGTCTAAAGGTGTGCTAACAGTAGCCATTGATTTAGGTCTGACACTATATGCAGATGCTATCGTTTGGCCTTGCTTATTTTGTAAGTAATCAAGATAAATCAATCCTTTCCTCTTTTTTGGATCTCTTATTAAACTTGTGGTCTCAGGATGATTTTGATTAATTAATTCTCCAATGAACTGAATAAAATCTCTTACTATTTCATAATCATATTTCGCAGCCACATTAATTAAAATATGTAATCCTGTTGACCCTGAAGTTTTTACAAAGCAAGGAACTTTTGCTTTATCTAAAATCTCTTTTGCAGTGAGAGCAACATCAATAAGATCTTCCCATCTCGCACCATTAGGATCCAAATCTAAGACTGCAAACTCTGGTTTATCTGGTTTCTTATATGTAGATAACCAAGAATTGATTTCTATAGATCCTAAATTTGCTATATAAAGCAAAGATGGAAGGTCATTACACAGCAGGTAATCGATAGTTTTGTCTGTGCTTTTTGAGTAAACTTCACTTGTTTGTAACCAATCAGGAATTTTTTCTGGGTCAACGTCTTTTTGAAAAAAACTTTCTGCTTCAATTCCATTTGGGAATCTATGCATTGAAATAGGTTTATCTTTTAAATAAGGCAAAATATAATCAGCAACTTCTTCGTAATAATAAAGCATATCACCTTTAGTTATCTTTTCCTTAGGCCAATATATTTTATTTAGATTAGTCAAATTAACTTCTTTCTTACCCACCTTTATTTTTCTCTCTTTTTCCATAATCTCTGCCTCAGGCATTTCAATTTTCACATCGTCTATAATCTTATCAGTTCGCAGACCTTTAAATACAGGATGTCTCAAATGTTCATCATTTGTCCATTCGCTATAATGTACATCGCAAATTAGTTTGGGAGTTATCCATGTCACTTCGGATTCTTTGGCTACTTTATCTTTGGAATCAAAAACCTTCTTTTTCCGTTTTAACTTATGCATCTTATCAAACAACATTTTTAATGTAGCATCATTAAAACCAGTCCCACAATTTCCTATATAAATTAACTTTCTATCTCTCATAGCACCTAAAACTAGGGCGCCGAAAAAAGAACGACTTCCAGCAGGACTTGTATATCCACAAATAATGGCTTCCTGTGTGTTTTTTAATTTTATTTTAAGCCAATTACCATTTCGTTTTCCTTCCTGATAATGACTATCTTTTAACTTGGCAATTATTCCCTCCCATTTATTTTGTTCTGCATATTCCAAAACGCTTTTTTGATCTTGCCCTAAATTCTCAACGTAGATAACCTGTTTAAGCTTGTACTTATTTAATAATAACTTCAATAACTCTTTCCTCTCGACCAATGGTAGATTCTTAGTATCATCTTTATCAAGGTTTAAAATATCGAAGACATAATAAGTGAGTTGAAAATTCTTTGAAATAGGTTCTCCTTTTTGCAATAACTGAAATTGGGATATTCCTTTTTTATCTTCAATTACAATTTCCCCATCCAGTATTACATGATGTTTAATGGTCTTCAAATCATTCAATAAAGAAGGAAATTTTTCTGCTAATGATTTACTATTTCTGGATAACAACTTTGAGTTCTCGTCATTTACAACTGCAATTGCTCGAAAACCATCAAATTTCTTTTCATAAATCCAATCTGAATCGTCTGGAATATTATTACTAAGTTTTGCAAACATGGGAATAGGAGCTGTCTCTTCGGAGCGAACGAAATCTTCCGCATTATAGGAGTTGCTCACAGAAAATTCATCCTTATGTTTTATTAAAAGCCAGTTTTTAGGATCATCAGCTTTCATCCTCACCAATGCAAAGTCACCTTTTAGCGTTTTACCCTCTAATTTAAATTTAATGGATCCCTTTTCCCATTGATCTAGAAACTCCATTTCATTCTTACATTCCAAAAAAGTATAATAACCTTCATCAAAGATGACCACAGTACCTGCTCCATAGTTTCCTTTGGGAATAGTACCCTCGAAAGAAGCATAACTCAAGGGATGATCCTCAACCTGTACGGCTAACCTTTTATCTTTCGGATTCAAAGAGGGGCCCTTCGGAACCGCCCAACTTTTTAAAGCACCATCAATTTCAAGACGACAATCATAATGCAGTCGACTCGCATTATGCCTTTGAACAACAAATTTAAGTTTAGAGGGTTGATTAACCTTATTTTTTAACTCAGCTTTAGGTTCTGAAGTTTTATTAAAATCTCTCTTTTTATTATAGGTATCAAGGTTCGACATCTTTTTTCATTAGAACAATTTCATGCCTTAATTAGTTTTTTCTAATTGAATTGTTTAATAGTAAGATTAGAGTTACTCCTTTTTAAAGACATAATATTATTTAGATACAGTGATACATAAAATACTGTTTTCGTTAGGTGCTAATTTTAATATAACATTATAACAAACAACACGTTATGATTGTATATTAATTATAACTCTACTGCTATGGAAATCCTTAAAATTGTAAAAATCAGAGAACATTCAATTATTTTGGGAAAATTAGCAAATAAATTTTCTGAAAACACTTTTGAAAGAGATGAATTATTTCAGGTATTCCGAAGTCGAATTGTAGGGTCTTTAGATAAGTTTTTAGGGAATCCTAAAATAGTATCTTGGCTTTATATTCTCTTGAAGAATATTTACAGCAGAAAATTAAAAAGAAAACCTTTGTCTGACATAGCTATCAGAGAATTAAGTGCTAATCCTATTAATTATAATCCAAAAAGCTCTACAGCAACTCAACTTAATTACAGAGATATTCTACAGTCCGTAGAACTACTTTCTGAAGAAGATTATATTATTATTAGTATGTATGTAGAAGGCTTTAAATATTATGAAATCGCTTCTTACCTCTCAATTGATGAAGACAGTATTAAAGCAAGAGTCATTACTATTCGAAGTATCCTTCGAAATAGATTAAATCAATAAAAGGTAACGATGATTGATTAATAAAAAAGGTTATTTTCCTAATAAAAATAACCTTTTTTCTAACTGTAATTAGATACATTATTCCTCGTACAATTGTTCGGCATTAATCCCTAATGCGACAATAGATTGAAGGATTGAATAGCAAGGAATATTAATTCCCGATACAGATAATATATATCCATTAATATAAGGAGCTATTTCCCAGTCTTTAATATTTGCTATTTCATTTAATGCATCTTTGACGTGGTTCAATTGATGAACATTGACTTTACTTATTTCAAATTTTAGACTTTCCATATTACCTTCTCCTATAATTAACAAATGTTATATGTTTAAACTCACACCTTTATAAAAAGTAATAACATTACTTTACACTCAACTCAACACAACCAACAACACGTTACATATCAACAAGTTACACAGTTTTATTCACCTTAACAAGAATAAAAACACAAAATGTAATAAGTGGGAAATTTAATGTAATGAATTTTTAAATTTTTCTTTTGACAGAATATTTACAGGTTTATTATTGCATCATTGTTGCATTACTAATTATTATACTACATTTGTTAATAATTATAACCGATCACTAAAACAATAAAAATTAATCATGAATAATTTAAAATATGACGTATTTATAATTGGAGGAAGTTATTCTGGTCTTTCCGCAGCGATGAGTTTGGGAAGATCATTGAGGAAAGTTTTAGTCATTGATAGTGGAAAAACATGCAATCGCTTTACACCTCATTCACATAACTTCTTAACACAAGACGGAAAAATACCTACTGAAATTAGTAATATAGCAAGACATCAGGTCTCTAAATATAACACGGTAGACTTCCATAATGAAAAGATTGAACAGGTTGAACAAATAGACAATGGTTTTCAGATTACTTTAGATAAAAAAAGTATAGTTTATGCTAAAAAACTAATTATCGCAACGGGTATAAAGGATATAATTCCTGATATGGATGGATTTGAGGAGTGTTGGGGAAAATCCGTTATTCATTGCCCATATTGTCATGGATATGAATTTAAAGATCAACCCACAGGCATTCTTTCAAATTCCGACATTGCTTTTCATTATGCACAGCTTGTTTCGAATTTAACCGATAAACTTACGATCTTCACAAATGGACAAGCTGATTTCAACACTGAACAAACGACAATTCTTGCGAATCGAAAACTTCAAATTATTGAAAAGAAAATAAAAAGTATAAAACATCAAAATGGAAGTATTCAACACCTTATTTTTGAGGATGGGTCATATCACAGTCTAAGTGCATTGTATTATAGGGCAGATTTTGAACAGCACAGCGGTATTGCTAAAGATTTAGGGTGTAAATTCACTGATCAAAATTATATTGATGTTTCCAATACTCAAAAAACTTCAGTAGAATCCGTCTATGCTATAGGAGATTCTTGCAGCCCAATGCGCTCGGTAGCAAATGCTGTATACAGTGGAAATATGGCTGGAGCAGCAGTGAACGCAGAATTATGTACTGAAGCGTTCAACTAGTAATATTTTTATGTGTTTATTTCTTAATACGTGAAATTGTAAAAAAATAAAAACACCCGTTTAGAATTAATCGGGTGTCTTTATTTTTTTCTTTATTCGCCTCCTGAATTATCATTTGATCCTTCTTCTGACTCATCTCCCGGGTCAGTGGGGTCTTCCGGATCTGGGTTTTCAGGTATTTCGACTTCAACAATTTTTCTGTACTCTTCAAATGAACCAGCCTCCTTTCCATATCCCAATCTCAGGGTATTACCCTGAATATATATAGGCATTCCAGAGGTACATTTTTCAAATTTCAACATATTTGATGTGCCACCTTGTTCTGATAAGTTGACAGCGTAATATTCAAATGTGCCTGCCTCAGATTTTGTTAAGTCTGTAGCCAAGGTACAAAACAGACCACGAGTAATGTTAAGCCTTCCATCTCCCGAAAATTCAAGCGTTTTAATGGTATCAAGATTTGTTGTATCCGTAATTGCTGAATCAACACGTATAGGTTGTGTAATTTTTGCCCATTTCCCTATTAAATCAGCTGTTTCTAAAGGCGTACGAATCTCTTCCGTCTTTTTTTCACACGATGAAACCCCTATTGTAATTCCAATTAAACAAAGAATATTTACTATTTTTTTCATAAACTAAATTTGTATTTGATGTCCAATTTATACAACAGACATGTTCTTTATAGATATCATTTGGGATCAAAATGCTAAATTTTATTACCCTATGCAAATATATTAATGTTTATCATTCCCAAAACCGAATATTTTTTTTATTACCATAAATAATCCGAATACGACAAAGCCTACAACAAGTCCTATTCCAAATTCCTTAATTATGGAAGGTATATTAGTTAGAATGTGGTGTAGATAATCTATATTATGCACAAAGATACCGCCAGCCACTAGTATAAGTGCAATAGTTCCAATAACCCCTAAAGCTTTTATTACGATTGGAAGAAGTTTAACTAAAAGATGTCCAACTTTAGCACCTATTCCTTTGTCATTTGATCTTTTGATTAGACTTAGGCCTGCATCATCCATTCTTACAATCAATGCGACGATGCCATAAACACCAATTGTGGCCAAAATTGCAACTACAGAAACCGTAAGAATTTGTAAAACTAAAGGCTCTTCTAACACCGTTCCTAAGGCTATAATCACAATCTCCACAGAAAGAATAAAATCAGTTGTAATTGCAGATTTTATTTTAGCACTTTCTACTTGCTCGCCCTCTAGAGCCTGTTCTTTAATAACTTCGTGGCCTTCTTTCTTTCGGTGAAATAAATAATGAATAATTTTTTCCGCCCCTTCAAAAGCTAAATAAGCTCCTCCTATTAATAAAATGTATTTAATAAGAATTGGAAGAAAAGCATTTAAAATTAATGCGATTGGAACAATAATTAATTTATTGACAAAGGACCCCTTAGTAATGGCCCAAAGAACCGGCAATTCCCTCGAGGCCAGAAACCCTGTAGCTTTCTCTGCATTTACCGCTAAATCGTCTCCCAAAATTCCAGCCGTTTTCCGAGTTGCAATTTTGCTTGCTATTGCTACGTCGTCCATTAAAGCGGCGATATCATCTAAAATCGCAAATATTCCTGATGCCATATAATTTTATATAATTTTTCCCTCTAAAATAAATAGATTTTATACAATTCCTATTTTTCCGGATAATTGAGTTTAATTTTTTCTTCAATTTATAATTTAATCAAACAGAATCTAAAGTTAATGGTTAAACTTTCGTGTAATCAAAAAACCAATAAGGATTGTTATAGCTTTCGATTTCAGGAACAAGATTCAACCAAATTTGTTTACACATTCTTCTAAAGAAAATGAATTAAATTATTATTTTACAGGAACTATCTATTTTTAAAATTATACACTAATGATCCATCAGTCTCAAAACATTACAGATTACCCTAATAATAACACGATTTTTTCTGTTTGGAAATTTAAAGAGAATTCAAATTATAAAGCCGTATTTGAAAGACTTTGTGCTTTAGTTTCAAATCTAAATCACTCTTACGTTGTTCGCGTTCCAGAAGGAAGAACAAGTTGTATTATGGGAATTGGTTATGAGGCATGGTTGAAACTAGGAATGTCATCACCTTTACCAAAGGAGTTCAAGAGTTTTGAACCTATAGAAGGTGAAAAATATACGGCTGTTGCCACAGAAGGAGATATTCATTTTCACTTAAGAGCTATGAATGCAGGGATATGCTATGAGATGGCAAAAGATATTTACGAAATTATTAGTCCTGTTGCAGATAATCTGGTAGAAGTTCATGGATTCAGACTTTGGGATGGCCGCTCTATTCTAGGATTTGTTGATGGTACAGAAAACCCGATTGGAGATGAAAGAGAAAAATTTGCACTGGTCGGAGATGAAGATCCTCAATATAAAGGTGGCAGCTACCTGTTTGTTCAGAAATATCTTCATAACCTCAAAGCCTGGGAAGACTTAAGCACTTCGGATCAAGAAAAAGCTTTTGGAAGATATAAGCTATCGGATGTAGAAATGACAGATGAGGTAAAGCCTACTAATTCTCATAGTGCTTTAACCAGTATAACTGATGCTCAAGGAAATGATCTAAAAATCGTCCGAGATAACCTCCCCTTTTCAAATCCTTCTAAAGGAGAATTCGGAACCTACTTTATCTGCTATGCAAATAAGTTCTCTACCACACTGAAGATGCTAGAAAATATGTATTTGGGAAATCCAATTGGTAATTATGATAGAATATTAGATTTCAGCACGGCAGTCACAGGGACTTTGTTCTTCGTTCCAACGCAAGAAATGCTGGACTCTTACGATGCTAATAATTAATAAAGGATTAACATCTCCTTACATAGGAAATTATTTTATTGATAAAAACATGAATTT
>JBEBRZ010000122.1:0-8973 GCA_040394615.1 Sphingobacterium mizutaii
ATTGCGGTCTTAAAGACAAAATCCATTGTTTCCAGCTTTTCGATGAGGAAGATGAAGTTTGAAAAATCTCCGATTCCCAAAGACGCACTGAAGGGTTGGATTAAAGATCATGACGATTATTCGACATTATTGCATAACGATTCGATTCATATCTACTTAAAAGAACAGCAGAGTAGTATTAAAGCAGTTCAACAGGTCTTGTATTTAAAAAATGCAGGGACACTCGTCGGAAAATGGTTAGGAAAAGAAATTGTTCCAGCTCATGACTTAGCGATGAGCATTCAGCAATCGTCGGAAATTCCCGGAGTGGAACTGGGGCTCGAAGATTCGATTAAGTTCTTACGAAAAGAACCCCTAGAACCAACGTTGTTGGATGGCTTAGAAAAAGGTTGGTGCTTGATTAAATATAATGGGGTTTCTTTAGGATGGGTAAAGGTATTAGGGAATAGGGTCAATAATTATTATCCCAAAGACATCAGGATTGCAAATCTGTAATTATTGATTACTTTGATGCTGGATAATGAGCTTACAAATATCTTTAGCTACCTCATCTTTCGATTTTAATTCAAAAGACTTAACTTCAGCTTTTCTGTTAATCACGGTCACCTTGTTGGTGTCATGCGCAAATCCGGCTCCTTTATCTTGCATAGAATTCAGTACAATGAAGTCCAGATTCTTTCTCTGCAACTTATCCAAGGCATTCTCCAATTCGTTGTTGGTTTCTAGCGCAAACCCTACTAAGGTTTGATTTTCTTGCTTTTTGCTGCCTAGGGTAGCTAGGATATCAGTTGTTTTCTTTAGCGTAATACTAAAATCTTCAGCCTTCTTTTTGATCTTTTGGTCTGCAACCTCAGTTGGCGTATAATCGGCAACAGCTGCACTCATGACTGTAATATCAGCATGATCAAAGTATCTGTTACAGGCTTCCAGCATTTCTGAGGCAGATTGTACATCGATGCGAACAATGCCTTCAGATACACTTAAAGCGGTGGGACCACTTACCAACGTAACGTCAGCACCTAATTGATGTAATCTATTGGCTATCGCATAGCCCATTTTACCGGAAGAATGATTCCCGATAAATCGGACAGGATCTATGGCTTCATAAGTCGGACCTGCTGAAACCAAAGCTTTTTTACCTGCTAAAGGTTTGTTCTGGAGAAGGAAGGAGCTTAAAAAATCAAAGATCTCTTCCGGTTCTGCTAATCTACCTTCACCCACTAAGCCACTTGCCAACTCGCCTTTACCCGGTGGAATGATTCGGTTGCCATAGCTTTTTAGAAGTTCGATATTGTTCTTTGTAGAAGGGTGTTTCCACATGTCAAGATCCATAGCCGGAGCAATTAACACATCGCTTTTTGCAGAGAGATAAACGGCTTGCAGTAGGTTATCACAAATACCTTGAGCACATTTGGCAATGGTATTTGCACTAGCTGGAGCAATTAGAATCAGATCTGCGGATTCGGCGATTTGAACATGATTATTCCATACCCCAGTTTTCTCTTGGTAGTAATCTACGAAAACGGGATTGTTTGAAAGGGTAGAAAGAGTAAGCGGAGTAATAAATTGTGTTGCTTCTTCAGTCATTACAACCTGAACGGAAGCTTCTGCTTTTCTTAGTAATCTTATCAATGTTGCAATCTTGTAAGCAGCAATACTGCCGCTTACACCTATTACAATATGTTTGTCTCTTAAAGACATGGTAATATCTTACTCTTGTTCTTTAGAAGGGTTTCTAAAGTATACTTTGTCGTTCAAGAACTCATCGATAGCAACCAAAGTAGGTTTTGGCATTCTTTCGTAGTGCTTTGAGATTTCGATCTGCTCACGGTTTTCAAACACTTCCTCCAAGTTGTCATTGCTTGTAGCAAATTCAGAAAGCTTTTGATTAAGCTCTTCTTTTACGTCTACAGAGATTTGGTTAGCACGTTTGCTAATCACCACGATTGATTCGTAAAGATTATCGGTGGTTTGATCTAACTCTCTTAAATCGCGAGTTACTGTAGAATTTGGGACTGTATTTTTATTCTGATTCATATCTATATATAATATGGATGTACTAAAGACTCTTGTTAATTACTGTTGCTATTGTTTTCAATTGGAATTCCATTAGAAGTTGTAATTCCCAGGTCTTCCTCTCTTTGTTTTCTAGCCTTTTCATCATTTGCCATGATTTTTAAAGCTGTTGTTATCTTTCGGTCTGCATTACTGCGTAAACCATTTAATTCGTTGGAATACTTACTCTCTGGGTAGTTTTCAACGAAGCTGTCGTAATAATCAATCATTTGATTGAACCGCTCTTCTTGGCGATGCGGATATGAATTATCGGCAAATAAGTATTGTGATTTTACTAAAAGATATTCAATATCTTCAGCGTGTTTTGTATCCGGGTATTGTTTTAATACATTTTCCAATGCGATTACAGCTGCACGATAATCATCGGGTAACCCCATGTTATAGTACAATTTTGCATTGTCGAATGCTTTCTTTTCTAACTTTTCGCGTAAGTTTTGAATTAAATCCCCGGCTTCTATTGCACGTTCTGAATCAGGGTAAAGATTGACGAAAAGCTGAAGCTGGTCAATTGCTTTTCTGGTATTATCCTGGTCTAGATTTGATCGAGGCGAATCTAAATAATAACAATATGCTGACATAAATCTACACTCTTCAGCTCTTTGGCTATTAGGGTAGTTGTCTGCAAAGTTTTTAAAGTGGAACCTAGCTGAGATATAATCCTTTAATCGGTATGCAGCAAATGCTGTATAATAATTAAGGTCCTCCGCGTCAGCAGTACCACGATATTTGGTTAATAAATCCTGAAATAAAGTAAGAGCCTTGGAGTATTTCTCCTTTTCATAATACTTTACGGCCTCCTGATACTTCATCTGTACATTGTTGCTCGCCCTAAGTTTTTCAAACTTACTCTTACAACTAACTAAGCCAAATAAAAGAAACAAGCCTACTACTAGGCTAAATATATGATTCTTTAAAAACATCCCACAAAGATACGTGAATTAATACTAATTTTCAATTATTTAATAATACACGAAAATAGTGGATTTGTCGAATGCTGCAGGTGCCACCCCTTGCTTTTAACAATCTTTAACTATAAGCAGGGGCATTTCCTCCCGTTACCATGATCGTTTTATGGTTTTAAGTCAATTGAATGTTGAAATAAGAATCCTATATAATGATTATTTAAAATTATACCTATATTTACATTTAAACTATTTTATCACTATATAATGACTTTAATAGAGAGAGTTGAGCAAGCATTGGATTCTATCAGACCGTATTTACAAACTGATGGAGGAAACGTTTCTATCCAAGAAATTACACCGGACAACGTTGTGAAACTTAAATTGTTAGGAACTTGTGCCAATTGCTCAATGAGTATTATGACTTTTAAAGCTGGTTTAGAACAGGCTATTAAAAAGGCTGTTCCTGAGATTGTAGCCGTTGAAGCCATCAATCTTACCGATATGGATGATCCCAATGCGATCAATCCTAACCAATTGTAATCCATTTTGATGTAGTTAACACTATTTAACAGCATCATACGTACGATTTTCCCTAGTTTTGTTACGAAATGAAACTCCTACTAAAATATATCGCCCTTGTTGTACTACTATTTTCTGGTATGAATACCTTCGCCCAGGAAAAGAAGCTAGTTCAATTCTCCGGCTTTATTTTAGCTGAAGGAACTGAAATCGCCGTTCCTTATGTGACTGTCAAAAATATAAGTTATGGAAATGAAACTTATGCAGCTAATCATGAAGGGTATTTTACATTTGTAGCTCATGTAGGTGATGAAATTCAGTTTACCTCTATCGGTTATCGATCTGTTAAGCTTACTATCCCGAATGTTAGTGATGATAGATACACCACCAGAATAGAGATGACCCCAACCGTAGAAGAACTTCCTGTTGTTACCATTGGACCACCGCTTCCGTGGGCAAGTATTGAAGAATTTAACAGGGAATTCTTAGCCCTCAATGTTGGAGGTGATGATGTATTAACAGCAAAACGCAATCTTTCCCCTCAGGCCTTAGCCGCACTTTCGAAAATTGTTCCTAGGAGTGCAGGAGAAATTCAAGCTTATAACACTATTCAAAGACATATTAATATGTCGAATAAAGCCATTAACCAAAACATGGCCAACCCACTGTTGAATCCATTTGCATGGGGACAACTTATCAATCAAATTAAAAGAGGTGATTTTAGCAGAGAACGTCTTAAATACTAATTTGATTCCAGAGCACCCCTTTTGTTAAACCCACGAATATTCAATCTTGAAGCCATATAGGAAACTATAGTGGAAACAATCATGACCGTTACGAAGATAAGAACGAGATCCATATAACGTATATCAACAGGATATGAATCGAATAGAGAGCCCTCGCCTGTTGTGACAAATCCATAGCGATCCTGTAGAAGACAAAAGACTAATCCCAGTATAGCTCCAATAAAACTACCAATCAAAGCAATCATTATACCCTGATAAAAAAAGATGTTTTGAATAAGGTTGTTGTTAGCTCCTAAACTATTTAAGACAACCATATCCTGCTTTTTGTCAATAACAAGCATGGTTAATGAACCGATGATATTAAAAATCGCAATGATACCAATAATCGTTACAATAAAGAACACAATCCATTTTTCGGATCGAACGGTCTTATAAAGTGTAGGATTCTGCTGTTCTCTGTTTTTAACAAGATAATCCTCGCCTAAAATATCTTGAATCTTTCGTTGTAATGATGAAGAATTGTCGTTTTTACCATAGAGTTCAATGGCAGAGATATTGTCATGCTCATTTAACAAGTCTTTGGCAAAGTCAATAGGTACTATTATGAGATCTTCAAAACCCGGCTGATATCCTAAGATAGCACTTGGCCGGATTGCGCGCGTTCTTATATCCTCCAGCGGATTGATGTTATTGGGAGAGGCGTTTTTATCCGGAATGTGCAATAAGATCTGATTGTCCTGATTCTCAGCGATAAGAGGCACCTGTAGATTTGCTTGCACAGTTGTTCCCAAAATTGCATAAGGGGTACTATCAATCTCAACTTCAAGTTTACCCTGCAATAACATATTCGCATTCGCCACATGATGTAGACTGTTAGGTTCAACTCCCTTTAACCTTCCTATAAATTGTTGTTGATTGTATTCTGATAGGACTTTATCTTCCAGGACCTCGCTGTAAGAGGTAACTTCAGGTAAAGCTCTGAGTTTTTTGAAATTCTCGCTTTTGGCTGAGAACACTTTTCCCGAGGAAGGCTCGATCCGCAGCTCCGGAGAGAATGTACTATATTGTGAGAGAATGAAACGCTCCAGACCATTATAAAACGATAATACGATCACCAAAGCAGCAGTACTGACCAAAACTCCAATCATACTAATCGAAGAGATGATGTTAATAGCATTAACAGATTTTTTCGAAAACAGATATCGTTTTGCAAAGAGTACAGGGAGCTTCATGTTCTATCCTCTGATAAATGGATTTGTCTTTTTTTCCTCTGCGACAGTCGTCGTAGGACCATGTCCGGGATATACTACTGTTTCATCAGGAAGGCTGTATATTTTAGTGGCAATACTGTTCAATAACTGTGGATGGTTACCGCCAGGGAGATCAGTTCTTCCTATACTATTCTTGAAGAGCACATCACCGCCTATTAAGAAGTTGTATTTCTCGCTGTATAAACATAGGTGGGCAGGGGAGTGTCCCGGTGCTAATATTAATGATAATGTTTCATCACCTATATGAATCGTATCATCTTCCGTTAGGAAAGTTTCCGGAATCGGTGAGGGTTCATATCGAATCCCCATCTGAGGAGCATAATTCTGAACCTGAATAACCAATGGCAGCTCTCCTTCATGAAATTGAGGTGTAAGATTATAGGTTTCTGCTACAAATTTATTGCCTAAAACATGGTCAATATGTCCATGGGTATTGATTAAGTGTACTGGCTGAAGATTGTTTGAGTCCAGATAGTTCTTTAATACTTCCTCCTCTTGATATTGATGCATTCCTGGGTCAACAATGATACAATTTTTATGGTCATCATAGATGACATAGGTATTTTCCTGATAAGGATTGAATACAAATGTTTTAATATGTAGCATAATCAAAAATAGAAAATATTTCTAAGCAATTGGAAAGCGTTCTATTGATTCCAGATTTCCCAATTTTTCTCAGCTTGTAGAACAAGCATCTCATGACCGTTTTTAATCTTAGCACCCCGCTCTTTACCCTTTTTTAGAAATAAGGTCTCCTCTGGATTATAAATCAGATCGTATAATAAATGATCGGGACCAATCGCATCATAAGGTATCTCAGGACATTCTTCTGTCTTTGGAAAAGTACCTAATGGTGTACAGTTGATCAGGATAAGATTTTCTTTTATTAAATCGGAATTAAGATCTTGGTAGGAGAGGTTTTCAGCTGTTTTAGTGCGGCTTACAATTTGATAGGATATATCAAGCTTGTTTAAAGCATAACATACAGCCTTTGTTGCTCCGCCGTTTCCAAAGACTAACGCCTTCTTGTACTTGTTTTCGAGCAGTGGTTTTAAAGACATTTCAAAACCAAATGCATCGGTGTTGAATCCCTTAAGCCTTATTTCATCAGAGGTCGAATGTTTAATCTGAATGCAATTTACAGCACCTATCTCTTTGGCTTCTGGAGATAGTTCCGTCAAATATTGCATCACAGATTGTTTATATGGAATAGTTACATTTACTCCATAGAAATCTGGATTTTTAAGATAAAGAGAAGGAAATTCTTCAATAGTAGAAATAGGGTATAAATCATAATCGATATCATTTATACCCTCATTCTTGAATTTATCTAAGTAATATTTTTTTGAAAATGAATGGCCTAGAGGATAGCCAATTAGTCCTAATTGCCTCATCTACCTTCCGAATATTTTTTTATGATATCCACAATTATTTGATTTCCCTGTAACTGCGGGAGATATTCAAATAGTATATAATGTTTATCCGGATCAACATTCAGAGCGAGTTCCAGAAAACTTAAAGCTTCAGTGTATTTGCCTGCAGCAAACATATATGCTACCATTCTGTAATAGAGTGTTGCCTCATCAGGATTACATTTGATTGCTTCCGTAATGACTTCGATGGCATCATCTAACCGGGTTTGTTCAAACAGTAAAGATGAATAATCTAACCAGGCTTCAGCATCCGTAGGATTTAACTCCACTACTTTAGCGTAGGCTTCGATGGATTGATCGAATTGTTTTAATTTATACCTTGCATCTGCAATCGCAAACCAATAATCCGGGTTTTCATCGTCGATTTCTAAAGCTTTTTTATAGAAGTGCAGCGACTCAAAATAACGTTCTTCGAAATCCAAAGTAACTCCTATCCCAAACCAGGCATCGCTTTGATTACTATCGAGCTTAACGGCCTTCTTGTAATATTGCCTTGCCTCGTCCATCTGTTCCAGCTTTTCATAACATTCACCGATAGCACAATAAGTATCCGCATTAGGAGTTTCATGCTCAAAAGTCTGCTTATAAACATTGATGGCCTCAGAATAGCGGTCAAGATTCACTAAAGCATTGCCTTTATTAAAATATGCGGAAGAAAAGCTCTCGTTAATCAGAATAGCATAATCATAAGCATCTATAGCAGCGTTAAATTCACCCGTTTTGTGATATGCATTCCCTAAATTATACCATGCAGCATATGAATAGGGATCGGTATCAATGTATTGAAGATAAAACTGAATGCTTTCCTGCTGTTGTTCAAGCACATCATAACAAAAAGCAATTTCATAAAGAGCCTCTTGATTATCCTTATTTGCTTTAAGGCACTTCTTTAAATAGGTAATTGCCTTTTGATAAGACCCTTGCATTTGGTACAGCCCGGCAATCTGATAATAAACCTCATCTTTTGCATCGCTTAATTCCAATGCTTTAAAAAAGTTTTCTTCAGCCAGTGCCTGTTCTTGCAACGAAGAAAAAATAGTGCCCTTAATCAAGTAGATATCTCCTTCTGAGGGTTCTAATAGTTCGGCCTTATTCAAGGCATCTAGTGCCCCTTCATACTGCAGGGTACTTGCCAGTAATTGAGCTTTCTTAATGTAGAATGAGGTCTCAAATGGATGTTGGGCAGATGCAAATTCTATAACCTGTAGTGCTTTGATTGGATCATTCTTGGTAATATAATAATCAATGATACCTTCAAAGGCTTTAGCATCGAAAAAGTACTGGTCTTCATTCCGAAGCATTTCCTCATAACGATCCACTGAAATTTTTTGTTCTTCAGGGGAACCAAATTCAAAATCTTCTTCCATTATACTCCTCTTTTAAATTTTAGCTTACTCTCCAAATCCTAAATGAAAATACTATTTTTTGAACATCGGAACATGTTTTTGTTTTCCACATATTCACATTTATAGACTATGGATGTGGGCAAATGTAAAGTTTCTAAAGTAATTAGAATGTAAAGTCTTGTCTTCCAGTAATTAAAAAAGCCAGCTGATTCAGCTGGCTTTTTATTATTTCAAACTGTTATTTACTAACAATTATTTTTTGATCTCAACACGACGGTTTTGAACACGACCTTCTTCAGTATCGTTTGAAGCAACTGGGTTAGCTTCACCGTATCCTGTAGCGTTGATGCTTGATGCAGATACTCCAGCGTTAACTAAGTATTGTTTTACTGCATTAGCACGGTCTTTTGATAAGTTCATGTTGTAAGCTTCTGTACCTTCAGCAGATGCATAACCATCTAATGAAACAGAACCGTTACTGTCTTTCAATTCTTTAGCTAATTTATCTAAAGTAGAGTAAGATTCAGTTTTCAATACTGAGCTATCAAATTCGAATTGAATTGGAGCAAAGTATCCTGAAGTAGTTCCGTCAGTTAATTGCTGAGGCTCAGGGAATTTGATTGGACATCCAGAACCATCAACTACTGTACCAGCAGGAGTTCCAGGACATTTATCGA
>JBEBRZ010000123.1:0-8954 GCA_040394615.1 Sphingobacterium mizutaii
ACCTGATCAACAATCTTCTTCTTATAACGAAATATATATTTTAGGAAGCTATATATGGAATCCATGTAATACAAACATAGTAATATCTAAATTAATGCATAATGAACACAAGAGCTTTCACGTGAAACTAATTCTTTTTTTCTTCCTTATTTTCTTCTTTTTTATCTTTCTTTTTAAAGATTCCCTTGATGAAGCTTCCGGTTTTCTTAATGACGCCTTTGGTTTCTGTTACGACCTCTTTTCCGGTCTCTGCGGCACCCATTAGTTTTGCTTCCCGCTCTTTACTAATTCCAGCACATTGTTTAATACCATCCAATAAACTTTGCCATAAGGTCTTGAAGAATGTATGCTGTGGATCCCTGCGATAATTGACTTTACCAATATGATACTTTTCGTTAGCATCAGGGTTACTATCGTTAATTAAAATGTTGTTGACAACGAAAGATAGAACACCTTTTTTGGTTTGGCTCATATCCTTATCGATAGCATTCATAAGGTCTAATTTCAAATGATCGTAATCAAAACGGAAATCGCCCCAGTTTCTATGGTCATTGGCCTGATAACTGAAGCTTATACTTCTAATGTTTCCTGAGGATATTTTAGCGTTCAATAAAGGGTTTAGAACCTTATTAAAGGCAGTGGCATTCATTCTACCTAAACTTCCCTTATAAGTATGATAACCCTCTTTACTCAACATATCAAACCCGAATTGAATTTTCAATAATCCTTCGTTCATAATTCTTGCCTGCAAATCGGCACGCATGAACTTATCTTTTACTAATCGGAGGCTATCATTTGTCACATTTGTGAGTGTTCCTTTTGCTTTATTAAAGGTTATAATTCCTTCACGGCCAAATTTCGCTGAGAACTCCCCATAGAGAATATCTACATTATCCAAGAAAACAGTATCAATTCGAATAAGCTGTTTTACTTTCATCAATTGCTGATGAGGAGAATTTCCGACTTTCGATAATCCTTTCTTAGGATAGCGTTTATCATTATAGAGGGAGACTGACCCGTTTTTAATTTGTACATTTTCAGCAATTGTTTGCTGATTGTCGATCAGTTCTTTAAAGTCTAATTTTTCAAAGCGTAGTGTATCAAATTTCATAACCGCCATGGTAATATTTTGATTTCTGGCTTTGAAATAGGCAGCTTTGCTCATTTTTGGGGCATACTCAACCTTAGTAAGAAGAACATTCTGATCGCGGGTATTCAGCACTAAATGGTCAAATTTGGCTTTGTAAATTCCATTAGAAAGATCATATTCAAATTTAGGGACTTGCACTTCCACCATTTTCGTATAAAAAACTCTTGTGGTATCGTGAATAGAGGCTTCATCAACCAATAGATCATAAACGGAAATACCCACACTGTCTAAAAGAATATCACTGGATTTCCCCTCTTGTATTTGGGTAAATTTGAATTTAACATTGTCTATTTTAATATCCCGCACATTGATTGAGCTGAATACATCTTTTATATTATCGTAAAGTGTTTTTGATTCTTTAGGCTGTATGGTATCATTATAAGCGTGACGCTCAGAGATCATATGTACATCCGGGGATTCAAAGGTGATGTTTTTAATGTATAGTTTTCTGTTTTTGATCACATCCCAGATATTAAAACGTCTTACTTTCAGGGAGCCTAGTTTGATGTGATATCTGCTATTGGGAGCTTCCTTAGCGGTGACCATCCTATTATACACAGCAGAGTCCGGAATTAATTCGGCATTTGTCAACGTAACATTCCCTAGCGCAACATTTAGGTCTAAGTCATCATATTTTAAAGAATAAAGCCCATTGGTTGATTTAGAAACCGTTTCTTTTAATTTCTCTTCAACCATAGGTTTCCAATTTCTACTAAAATACCATCCAGCAATAAGCACAGCTAGCACCAAAACGACTACTATGCCAATAATCCATTTCCAAATAGGTTTCATAAAATCTAATAAGAAGGTTTATCCCTTGTTTTTTGATAGCATTAACAATAATACAGCCAATATGTTTACTCAGGCTATTATTATTTTCCTGAATGTAAACTTAACACTTTAAAATGTAGCTGAAAATTAAGCTCTATTATTTTGATTATTATAGATACTTAAATAGCTATCGTATCGCGAAGGTTCTATTTCACCATTATCCAGAGCATCAAGCACTGCACATCCGGGTTCATTGATATGGCGGCAGTTGTGGAATTTACATTGATTGAGCAGCTTCCTCATTTCCGGAAAGTAATGGGATAACTCCTGGGGTTCAATATCGACGATTCCTAATTCGCGTATTCCCGGTGTATCGATTAGTTTTCCTCCAAAAGGAAGGTCTATCATTTCGGCAAATGTGGTGGTATGTTTTCCTTTATCGGACCAGTCAGAGATCATTCCAGTCTTAAGTTCTAATCCGGGAATAATAGCATTAATGAGGGTAGACTTTCCAACTCCGGAATGTCCTGAGATTAGGGTAATTTTGTCTTTGAGGGCCTCATTCAAATCATCGATATTCTTTTTTTCGAGGGCGGAAACTGTATAGCAGGTATAGCCTAGCTCTTCATAAATAGCAATGTATTCTGCTAAGATTTCCAGTCCTTCTTCGGAAAATAAGTCCAACTTATTAAAGACCAAACTTGCAGGAATGTGATAGGCTTCGGCGGTTACCAGAAACCGGTCGATAAACCCTGTTGACGTTGGAGGCGAAGCAAGTGTAACAACTAAAAAAGCCTGATCAAGGTTCGCTCCTATGATTTGGGTTTGTTTTGAAAGATTTACTGATCGCCTGATAATATAATTTTTACGAGGTTCCAGTTTTGTAATGATAGCACTTTGCAGGCCCTGTTCTATTTCGAACTCCACCCTGTCGCCAACAGCGATTGGGTTGGTGGTTTTGATACCATGTGTTCTAAATTTTCCTTTTATTCTACATTCGTATCTGTTACCCTGTTCATCCAGGACCTGGTACCAGCTACCAGTAGATTTCGTTACAAGTCCGCGCATAAATGCTTTTGATAAGAATTAAAATATAAGCAATAGTTCCGCAAAAATGGAAAAAAATAATTAATCTTTACGTCTATTTGAATTTGTTAACTTTGTTAGATAAGGTAAAAATAAAGAATTTGAAAAAGTTATTTCTCTTAGACGGGATGGCATTAATTTACCGTGCATACTTTGCATTGAGTAAAACACCCCGCATAACATCATACGGATTAAATACAGGTGCGATTATGGGATTTACCAATACTTTATTGGAAGTATTGAATAATCAAAAGCCTAGTCATATTGCAGTTGTTTTTGACACTGCAGCACCCACCAACAGGCATATAGAATTTGAGGCTTATAAAGCACAGCGAGAGTCTATGCCGGAGGATCTTGCAGCATCCATTCCCTATATCTTTAGATTAATAGAAGGTTTTAATATTCCCATTATCAGCATGGACGGTTATGAAGCTGATGATATCATAGGAACTTTGGCCAAGAAAGGAGAGAAAGAGGGATATACCGTTTATTGTATGACCCCGGATAAAGACTTTGGCCAGTTAGTATCGGACAATATCTTTATTTATAAACCTGCCAGGATGGGCAATGGTGCCGAAACATTAGGTGTGCCTGAGATTTTGGAAAAATGGGAGATCAACAATGTACATGAGGTTATTGATATTCTGGGTTTATGGGGAGATGCTGTAGATAATATCCCGGGAATACCCGGCATCGGAGAGAAAACTGCAAAAAAACTGATTCAGGAGTTCGGCTCTATTGAGAATCTGATCCAGAATACGGATAAGTTAAAGGGCAAAATGAAGGAGAATGTGGAGAATTTTGCAGAACAGGGGATGATTTCTAAAAAACTTGCTACTATCCTATTGGATGTTCCTGTGGAGCTTGATGAGGCGGGGTTGGCGTTGGAGAAACCCAATAAAGAAGTTTTAGAACCTTTGTTTGTTGAGTTGGAATTCAGAACACTGGGGAAAAGGGTCTTTGGTGATGAGTTTAGCATGGGTGAGAATCCCGGAGCGAAAGGAGCTCAGATGGATTTGTTTTCCATACATAGCGACGGAAACGTAGATGGAGCTAATTCTGTTTCGCTGGATGACACAGCGGAGCAAACCGTATTTAACAATATTACAACTACTGAACACACATATATATTACTTGATACCGCGGAGAAACAAAGATCATTTGCTCAACAATTGAGTGCAGAAAAATCTTTTTGCTTTGATACTGAGACCACCGGTCTGGATGCTTTGCAAGCAGAATTAGTGGGTTTATCCTTTAGCATTAAAGCGAATGAGGCCTATTATGTACCTGTAGATGCTGACCAGGCGATGGCTCAAGCTACTGTTGATATTTTTAAATCGGTTTTAGAGGATGAGCAGATTCAAAAGATCGGTCAGAACCTGAAATATGATATTCTACTATTGTCGAGATACGGAGTTGACGTGAAGGGGGATTTTTTCGATACGATGTTAGCCCATTATCTAATTGATCCGGACACGCGCCATAATATGGACTTTTTGTCGGAGACTTATTTAAATTATACTCCTGTATCTATTACGGAGTTAATAGGTTCCAAAGGGAAAAATCAGGGAAACATGCGGGATGTGGATGTAGAAAAAGTGAAAGAGTATGCCGGAGAAGATGCTGATATTACTTTACAGCTAAAAAATAAGTTAAGTCCTTTATTGGAACAAACTTCGACTTTGGAGTTGGCCCAACAGGTAGAGTTTCCTTTATTGAAGGTATTAGCTGAGGTAGAGAAAAACGGTGTAAAAATTGACGTAGAAACTTTAAATCAATTTTCACTGATTATAGGTCAGGATGTCAAACTACTGGAGCAGCAGATTTACGAGAAGGCCGGTGTGACCTTTAACATTGCGTCGCCAAAACAACTCGGTGAGGTATTATTTGACAAACTGCAACTAGATCCTAAAGCTAAAAAGACCAAAACAGGGCAATATAAAACCGGTGAGGATGTTCTGATGGCATTGGCTAATAAATCTGATATAGTAAAAGACATTTTAGAATTCAGACAGTTACAGAAATTAAAATCTACATATGTAGATTCCTTACCAAATTTAATTAATCCGAATTCAGGACTGATCCATACGTCCTACAATCAGGCCGTTGCTGCAACGGGGCGATTGAGTTCAACGAATCCGAATTTACAAAACATACCGATCCGCACTGAGAGAGGCAGAGAAGTCAGAAAAGCATTTATCAGCAGGCAAGAAGGCTGGACTTTACTCTCTGCTGATTATTCACAGATTGAATTGCGGATTATGGCGGAATTAAGTCAGGATAAGAATATGCTTGAAGCCTTTAAGGAGGGCTTAGATATCCACAGAGCGACAGCTGCGCGTGTATATGGTGTGGAATTGGAGGAGGTAAATTCAGATATGAGACGAAATGCCAAGGCGGTTAACTTCGGGATTATTTACGGGCAATCTGCATTTGGTTTATCGCAGAATTTAGGTATCTCCCGTAAAGAAGCTGCAGAAATTATAGATCAATACTTCAATACCTATACCGGTATCAGAAAGTATATGGGTGAGGTTATTGAATTTGCTAAAGAGAACGGCTATGTGGAAACCATTTTAAAAAGAAGACGTTATTTAAGAGATATTAATTCGGCGAATATGACCGTTAGAGGATTTGCCGAGCGAAATGCAATCAATGCTCCGATCCAGGGATCGGCAGCGGATTTGATTAAGATCGCAATGATTAATATTCAAGAAGATATTGCCGAACAAGGTCTGGTAGGTAAAATGATTATGCAGGTACATGATGAGTTAGTTTTCGATGTTCCAATTGAGGAGGTCGAACTATTTAAAGCCATCATAGAAAACAGAATGAAAAATGCGATCAAATTGCAGGTTCCAATTGAAATTGAGATCGGACAAGGTAAAAATTGGTTGGAAGCACATTAAATATATATGCGGATAATTTTAACCATTTTATTGTTAGCCATGTATGTCTTGCCTAATCAAGCGCAAGAAGCTAAGCCTGTTTATTTTGAATCTGCCGGTGAAGGTATGCTGCGGTTTTATTTTGACGACAATTACTTCCTGGTCGATAAATACTGTGAGTTTAAGCGTATAGAGCGATTAGCAAGTTTTGATGTCTCCACTTCTCAGTTAATTGGATCCTTTACTGATTTTGACAATAATGGAAATCTTATTTTGGAGGGAACTTATGTTAAAGGGGAGAAATCAGGTTTATTCAAAGCCTATCATCCAAACCGAGCGATCAAATGGGAAGTTAATTTTGTTGATAATAAGCCATTGGGCGATTGGAACTTTTATTATCCAGATGGCAAACTGATGATGCGTGTTGAGTATACTCCTACATTTGCCAGAATCATGGAATACATAGATACCTGGGGTCGAAAAGGAATAGAGAATGGGAATGGTCGCTTCGAATTTAAAGTTCCCTTTCAGGGATATAATCCGTATGGATATCCATTTGTATTACATAAAGGGAAGCTTAAAAATGGTAGTCCTGATGGTTATTGGAAGATTTACTTTTTATCCGGGAAGCAAGAAGATCTTGTCGCGGAAGAGCTTTATGAAAAAGGGGGGCTGCTTAAGGGTTACGATTTAATTAAAGAGATTGAGTATCGAAGTCCAAAGTACAGTATCCTTCCGCAGGAGAATTTTTTCAGAGGAGAAATGCTGACCTATAAACCTTGTACATTTGATGATATTTCAGGGTATAATACTTATCTGACGGACTATCTCTTCGATATGTTTGAATTTTTGAAAGTATCGAAACCTATTGAGGGCGACTTTGAATATAAAGTTACCGTTGAAAAAGAAGGCGATGCGTCACAATTAGAAATGATCAAAGATGTTCCGAAAGAATTAAGTAGATCACTAAGGAACGTGCTTAATTCTGTGGAGCGATATATTCCTTCGTTTGTAAATGGAGAATACATTCAAGATGAACTTACTGTAAAAGGCAGCCTTGCAACGAACGAACATGGTCGGATTTATTTTTATGGAATAAGCATCAGCAGAAAGAATGAATCGTAGAAGATTTATAGAGAATAATTATATTTGCAGAAATATTAGTATATGAAATTTCACAAAGAAGGCTATACGAGTTTAGCAATTGTTGTCTTATTTATTTTTATAATAAATGCTGTTGCCCATTATTATGATGCCGGCAGTGTAGTGAAATGGATTATTTATATTGTTTCCGGTTTTTTATTGATTACTATTCTTCAGTTCTTCAGAAGTCCGAAAAAAACTATCAGCCTAAACGAAGGTATCGTTCTGTGTCCGGCCGATGGCAAAGTAGTTGTTATTGAAGAGACAGAGGAAACTGAGTATCTTAAAGACCGTCGCATACAGGTTTCTATTTTTATGTCGCCTATCAATGTTCATGTAAATAGAAATCCTATTTCAGGAACAGTATCTTTCTTTAAATACCATCCGGGGAAGTTTTTAGTTGCCTGGCATCCTAAATCGTCTACGGACAATGAAAGAACAACCGTAGTTGTGAAAAATAAATCGGGTATTGAAGTACTTTTCAGACAGATTGCCGGTGCAATGGCCAGAAGAATCGTGTGGTATATATCCGAAGGCAGTGAAGTAAAGCAAGGAGAAGAATTTGGTTTTATTAAATTTGGATCAAGAGTAGATTTATTTCTTCCATTGGATGCTGAGATAGCAGTTAACATTGGAGATAAAGTGACTGGTGGAAAAACCATCATCGCTCGTTTTTAAACCTTTACCTTATATATAGATATTAGGCAATACGCAACTCATGAATTTCCGTACCCTAATTTTACTCATCAGTTTCATATTTTCCCTAACACTCTCAGGGATGAATTTTTACTATGAGCGCGATATTCCTACATTTTCTTTTATTTTTATTCTATGTTTCGTCCTGTCCTTTAGTTTATTGAATTATGTCTTTCAAAAGTTTGTATACGAAAGGATAAAATCTGTATACAAATTGATTCATAATCTCAAACTGGGCAAGGAGTTAAAAGATGCATTGGGAGACCATAAATCGGAGGATCCTATAGGAGATGCTGAAAAGGAGGTTCGGGATTGGGCAAAACAAAAAACTATAGAAATAAATCAGCTAAAAGCTCAGGAAAGATTCCGGAAGGAATTTTTATCAAATATTTCCCATGAGTTTAAGACGCCCTTGTTTGCGATTCAGGGATATATAGAAACCATGCAGGATGGTATGCTGGAAGATGATCCGGAGATGGCTATTAAATTTTTGAATAAAGCTTCTCGTAACCTTGACCGGTTGAGTTATCTGATCCATGATCTGGACGAAATAGCAAGATTAGAATCAGGAGAGATTTCCATTGTCAAAGAGAAGTTTGATTTATCTGCATTAATTAAAGAGACCATCGACGACCTGGAGTATAAGGCCAAGGAGAATAAAATCCGATTAAACTTTAATCTGAAGACCAATCAACAGATTAATGTGAAGGGCGACCGCAAGAAGATTCAGCAGGTTTTAATCAACCTGATTGATAACTCCATAAAATATGGTTCAAAAGGTGGCGAGACAAACATCAAGGTCCATTTACTAATCGATCAGGTTTTGATTGAGATTACAGATAATGGTCAGGGAATTGAAGAAAAGAATCTACCGAGGGTCTTCGAGAGATTCTTCAGGGCAGACAAAAGCCGCTCCAGAGAGATTGGGGGGTCGGGTTTAGGATTAGCGATTGTAAAACATATAATAGAAGCACACCAACAAAATGTACATGTACGTAGTACAGAAGGCATTGGCACGACCTTTTCTTTTACCTTGGAAAAGGCCTAATTGTGGGCTTTTATAAAAACTTAACATTAACTTAACATTAAGTGCATAATTTTGCGCTACTAAAAACACATGTTATGTCTTTGAACAGCATATTTCAGTACTTCGTCCCAAAGGACAAGAAATTTTTCCCTTTATTTGAACAAGCCGGATCTAATCTAATTGATATGGCTAA
>JBEBRZ010000124.1:0-8717 GCA_040394615.1 Sphingobacterium mizutaii
AATTGGTACAAAAATACAATAATAGTTGATTTTTGTCAATATCATATAGCTCTTTTTGCAACAATTATTTATTATAAACTGTCCTTAATGGCATCCACGCAGTTCATTCCATCAATTGCTGCGGAGACTATGCCCCCTGCATATCCTGCTCCTTCGGCACAAGGGTATAACCCGGATACTTGTGGGTGTTGTAAAGTTTCTTTATCTCTAGGGATTCGAATTGGCGATGATGTCCTTGATTCAACTCCTACCAAAATAGCTTCATTTGTATAATAACCTCTCATCTTTTTTCCAAAGACCGGTAAAGCACCTTGCAAAGCTTTATGAACGAATTCTGGAAGTACATCTTTCAAATCTACAGAGTTAGTGCCTGGTTTATAGGAGTTTTCGGGTAAGTCAATGGAAATTCTGTTTTCTACAAAATCTACCATTCTTTGCGCCGGAGCCACCAAATTACCGCCTCCTATTTGAAAAGCCTTTTGTTCTATTTGTTGCTGGAACTCCAATAAGGCAAAAGGATTCTGGTCTGCGCCTAAGATATCTTGCAGATTGATCTGGATAACGGTTCCTGAATTAGCATGAGGATTATTACGTTTTGAGGGTGACCAACCATTTACAACGATTTCATTCTGATCGGTAGCACAAGGGGCAATAACTCCACCGGGACACATACAAAATGAAAATACCCCGCGGCCATCTACTTGTTCCACCAAGCTGTAATAAGCTGGAGGCAGACTTTCGGGTCGTATAATACAATGATATTGAGCACTATCTATTATAGATTGTGGATGTTCAATTCGCACTCCTAAAGCAAAAGGTTTTGCCTCTAGCGCCCAATTTTTGCTTCGGAACAATTCGAATATATCTCTGGCAGAATGCCCTGTAGCAACGATTACATGTTTAGCTTTTATTATTCCCGAACTATTTGTCTTTACTCCTTCAACTTTTCCGAATTGTTCGAGAATATCGATGACTTTGCAATCAAAATGAATTTCTCCGCCCTGCTCAAGAATACGTTCGCGAATGCTTTCAATAATATGAGGGAGTTTATTTGTCCCAATATGTGGTCTGGCATCTACTAATATATCTTCGTTTGCGCCATGTTCTACGAAAATCGAAAGCACTTGCTGTACATCACCACGCTTATTAGATCGCGTATATAATTTTCCATCAGAATAAGTTCCGGCTCCACCCTCCCCAAAACAATAGTTTGATTCCGGGTTCACATAGCCCTCTCTATTGATTTTTGCTAAATCTCTTCTTCGATCCTGTACTTTCTTTCCTCTTTCTAAGACAATGGGTTTTAATCCTAGTTCTAAACAACGATAAGCGGCAAATAAACCTGCAGGTCCGGCACCAATAATAATAACAGGTTCTGCATCCCTGACTTGCTTTAGGTTTGTTTTATAAGTTGGTAACTGTACAGGTTCATCGATAAAATAAACAATACGCATACGGAATAATACCTGTTTACCGCGGGCATCAATGGATCTTTTACGGATATGAAAGCCATTGATTCTTTTTATTGGGATACGTAATTTTTTAGCACCCTCAGAAAGGATAAGGTTTTCATCCTGAACATGTTCAGGGTAGATGGAAATTTCAATTTCTTTTTGCATAATCATGTTGGGGTTTTATCCCAAAAACTCAGCAAAGATATCAAAAACTGACATTATTTCTTTGTTTACAGTGTTTGGTATATCGTTTGATATTGCTTTTATGTGAAAACAAATTATTACTTTTAAATATTACTAGAAAAAAATTACACATGAAAAGATTATTAATTGTATTTGTAGGCTTATTAACGGCCCTTTCATTCAGTTCTTGTGGATATAACACCATGGTGTCACAAGATGAGAACGTGAAAGGAAAATGGGCACAGGTTGAAAATGCCTATCAACGTAGAGCAGATTTAATTCCTAATTTAGTAAATACAGTAAAAGGAGCTGCTCAACATGAACAAGGAACATTAACAGCTGTTACAGAAGCTCGTGCAAAAGCTACTTCTGTTCAAGTGGATGTAGATAATTTAAGTGATGAAGCTATTGCTAATTTTCAACAAGCACAAGATGGTTTATCACAGTCTCTTGGGCGTTTATTGGTAAGTGTTGAAGCATACCCTGATCTAAAGGCAAATTCTAATTTTCAAGAATTACAGGCACAATTGGAGGGTACTGAAAATCGTATTTCTGTGGAGCGAAGATCTTACAATGAGGCTGTTCAGGAGTACAATACAACCGTAAGAAGCTTCCCGAATAACATTATGGCAGGTATTTTTGGTTTTAAGTCTAAAGGTACATTCAAAGCTACTGAGGGTTCTGATAAAGCTCCTACAGTACAGTTTTAATGAATTTTTATTGTTGTTGATATACCGTAAAGATGAATGTAAGGAGCTTTTTGTTCTACATTCATCTTTTCTATTTTAAAACCTCATGGAAATATTCAATCAAGAAGAACAAGAAAAAATTGTCCAGGCGATTAATCTAGCGGAGAATCAAACATCCGGAGAAATCCGCTTAGTTGTGGAGCGTCGGGTGCATGAGATGGAGGCTATAGAACAGGCTAAGTTTTATTTCGATAAGTTGAAGATGCACAATACAACTCTACGCAATGGCGTTCTTATTTACTTGGCAGTTGATGATCATCAATTTGCTATCATAGGAGATGAGGGAATTGATAAGAAAGTTCCGGCAGACTTTTGGGAATCAACTAAGGAACTAATGTTAGATCATTTTAGAAACGGGGATTTTGCGGAGGGATTGATTGCCGGTATTGAGCAGGCGGGAACCCAATTAGCAAATTATTTCCCAAGAAGAGAGGACGATGTGAATGAACTACCGAATGATATTTACTTCGGAAAACGCTAATTTTATGCAGAAAACATCACAGCTTGTGAAATTTTCCACCAAGATATTTTTAACCCTTTTTATAGGTTTAATAATCCAATTTCAGGTATTAGCTCAGGATTTTCCTTCTGTGCCAAACACTTTGGTGACGGATTATACTAATACTTTGAGCTCCAGTCAGAAACAAGAACTCGAGCAAAAGCTATTGGCTTTTGAAGATTCTACCACGATACAGATTGCTGTAGTGGTTATGAATACAACCGGAGATTATGATATCACTGATTATGGGGATCGATTAGCAAAGCATTGGGGAATTGGAAATAAGAAATACGACAATGGTATTTTGTTTCTGGTTGCTCTGGGGGACCGTGCAATGACGATACGAACAGGATATGGTATTGAAGGTGCGGTACCGGATGTTATTGCTTATCGCATTATAGAAAATGAGGTTAAGCCGGCTTTCCGTGAAGGAAATTATTTTAAGGGAATAGATGACGGGACGAATGCATTGATTTCGTATACAAAAGGGGAATATAAAGCGGACCCAAAAGAAGGCTATTCTACCGAAGGTGGAGGGGGAATCCCGATAATTTTTATTGTAATTGCCATTATTATTATTGTTTCTGTAATTTCTAAATCCGGAGGTGGCGGCAAGAATGGTGGTGGCCGTGTGATGGGAGGCAGAGGATCTTCAGATTTATTCTGGTGGACGCTGTTGAATTCATTAGGTCGTGGTGGTAATGGTGGCGGCGGCTTCGGCGGAGGCGGTGGCTTCGGTGGCGGTAGTGGCGGCGGCTTTGGAGGCTTTGGCGGTGGTGGTTTTGGTGGTGGCGGCGCTAGTGGTCGTTGGTAATTGGAACGATATGTGTGTTAAACTTTAGAAGAAAAAAAATAGATATGAAAAAAACTATATTAGCCATTTTGGCAACAGTCCCGAGTTTGCTCTTTGCACAAGAGGATTTCTCTATAAAAGGTTCATTGAAGAATGTGGATGCTCCGGCAAAAGTGTTTTTGATGTATGTGGATGGCGGTCAGCGCCATATAGATTCTGCAAATGTGGAGAAAGGTCAATTTACCTATAATGGTATTGTAGAAGAGCCGACCAAGGCACAGTTGATTTTATCAGCAGAAGGTAAATCTATCCGCGAGTTAAGCAATCCTGATATGACTAATTTATATCTTTCAAAAGGTGTAATCAATGTGAATGGAGAGAACTTAGCTACCGCGGAAATTAGCGGGAATGAAATCAATAAAGATTTTGCAAGCTATAAGAAGACTGTTAAGGGTGTAACGGATCAGTTTGCAGCATTAAATAAAGAATTCCAATCGGCTACTCCTGAGCAACAACAAGATGAAGCTTTTGTGGGGAATCTTCAAAATAAGGCTCAAGGCTTGTTTGAGGAGCAGACTAAATTAAGCGAAGAATATGCCAAAGCAAATCCCAATAGCTATGTTACTTTAGGTTTATTAGGCGAATTGATTACTGCAGAAAATGTAAATGACATTATTGTTCCAATTTATGATAAACTATCGGATCCGTTAAAAAATACAACAAAGGGTAAAGCTTTAGCTAGTAAGATTGAAAAGCTGAAAAATGTAGCGATTGGCGCTGTAGCTCCTGAGATTGCATTACCTGATACAAGCGGAAACGTTGTGAAACTGTCATCATTACGTGGAAAATATGTGCTGATTGATTTCTGGGCAAGTTGGTGTGGTCCATGTCGTCAAGAAAATCCAAATGTAGTTGCTGCGTTCGATAAATTTAAGGACAAAAATTTCACCGTATTTGGTGTTTCTTTAGATCGTGAAAGTGGTAAAGCAGATTGGATTAAAGCTATTCATGATGATAACTTATCAGCATGGCCTCATGTATCGGATCTTAAATTCTGGCAATCAGAAGTGGTAGGTCTTTATGGTATTGAAGGTATTCCTCAGAATTTCCTTATCGATCCTGATGGGAAAATTATTGCTTCAAATTTACGCGGAGCTGCTTTGGAAGAGAAGTTAGCAGAAGTGATCAAATAAAAGAATAAAGAATTTATAAAGGAAAGGGCTCTTGATTAACCGAGAGCCCTTTCCTTTTTTCTAAAAAACCCTAAAGGTTTATCCGAATAATATTCTGAAAATATCTTCAAGAGTTGCTACCGGCCTGACAAGAATCTGATAACGCTTTACATCCAAACCTTTAGTATTGTATTTGGATATAAATATCTGTTCGAAACCTAATTTTTCCGCTTCCTGTATTCTTTGTTCAATACGATTTACAGCTCTAATTTCTCCTGACAATCCTACTTCTCCTGCGAACGTGATATTTGAAGGTAATGCAATATCTTCTTGAGAGGATATTATGGCAGCAATTACCGCTAAATCTATAGCGGGGTCTTCTACACGTAAGCCTCCGGCAATATTTAAGAAGACATCTTGTGCACTCAGTCTAAAACCAAATCTTTTTTCCAATACAGCCAATAACATATTTAGTCTCTTCGTATCAAAACCAGTAGTGCTTCTTTGTGGAGTACCATAAGCTGAATTTGACACCAAGGCTTGTACCTCAATCATCAAAGGCCTCATACCTTCCAGCATTGCTGCCACAGCAATACCACTTACCTGTTCTTCACGCTGAGATAGCATAATCTCTGATGGATTGGAGACTTCCCTTAGGCCCGAACCTTGCATTTCATAGATTCCTAATTCAGAAGAAGATCCAAATCTGTTTTTCACTGCTCTTAATATCCGATAAACATGGTTCCGGTCTCCTTCAAACTGAAGAACGGTATCTACCATATGCTCTAACACTTTTGGACCCGCAATCGAACCATCTTTAGTGATATGGCCTACGATAAATACAGGTGTATTTGTTTCCTTAGCGAAACGGAGTAATTCTGCAGTACATTCTCTTACCTGCGATACGGAGCCGGGAGCGGATTCGATTTGAGAAGAGTGCAGGGTCTGAATAGAGTCTATGACAACAACATTAGGTTCTACCTGATCGATTTGCTTAAATATATTCTGCATAGATGTTTCTGTGAGAATGAAGCAATTGGCATTTGAGCTCTGTGATAATCTTTCAGCACGCATCTTAATCTGCTGTTCACTCTCTTCTCCCGAAATATATAAGGTTTTAATTTTGGGAATGGATAAGGCGAGTTGCAACATCAATGTTGACTTACCAATTCCTGGTTCCCCTCCTATTAAGACTAAGGATCCCGGTACAATACCTCCTCCCAATACACGGTTGAACTCTTTGTCAGGCGAAAAGATGCGTTGTTCTTCTGAATAGACAATCTCATGAATTACAGCAGCCTTATTGGTGCGTTTTGGTGTTGCGGACGTGCTGGTGCTTCTCCATTCGGGCACCCGACTGGAAGACTTTTCGACAACCTCTTCCACAAAGGTATTCCATTGCTTACAGGAAGGACATTGTCCGAGCCATTTTGGGGATTCATAACCACAAGATTGACAGAAATATGCTGATTTTGATTTAGCCATTAAGCGAATTTAAAAAAATGTCGTTACATGTTGTAACAATACCTTACTATTGTCGACAAATAGCTGTAAATGACAACTGACCTAGAACAAGAATTTGTGACGCTTTTGGAGGATAATCAGAATATCCTACATAAGATCTGCAAGCTATATACTTCAGATTTAGACGCTCATCAAGACTTGTTTCAGGAGATGGTCATTCAACTTTGGAAATCCTACCCGAAGTTTAAGGGGGATGCTAAGTTTTCTACCTGGGCATATCGCGTCTCCTTAAATACGGCCATTTCTCTTTACAGAGGGAAGAAGACCAAAATTGAAACCGTAGATTGGGATTATTCATTATCCAATATACGCTATGAAGAATATAGTTCGGAAACTGAGGATCAGTTAAAGCATTTGTATGATGCCGTTCGTCAGCTCCATGATATTGATAAGGCGTTGGTATATATGTATCTGGAGGAAAAGGATTACACGGAGATTGCAGAAACCCTAGGTATCAGTGAGGTTAATGCGAGGGTAAAAATGAATAGGATTAAAAGTAAATTAAAACTAATGCTAGCAAAGAAAGGAGTGGTTTAATGGATGAATTAGATTTTTTGAAACAACATTGGCAAAATGACCAAGAATTCCCAAAAGTAAATAAGGAAGAGATTCGTCGCATGCTCCATAAAAGCTCTTCATCTATCGTGAAATGGATATTTTTGATTAGTGTGATTGAGCTCTTAATTGGGATAGTATTGAATAGCTGGTTTTATTTTTTTGATAAAGAACCTCATACTGATCACTTTATTTTTCAGATTTTTTCAAATTCAATTGATGTAATTGCCTACTTCTTTATATTATACTTCATTTACACTTTCTTTAGTTCTTATAAAAAAATCAAAAACACGAAGAGTACAAAAGAATTGCTTTCGGATATCCTTATTACCAGGAAAACGGTTCATAATTATATCAGATTCAATATTTATCTTATAATAGTTTCTGTTGCTCTTGCCACAGTAAAGATCTTTTTTGAAAGGCAAACCGAAATATGGTCAACAGGACATATTATTATGTTCCTGACCTTCTTAATCATTGTTATGTTTATTGTTGGCTGGGTGTGTATTGCTGTCGTTAAACTTTATTACCGATTGATTTATATAAGGTTGGTTAAGAAATTAGATAAGAATTATGAAGAGTTGATTAAGCTAGATGAAGATGAAGGAAGAGAGATTCTTGTTGAATAGTTCCAACTTATTATAACACAGAAGAGGTCGATTTTATCGACCTCTTCTGTGTTATATGTATTTTAAAGTGATAGTATTTCTACTATTCTCGTTAAGTTTTCATTTATTTTATCAATATGCTTAATCGCTTTACTGAAAGGAGTAAACTGTACATTTCCACAGATCAGTCCTACCATTTCACCTTTCTTTCCTTCTATTAAACCTTCTACTGCGGCTACGCCTAAGCGGCTTGCTAATACCCGGTCCATACAGGTCGGTGAACCCCCACGTTGAATATGGCCTAAGATCGATAAGCGGACATCATACGCCGGAAAATTTGCCTGAATTTTCTCAGCTACAACCATTCCACCCTCTTTATCCCCTTCTGCCACAATAATAATCCGTGATGATTTGTTTTTTCTCGTTTTATCGAGGCGCTTCATGATTGCGTCGTAGTCAACCTCTAACTCAGGAATTAAAACGGCTTCTGCACCTGTACTGATTCCTGACCGAAGAGCAATTAGACCCGAGTCCCTACCCATTACTTCTACTACGAAAAGACGATCGTGTGATTCAGCCGTATCTCTGATCTTATCCACAGCCTCCACAACCGTGTTAATGGCCGTGTCATACCCAATCGTAAAATCGGTACCATTTAAATCATTATCAATAGTACCCGGTAATCCAACGATTGGCATGTCAAATTCTTCAATGAATTTGGAAGCACCTGTGAATGTGCCATCTCCTCCTATCACTACCAGCGCATCAATATTATGTTTCTTTAAATTTTCGTAAGCTTGTTTTCTGCCCTCAACAGTACGGAACTCATCGCTTCTTGCTGTCTTTAGAATAGTACCACCACGTTGGATAATGTTTGCAACGGATTTGGCATCCATAGGAACGATATCGCCCTGTACCATTCCGTCATATCCTCTGCGGATACCGAACATTTTCTTTCCATGATAAATACCTGATCTAATTACTGCGCGAATACCTGCATTCATTCCAGGAGAGTCTCCTCCAGAGGTTAATACTGCGATGTTGTTTATGTTACTCATATCCCAAATATACCGAAATACTTGTTTTTTTTGTGTTAAATATTAGAATCCTGACTACTTTGCTTTATAAGCATCAATTGCAGATTGCAGGTATGCTTTATAGCTTTCGATATTTGTATTGG
>JBEBRZ010000125.1:0-8712 GCA_040394615.1 Sphingobacterium mizutaii
GATATACAATTATGGCATTAAGTATTAAACCTATCGGAGACAGAGTAGTAGTTGAACCTGCTCCAGCAGAAGAAAAGACAGCATCAGGAATCTATATCCCTGATACAGCAAAAGAAAAACCATCCCAAGGAACAATTGTTGCTGTTGGTACTGGAAAACCTGACGAACCATTAACAGTAAATGTAGGTGATAAAGTATTGTACGGAAAGTACGCTGGAACAGAAATTACCTATGAAGGTAAAGAGTATTTAATTATGCGCGAATCTGATATTTACGCAGTTCTATAATCAACAATTTTAAAATATAAAGTAGATTCTCGAGGGCCATTATATTAATAGGCTGATCTAGAATCGTAGATTCAATTACATATCACAATGGCAAAACAAGTAAAATATAATGTAGAGGCACGCGACGCCCTGAAAAAAGGCGTTGATACTTTAGCAAATGCTGTAAAGGTTACTTTAGGACCTAAAGGGCGTAATGTTATTATCGAGAAAAAATTTGGTTCACCGGCTATCACTAAAGATGGTGTTACAGTGGCTAAAGAAATCGATTTAAAAGATCCATTAGAAAACATGGGTGCTCAAATGGTAAAAGAAGTTGCTTCTAAAACTGCAGATCAAGCAGGTGACGGTACAACTACTGCTACTGTATTAGCACAAGCAATCGTTGCTCCAGGAATTAAATCTGTAGCAGCTGGAGCTAACCCAATGGATTTAAAACGTGGAATCGACAAAGCTGTTGCTGCGGTTGTTGAGAACTTAAAATCTCAATCACAAGTAGTAGGAGCTGACAACAATAAAATCAAACAAGTTGCTTCTATCTCTGCAAATAATGACGATGTAATCGGTTCATTAATTGCTGAAGCAATGGAAAAAGTAGGTAATGATGGGGTTATCACAGTAGAGGAAGCAAAAGGTACTGAAACTGAAGTTAAAACTGTTGAAGGTATGCAGTTTGACCGTGGTTATCTTTCTCCATACTTTGTTACTAATTCAGACAAAATGGAAGCGGAATTAGAAAATCCATACATTTTGATCTATGACAAGAAAATCAGCAACATGAAAGAGTTGTTGCCTATCTTAGAAAAACAAGTTCAAACTGGTAAACCATTGTTGATTATTGCTGAAGATTTAGACGGTGAAGCGTTAGCAACATTAGTAGTTAACAAAATCCGTGGATCATTGAAAGTTGCAGCTGTTAAAGCTCCAGGTTTTGGAGATCGTCGTAAAGCAATGTTAGAAGATATCGCAATCTTAACTGGTGGTACTGTAATTTCTGAAGAAAGAGGATTCAAATTAGAGAATGCTGAATTATCATACTTAGGACAAGCAGAGAAAGTTGTTGTTGATAAAGACAATACAACAGTAATCAACGGTTCAGGTAACGTAGAAGATATTAAAGGTCGTGTTGCGCAAATTCGTTCTAACATCGAAACAACAACATCTGATTACGATCGCGAAAAATTACAAGAGCGTTTAGCTAAATTATCTGGTGGTGTTGCAGTACTTTATGTTGGTGCAACTACAGAGGTTGAGATGAAAGAGAAGAAAGACCGTGTTGATGATGCTTTACATGCTACTCGTGCAGCAGTTGAAGAAGGTATTGTTGCTGGTGGTGGTGTTGCTTTCATCCGTTCTGTTGAAGCCTTAGTTAATTTGAAAGGTGAAAATGAAGACGAGCAAATCGGAATCGACATTATCAAACGTGCAATTGAAGAACCTCTTCGTCAAATCTGTTCTAACGCAGGAATTGAAGGAGCTGTAATTGTTCAGAAAGTAAAAGAAGGAACAGGAGATTATGGTTATAATGCTCGTACTGATAAGTTTGAAAACTTAATCGGAGCTGGTGTAATTGATCCTACTAAAGTTTCTCGTGTTGCATTAGAAAATGCTGCTTCAGTAGCTTCCATGTTATTGACTACAGAATGTGTTCTTGCAGACGAACCAGAAGAAAATCCTATAGGTGCCGGTGGTCCTCCAATGGGCGGTGGTATGGGTGGAATGATGTAATCAGCCCATTCACTATAGTGAAAATATATAAAAGAGCAGTCCAATTTCGGACTGCTTTTTTTATTTCTGAAAATAATTGCTCCTTTCATATTTCGTATATTCGGTATCTTCAATCTTATTAGAGTTTTTATGGATTTATATAGCATTGTTATATTGATATTTATCTTCGTTGCTGGGATTGCTTTAGGAATCTTTGTTTGGAGAAATGTTGGAAATAAGAAAATGATTAATTCTGAAATACCAGCAAAGGAGTATATAAAAGAGATACTGCATGAGAAAGTCGATTTTTTCAATAAGCTCAATATCAAGCAACAAGAAAACTTTCTAGAGCGGGTTATCTATTTTTTGCATACCACTAAAATCTCTGCTGAAAAAGGCGCTGTAGTTACTGATAAACATAGAATATTGATTGCTGCCAGTGCGACGATTCCATTGTTTCATTTTCAGTCCTGGTCTTATGAGAACTTAGATGAAGTTCTCGTCTACCCCGATACTTTTGATGATAAATATAATACTGTTGAAGAGAAGAGAAATATCTTAGGAATGGTGGGAGATGGCGTTATGCACCGCAAGATGATTTTATCGCTACCTGCGCTGATGGCTGGTTATAATCAAAATGGTAGTAGCAATACAGCTATTCATGAGTTTGTTCATTTAATAGATAAAGCAGATGGAGAAGTTGATGGTGTTCCTGAATATTTAATTCCCAAGAATCTTATTCAGCCATGGTTGGAAGAAATGCATGAAACGATTTCAGAAATTAGAAGAAATAAGTCGGATATCAGAGAATATGCAGCTAGTAATCCGGCTGAATTTCTTGCCGTGGTTTCAGAATATTTCTTTCAAAAGCCAAAATTATTAAAAACAGATCATCCTGAACTTTATGATTTATTAAATGAAATATATAATGGTAACAAGAAAGAATAATAAGAAACCTTTTTGCCTAATAGACTGTTAATATTTAAGTTAAATGAATTTCAATTGATTAAATATTAGTTTTGAATAGAATAATTAAAAACAATAAAAAACTTATATGTTATGGAATACAGAAATATAGGAGACAGTGAAATTAATGCTTCGGTTATTACTTTTGGAGCTTGGGCAGCCGGAGGCTGGATGTGGGGATCAACAGATCGGAAAGATGCTGTAGAAGCTATCATTGCTGCATATGATGTTGGAGTTACAAGTATCGATACAGCACCAATTTATGGTCAAGGAACGAGTGAAGAAATTGTAGGGGAGGCCTTGAAAAATATACCTAGGGACAAAGCACAAATACTTACTAAGTTCGGAATGCGTTGGGATTTAGCTGCCGGTGATTTTGCCTTTCATAGTAATAAGAATGATGGTGAGGAAATTGAGATATATAAATATGCAGGGAAGGATAGTATCATTTATGAATGTGAGCAAAGTTTAAAGAGACTTGGGACTGATTATATTGATCTCTATCAGATTCACTGGCCGGATTCAACTACTCCGTTAGATGAAACTTTTGAAGCTGTTGGAAAGCTAATTGAGCAAGGAAAAGTAAGGTATGCAGGGGTTTGTAATTATAATGCTGAGTTAATGGCAGAAGCAGTCAATACTTTACCAATTGTCTCGAATCAAATACCATTTAGCATGGTAAATAGGGGAGTCGAAGAAGAAACCATTCCGTATTGTATAAAACATAATCAAGCAGTATTAGCCTATAGTCCTTTGGAAAGAGGTTTACTTACAGGTAAAATCCATACAGGCTATACTTTTCAAGAAGGTGATCATAGAGCAAAGCTACCTCATTTTCAACCTGACTTTATAGAAAGGGCCAATGTGCTATTAGAACGCATTAAACCATTAGCAGATGATAAAGGAGCTACATTAGCGCAATTGGTACTTAGATGGACTGTAGAACGTCCGGGAATTACAATAGCATTAGCAGGTGCAAGAAATGCAGAACAATCTGTACAGAATGCTAAATCGATGGACATACTACTCACACCGGAGGAAATAGAATTTATGAATGCAGTCGTAGATGCATTTTAAAATAAAGGTTGTTGGGCATCCAACAACCTTTATTTTAGCTGATATCTTTGATGGCAATTAATTTACCTTTTTTATTAAACTCAAATATTGATTTTCCCTGAAGATTTATTTTATCTCCTTTATTTGGTCCATTAGGGAAGTCAATAGCTAAGGTGGCTACGTAATCAATAGAGACTTCTGAATAATCTTTAAAATGAGTGATAGAGGTTACCTTTTGATTTCTATCAGAAAAGAAGGACTTAGCCTGTTCCGCCTGTTCTTTAAAGGCTTCTTTTCCATTTAAAGAATCGGTTACAATTCCATTAGAAATATTTTCAAATAATAGATGATCATCCAGGTCTTTGACCATTTTGTCTATATCAAAGCTGTTATATCCGTCTAGGTAATTCATAATGATTTCTTCCCGATCCTTCATGCCTATTTTCTTAATGTGTAATATCTATAAAGTTAATTAATCTGGGATGAATAAAAATCATATTTAATTTTCGAAAATAATATTAAAAAAGATAGTACTTCTATTTTAGAAAAGAGCACTCCTATTTATTCTCCTTCGGGGTTAGATTTACATGTTTATTTGCTTGAGAAAGAAAGGGTTTAGTGGTGTTTAATAATTTTCGGATGTTGCAAATATACTTCTCAGGGGTAAATTGTAGCCTGTTTTTCTATGTTATATTAATATTAACTCTGATTTTTACTTAAATCATTGTAAAAATTAATCGCTAACTTTTTTTATTTTGTTAGAAGATTAGGTTATTGGATAATTAAAAGGATTCATAATTTATTTGAGGTTGATTTTAGAGAAAACATTTGTTTATAGATGAATTACGAAGAACTAGAACAGTTATTTTATTCGGGAGAATTAGAGCATTTCATTCAGGAAGGAGAGGAGTATTTATTAGATAATCCAAAGGATACAGATATGCTATTCCTGATGGCAGTAGCTCACCATGATAAAGCCTATGAAAATGGGCATGAAGAAGTATATGAAGCAATTCAGGATTACGTGATTCCCTATCTCAGAAGAGTTTTGGTTTTTGAACCTGATAATGCTAGAATATTATATAATATTCTAAACTATCCCTTAAGCAATCAAATAACTTTAGAGCAGATAGCTAGACCTAAATATCATTTAAATCCAACCAATATTAATGAATTTATAGATTATGCTGAAAGATTAAAAAGAGATGTAGATAATTCGATTTTTGGTCATGATTTCTTAATTAAGATTTATGAGTTTAATCAAAATGAAGCTGCCCTAGTGAAATGTGTAGACGATGCAATCGTTTATTTCAGGGAGCGATTCAATGAAAGTCGCGATTTAAAGGACAGAAATATTTCTATTTGTTGGTTAAAGAAAATCTATTCATTAGATAGGACTAAAAGTTGGAGTCAGGAGGAGTTGATCAGGGAGATTGATTCGATGATGTATTCATATATTAGCCCCAATGATGAGGAATTTATGGATCTGGCTGAAATTGCGTTTGAAGGAGGAAACTTAGATGTATCATTAAAAGCGTTATTAAAATTAATTAAAGGAGATAATCATAGTAAAGAGATTGAAGATGGTTTTGTTTTCTGGCATGAAAGGTTTCAGGAACAGATTAAGATAGGTTATAAAAATCCGGATGTATTTTATTTTCAATTGATAATTGAACGTAATTATTTTGAGATTTTGAATCTGGAAGAAGACTTTTATTACAAACATGCCTTAGAAATTATAAAAGTTCATCCGGAAAATTTTGCTGCTTACCACTTTGCCGGTACATATTTATATGACATCGGGAATTTTGAAGAGGCTTATGTTTTTTTAAAGCATGCTGTAGAACTGAATCCAGATGTTACTACATGGAGAAGAATGCTTGAATCAGAATTTTTGTCTTACGGGACTATTACGCAAAATATTCCGGTCTTTAATAGTTTGCCTCGTGATCTATACAATGAAGCGGTGAACTTAGAAAGTTTTCTTAAGAATATGCTAGATGATGGTGTTAAAGAAGCTTTAAGAACTGTTGATTTGAAATTATATCAACAATCATATAATAACTTTAGAAGATACTTTGAGGAAAATGCTTTTGAAAGTGACTTTTATGGAGATGAACATTGCTGGGCTATGTGTTGTAACAACTATGCTATTGGTTTAATTGCCCATGGGAAGTATGAAGAGGCAATAGAAATAGCAACGGAGGGTATGAATTATTCAGAGTTTTCTGAACTAAATCATACTTTAATAGAAGCGCTGTTGAAGAATGAGGATTATCACGCAGCACAGGACGCATTAGAAGACTATTTTAGTGTGTATGATGATTCAACAGCTGGTTCTTATTATAAGCATTTGCAGCATAAAGCTGATTTGGTAACAATCAAACATAAATTGGGTAAATCCGAGGACATTGTTGATGAATCCCAGGTTTTACTTTTTCAAATTTATGAGCATTATCAGGACAATCCGGATATCTCGGATTATGATTTTCGAGACTTTGAAGCAGCAAAAAATACGATTGAAGAAATCCTATATAAGGAGTATGAACATAAAACTATTGAAGAAAGAAAGGCTTATTATGAAGGAATTGCTGCTAAGTATCCCGATGAAGCTAACCCACAATATAATTTGATGCAGGTCTATAATGAATTAGAAGACTTTGAGCATGTAAACAAAGCAGCAAGACTTTATATGGAAAATAAACAATCCTTCTTGCTGAATGATTTTGATAAAGCAAAGACTTTATACATGATTGTAAAGAGTCATTTTTTTCTTGGGGAACATAGAGAAGGGGCTGCGATGTTTTCAGATTATGATGATTTTTGTTTTAATGCTTTAGATAAATCAGAATATGTTTTATGGATAAGTTATGGTATAAAACTTTATGATCAGTTAAATGACTTTTTAAAGATAGAAGAATTGCTTAGCAGATTTCAAGAGATCTACAACTCGGAAGGATGGAGTTATGATGAGATATCAGAGGGAATACATTTAATAAAGGCACATTCTTTATATAAACAAGGTAACTTAAAAGAGGCACACAAAGCCTTGGATTATGTTCTATCGTATGATAATTACGATGCTAAAGCGGAGCATTACAAACAAACCTGGAAAAAACCTAGTCTATTTTCAAAATTCGGTTTTTAACTTTATTAGTTATAAACATATAACGTTTAAACATGTTGTTATAAATTAATATTTTCTTTGTAATATAAATTTGGTATAATTGCTGAATTTATTGAAATATTTATGTAAAACATTTTTTATTAAGCATTTACAACACTCAATATGTGAAGATTCATAATTATTGAGAAATGTTTTAAAACCAATTGTTACAAGAATATTTGATTCAGCAATATTAACAACACAATGAACGATATTAAACTATCGAGGGTTATTGATTCTATGAGATTACCCTTAATTTTTCTAGTGGTGATAGCTCACTTAGTCCCATTTTCTCTACCCCCAGTAAAATTTAGTCATCATACCAACGATATATATATTCTGATATCTGAATTATTTTCCCATCATTTAGCAAGGCTATCTGTAAGATGTTATTTTTTAGTCTCAGGATTTTACTTTTTTAACAGATATTCAGGAGACATAAAAAGTTTTTTTCAGAAACAACTTAAAAGTAGATTTAAATCTTTAGTTATACCTTTTATTATATGGAATGGGATGATGGTGCTTGCTGTTCTTGTGAAACACCACGTCTTCATGAAACTAAACCTTGGACCAGATGAAGGATACTTTTTTCTAAAGGAACTTAATCTATATCAGATATTTTGGTATTATCCAATTAATTTTCCATTATGGTTTGTTAGGGATTTAATCTGTATGATTCTTCTAACACCATTGGTATATTTTTTTATAAAATATTTTAAGCATTATGGAATTATCGGTTTAGGTATTCTGTATCTGACAATCAAGGAACCATTTGTGCCTGGCATTAGTTTAACCTCAGTTTTCTTTTTTAGTTTAGGAGCTTATTTTGCAATTGAGAATAAAGATTTATTGAAAGTCTTTGATAAATTAAAATATCCGGCACTTATTTTAATGCTGCTGTTTCTTTTTATCTCCTTAGGTCATAACGGGCAAGATATCCAAGAGTATTATCTCCGAGTCTTTATTATATGTGGGGTTGTTTCTATTTTTAATTTATTCAATTTATTAGATAATAGATATACCTTTTTAGAGAAATTAACGGGTTTTAGTTCTCTTTCTTTTTTTATATATGTTGTTCATGAAATTTATATCATCAATTGGGTGAAGGGTTTTTTCTTCAGTAGATCTTTGTTTGATGATGGATGGGGCAGGTTATTCGCTTATTTTGTGATCCCTTTATTCTGTATGGCTATATGTACTTTGATATATTATGCTTTAATGAGAATTATGCCTAAATATTTGGTGTTTTCTCTTGGCGGAAGGGTCCCAAATTTTAAAACAGCCGAACATCAATTAAAAATGAAAAGTAAATAGTTTTTAAAGCTGTTAACTATTAAAGGACAAAAGATGACTAATATATTAATCACCTTTTGTCCTTTAATACTATAAATTACTTTGAGTTATTACCAGTCAATATTTCTGTAATCATCTTCTTCTTGGGGCCATTCCTCTTGCACTATGTTGTTATTATTTTGTGGCCTTACACAAGCGGACCCGGCAGCAATCCCTTCTTCGGTGTGTAAAAAAAAGAAT
>JBEBRZ010000126.1:0-8576 GCA_040394615.1 Sphingobacterium mizutaii
AGGTATGGACAAGGTCCCTGACAATATGAGGCCTCTTACGAAATTGTTTTTATTGGGTAATAATTCTTTTTCTCCAAAGTTTGATCTTCATTTTTTTGGAAAATCCTGCGATCTTTTTTTCTTCAAAAAATGAGATTTATTATAAGTCGACAAAAGATATTGCTCTCAATTTTTAGAAAAAACTTACATCCTCTAAAAACTCAATAACTTCTCCGTTTGGACTATAAACCAATGCGTTTTTAACGCTGACAGACTTTTGTTTATTACTTAAATCTATTTCCCAAACCTCATTACTTAAGGGTCTGGCTCCCGCTTCAATCGCCGCATTCATAGCCTGCCTTGCGTCCCGAACAATAAAGCAGATATGTAACAAAGCATTCTCTATATACTCATCTCCTTCCTTGCGGGACCTTCCTTGGGTTGGTATCTGCGCATTCTTGTCGCAGATTTCCAAATAATAACCAATGTTAGCATTAAACATCATGACACATCTCTCCAGATTGAATTCGGGTAAAGACCATTCATGTAGCACCTGAAAGCCTAATTTCTCATAAAACTGAATACATCTTTCTATATCCTCTGCCTTAATAGACACATGGTGAAACCCAATAATATTATCTTCTAATTTCATTATGACTTAAACTCTACGCTTCTGCCTATTGCAGAATATTCTTCTAACATTAATTGATACTCCTTGATTTTATCGGCTATTGTTTCTAAGCTGCCTGTTGTAAAGGGCAATCGAAAAAGATCCTGTTGATTATTATTCACAGCCTTTATAATCTCTTTTGCAACTTTATTTGGATCTCCGGGTTGATTTCCATGGATAGCATTGGTATTTGTTCTAAGATCCCCAAACTCTTCCTGATAAGGCTTAATAATTGTTTCTGCATAAGCTATGGATTTACCAAAAAAGTCAGTGCGCATAGCTCCCGGCTCCATTAATAAAACCCGTATTCCGAAAGGTTTAACCTCTGCACGTAATGCTTCGCTCAATCCCTCTATAGCAAATTTACCTGCAGAATAGATCCCCTTACCAATACCGGAACTTATACCTAATCGGGAGGAAAGCTGAACAATAGTCCCGGATTTTCTCGTTCTGAAATGGGGTAACACCGCCTGACATAAGGCCAATACCGCAAAGAAATTAACCTCCATTTGTTCCCTAACCTCCTTAATTGAAAATTCTTCAACCATACCAAAAGCTCCATAACCGGCATTGTTAACCAATACATCCAGTTTACCATAGGTCTGAATAACATATTTGATTAATCCGGCAATCTCATCCAGATTTTTCAAATCAATGATATAAGCATCTCCTCCTAATTCATCCTTAAATAGTTGTTGATCTTCTTTACTCCTGACTGTTCCTACCACAATATCTCCTTGAGCAAGTAGCAGCTCTGCCATGTGTTTACCTAAGCCCTTTGAGACTCCGGTAATTAACCAAACTTTCTTTTCCATCATATGTCGTTTTATTTCTAATCAAATTTATTTCATACCTTTAATCATATCAAGTACCTACAAAATTGTAGGTAAGGTAAATGACGTTTGTATGAGAAAAGAGACTTCTACTAATTACCTGAACGAAAGGGATTTGACAGAAACTTGCGGGATGTTCTATACCCTGAGTCTGATTGGGGGTAGATGGAAGGTCAGTATATTAGCAGCATTGTTAGATAACCAGAATCTTCGTTATTCGCAGATAAAAAACAGACTACCCGGTATCACCGAAAGGATGTTAATCAAACAGCTTAAGGAATTACAAACCGATGGGATGATCAGTCGGCATGATTATAAAGAGACTCCGCCCCGTGTAGAATACCGGGTAACCCCTTTAGGAAAGAGTCTTGAACCTATACTAGAAGAGATGCATGATTGGGGCAAAAAGAATAAAGTAAAATAATTTTCGTTTTACCCCGATTGCCGTTTTTTCTGATTAATTCAAAGCTAAGCCTCTTTTTTTCATGCTTAACTTCACCAACCAAAGCAATCCAAATACAAGGACTAAACAAATAATATACGTAACTGAAAGGCTAAACTGTCCCTCAACGTTAATGATATGCACAATCAGGTAACTGACGATTGAGAAAATCAAATAACTACCACCGCTTGCCATACCGCTGGAGGTTGCGGCAAATTCCGGAAAACGAGTGATACAATAGGTGAAATAAACATTGTAGGTAAAGCCCTGAAATAGATGGATAATAAAAACAAATATCATCATCGGCACTAATCCGGATATCCAATTTGTCGAAAGCATCATCAGCAAAGCAACTACTAATTGTATTAAGTTCGCTATCGCTAACTTCGGATAGAAAGGCTTATCGATTGTTATCTTCCCTAAGGTTCCACCACAGAATATAGCAATGCCAGAAACTAAGGCACAATATCCGGAGTAAACCGGAGATAGATGAAATTTTTGCTCAACAATAAAAGGGATGCTCATCCCAAATATCATCACCATGGTATAGCTTACACCCAACAGTATCGTTCCAATACTAAAATCAGCATTCTTCATAAGCGTTTGATAGTTGGTAAGCGTGGATCTGAAGTTTAACTTTTGCTTCACTTTTATGGTTTCTCCGCTAAACTTCAGTTCTAAGATTAACATAATCGCCGCATATATCCCCAGCAGCCAGAAATTCGCTCTCCAGCCAAAGCTATGTTGAAGGTATCCCCCGATAAAAGGAGCCAGTATAGGCGCTGTCGCCCAAACCATCGTGAGCATACTGGTATAATGTTTCCGTTTGCTTCCGGTATAGACATCAATGAAATAAGATCGCTTACAAACAACAATAAAGGAGATCGTTATTCCTTGGATAAACCGCATCAGGAAAATAAAATAGATATTGTTACTATATACAATTCCCAAACAGCTTAGTATAAATATAAACAGTGAGATAATATTAATCTTATACCTCCCTAAAGCATCAACAAGACTTCCAACAAATAACTGAGATACTCCATAGCTTACTAAATATACCGTTAGGGTTAGTTTAATGTTTTCTGCAGTCGTACCAAGTGAGGAGGACATATGCGGAAAAGATGGGAGATACACATCCATTGCCATTCCGGAAATTGGAATTAACAGGAAGGCTAAAATAGTTGAAATCCGTTCATTCTCTTTTTTAAGCATCTTCATATAGCTAAAATTAGTACGACAAAAATAGCGTTCATCTATATGACCATGTTAACTATATTCAAATAAATACTTACATATTTCAAATATTTTGCAATTGTTGCTTCCGGTAATTTCTAGGGGTATTCCCCGTGAAACGTTTTAAGAAATTAGAGAAATGTTGGGGATATTCAAAGCCTAAGCTAAAGGCGATGTCGGCAATAGACCAATCGGAATACTTTAGCAGATCAATAGCCTCTGAGATGATACGCTCATAGATTAATTTGCTGGTCGATTTTCCTGTTCCGGTTTTAAGGCTGTGATTTAAGTGATTAATGTGAACATTTAGCTTGTCAGCAAAGTCGGCGGGAGACTTATAGGAAATGACATTCTTGGGAGAGTCTATAGGAAATTGGCTGTCCAGCAGATTCATGAAATTCCGCACTAAACGATCTTCTGCCTCTAACATCCTTACTTTAGGACACTTCCGATTGAAAATCTTAATGCTTTCGAACAAAACCAACCGTAACAATGAGTTTAACACCTCTTTTCTATATTCAAACTGACCTTTGTACTCCTGAACCATTAGCGCAAACAGCTTGGAGAATCGCTCAAATTCCTCTTGGCTTAATGTAAGATATGGGTATCCTTCATTCGTAAACAAAGCAAACAGCCTGTTTAATGGTGATTTAATATCTCCGGACAAATAACCTTCATTGAACAGACAGATATAACCATGATGGTCTTCTGTATTATATTTTTTTAGAACAGCATATTTTTTCTCTGTGTTACAGAAGATAATGCTGGGACCTTTAATTCTGACCTCTCCCTCTTCGGTTTGAAAGTCCATGTCATTATTTAGCAAGCAGATTTTATAATAATCTCGTCTGACAAAAGGAAGCGTGCCGGAACAAGCAACAGATTCCAGCACGTTGAAATGACTTGTTGAACCTTTTGATAATAAAAGATCTTCGGGAATTTCTTTATTTGTTGATTTATAATAATGCCACAGGGATTCGCTTTGTTCCATAATCTTTGAAATTAAACATTTCAAAGATAGTAAATCAAAATCATTTAAGACAAAATGCCGTATTTGATACCGGAAGGACCTATACTTCGAGGGTTATATTAACAATTGTGCCCTCTCCCGGCATCGGATCATATTCTAATGTCCCGTTCATGAGATTCACCCTGTTTTGGACATTTTCCATACCCATTCCTTTCTTCATATCAGGACTTTTTAATTCGAAGCCTACGCCATTATCCTCCACTGTGATTAGAATCTGACGTTCATTCTGTAAACACTGTACCAATATTTCTGTCGCATTAGCATGTCGCATCGCGTTGCTCAATAGCTCTTGAATAATTCTATAAATATTTACTTGTTGTTGTTGGCTCAGGTAATGATCAAGTCCTTCTGTCTGCAGTTCAATCTTTGTTTTAGAACAGGACAATGAGCTGCATAAATCCATTAATGCTACGTTCAAGCCACTCCTAAGCAAGTTGGTCGGCATCATATTGTGCGCAATTCTACGCAGTTCAACGATAGACTTGTCCAATTGCTCTAGGGAGCTATCAAAATCCTTTACGTGGATCTCAGATTGGATACCCGAAAGCTTCATTTTTATTCCGGAAAGCGCTCCCCCTAAACCATCATGCAGGTCCTGGGCTATACGTTGTCTTTCCTTGTCTTCTCCTTCCAGGAACGCCTTTGTAACCTGTAGTTCTTTCTGTTGTTCCAGTTCGGTGAGTTTAAACGCATTTGCCCTTTTTTGATTCTTTAGGATATTATTGAGGTATAAAAATGCTAACAATAGAACCGCTAAACCGCCCCCAAACAATAACACGAGAAGTTTTTGATTTTTCTGGGCAAGTTCGGCCGCTAAGTTTTCCGCCTTAAGTTGAGAAATCTGTTTTTCTTTCTCAAAGGACTGGTACTTATTCTCCAGATCCACAATATATTTTTTATACTCTTCATTGTGCATACTGTCGCTTACCGTAATATACTTTTGGGACCATTCGTAAGCCGCTTTCATATTGCCAACCTGAGCATAGGTTTCTGCCAATAAATTGGAATATGAGTTTCGGTCACCTGGTAATAAGCTTGAACTTTTTAATAAGTCTTTCATCACGGTTATGGCCTCTTCATTCCTTCCAATCTTTCTGAGTGTCTGAAATTTCCCAAATTTCGCCCGGTTGATATAAAAGTTTTCAGGAGCACCTGCCTGAAAAGCAATGGCTTTATCGAAACTGCGAATCGCTTCGTTATAATTTCCTGTTTTTTCATAATAAACACCCTCGGGGTAGAAATAAAATAAAAACACATTGGATGTTGGGTAATCCTTCAAAACAGCATATGCAACATCTAAATAGTTTTTACTCGCAATCATATTATTTAAATGCAGGTTATTCTCGGCCAAAATAAGTGTGACCTCAAGAGCTCCCTCTTTTTTAAGAACCTCACTTTCTGAGGGAGCATCCTGAAAGAGTTGCAAGGAGTGTTTAAGATATTCATTGGCCTTCTGGCGTTCGGATGCATTTAATAAGCTTATACCAACAAATTTATTGGCATTTGCTTCGGTAAATTTATCTTTTGACTCCTTTGCCAGCGGAAGGGCATGATTGATATAGGCCTCTAACCCGCCTTTTTCATTACCTTGCAGCTGTTGGATAAGCCCCAGTACAATCCAGGCATTGCTTCGTACTTTTTTCGCTTCATTATCTTCAAATCCACTCAATAAGCTGTCACATCGATTCAGTTTTTGCTGTAAGGTCTGTAAATCTTCTACCCCTAAGCCCTGATAAGCCTCATAATAGCCGGAAACACCTTCTAGAAAAGTATTTCCTGCGGAAATAGCACGACCCTGCTCCAGACGCTCCTTTGCGAGTTCCATCTTCTGCGATTTTTTATACAGATAGGAAAGCCGAAAAGCCAACATGGCCTTAGCGCTATCAGTCTTTGCTTCCTTTAAACGATTCTCAAGCTTTTGAATATATTCAGTATCCTCATATAACTTAATACTGAGTTGGGAATATCCCTGCAAACCAAAACAAAAGAGAAAAGAGAATAGGATTAGATATTTCATGTGATAATTAGATCAGGAAAAGATAATATATATTAAGTTAGGTAATAACTAAGTTATTGAATTTTAAAGAAACATTAAATGATTTCATGTATTTTTTGATTCGTTGTTTATCATAATATTTCTAACAGATCTTGTTTTGATAACCCATTGAAAAAAGAAGCTTCTGTTTTCACTAATTCCTGTGCTAATTTGCTCTTCTTTTGCTGGAGCTTCATTATTTTTTCTTCAATGCTATTCGAGCAGATTAGTCGCACGGCAACAACATTTTTAGTTTGCCCAATACGGTAGCTCCTATCAATAGCTTGACTTTCTGCCGCCGGATTCCACCATGGATCAATTAGATAGACATAATCCGCTTGTGTTAAGTTTAAACCCACCCCTCCCGCTTTCAGGCTTATCAGGAATACTCTTACCTGATCATTGGATTGAAAATTATGAACTTTCTTTCCCCTGTCTTTGGTTTGCCCTGTGAGGTATTCAAATGAAATGTCTCTCTTAACCAACTCTGCCTTGATGAGATCGAGCATGCCTACAAACTGTGAAAAAACTAGGATTTTATGTTCATTGGATTTGCTTTCAATCTGCTCCATAAGCACCTCGATCTTGACAGCATGCTCAGCAGCATGACCTTCTTTTAAAAGAATAGGCGCATTACAGATTTGTCTCAATTTGGTCAATCCGGTCAGGACGTGCATACTATTTTTATGAACATCCTCTTCTTCATTTGCGGAAATAAATTCGCGAAGCTCTGTTTCATAATTGTCGTATATCTTCCTTTGTTCTGCATTCATTTCACAGTAGATAACCATTTCCGTCTTTTCCGGAAGTTCTTTTGCGACCTGCTTCTTTGTTCTTCTCAGGATGAAAGGGTCGATTTTATGCTGAAGCTCCTGTGCCCTTTTATTATATTCAAACCTATCAATAGGGATCGCATAAACATCCTTGAAGTATTGTTTACTTCCTAATAACCCGGGACAGGCAAATGATAATTGTCCGTAAAGATCGAAAGTATTGTTTTCGATTGGTGTTCCGGTCAGTACAATTCTGTTGCGGGCCTGTAATAACCGAGCTGCTTTATATCGCTCAGAATTTGGATTTTTTATCGCCTGCGACTCATCCAGAAATACATAATTAAACTGAAAGGATTTCAAGAATTTAATATCCGAAAGCAACATACCATAACTCGTCAGGGTAACCTCATACTTTGCTAATTCTGAAATGCTTTTATCACGATTGGCGCCATAATGTTTCCAAACCTTTATAGAAGGGGCAAATTTTGCAAATTCCTCCTCCCAGTTAAAGAGCAAAGAAGTAGGTACGACGATAAGATTTGTTTGATTTGGATGTTTTTCCCTTTGTGATAAGATAAAAGCAATGATTTGTAGTGTCTTTCCAAGGCCCATATCGTCTGCCAGACAGCCCCCAAAGTTATGCTGATCCAGGAAATTTAACCAATCAAGCCCTTGTTTCTGGTAATCTCTCAATTCTGCGTGTAAATCATCCGGCACTTTGCATTCCGGAATCTTGGAGCTGTGGGAGAATCTCCTAGTATAAAGGTTTATTTCCTCCTGTACTTCTACACTCAACATTTCCTTTTCGAATAAATCCGACACTTCGGAGAAATTGATCTTAGGGATTAAAAGTAAACCATCCTCTATTTCACCTAATCGAAAATAATGAGCAATTTTACCTAGCCATTCCTCAGGCAATATTCCTTGGCTTCCATCATCCAGCTGAACGAATTTACTCTTATTGCGGATTGCCCTCCGGATTTGCTTTAAAGAAGCTTGTTGGTTGCCATAAGCAACTTTAAGCTTCGCATTGAACCAATCTGTGCCACTTATGATGTCAATATTGATTTTTGCTTTATGTGGATTGATTTTATTATTCTTAATTTCATTAAACCCTAATAGCGTTATCCCTTCATTTCGCCAAAATTCAAATGCTCCTAGAAACCAGTTGTCATCTAAAAATTTATCTTTATGCAAATAGAAATATTCATAACCCTTCAATTGTTCCTCAAATTCGGGATGCTGCCCCATAACGGTAGTGGTGAGCTGATCCTCAGCTAACTTGTTGCGCTCCACCTGGAATACATTAGCATTTTGGTCCTGATCAAAGAGCTGTTTCCTGGAATAAACAGGAACCTCAATATCCCCATATTTCATAACAGGGGTAATAGAAACATAATTTCCTTCCTGTTGGAAGTATAGAATTCTCTCCAACGCATATTGTTTTTCTGCTAATTGAACAGGCGACGCTTGTCGGATATAACTATAGTTTATATGTACAAGCTGCTCAAGAGGAGCAAGCACTGTCTGCAAGAATTCTTCATACTTAGAGGAATGGAGAAGAAGAATTTCATTATT
>JBEBRZ010000127.1:0-8471 GCA_040394615.1 Sphingobacterium mizutaii
GCTTAGCAAAGGTAACACTGGACTTCTCAAATTTCAAACGTACAGATTATCTAACGATGGTAATGGACAATGATGGATGGAAAATTACAGAAGTAAACTCAGTATTTCAAGAGAAGTAATTCACACTATATATTAATAGAAAAGGCTGCCAATGAGCAGCCTTTTCTATTAATATCTTTCCCAGAATTTTGGAGGTTCAATTCCCAAAGCTCTTAAGTAAACAAAACCTTGGCCTCTATGATGAATTTCATTATCAACAAAATAGAGGAAATTTTCATAAATAGGAAACTTATATTCTCCAAATAGGTTAAACTCTTCCTGGAATCTTTCCTCACTAATTTTATTATAGTAATCAGAGATCAACGGCGTTTGCCTATCCCATTCAGCTAATAATTCCTCTTTAGTAGAAAAAGGAAGTTCATGCGAATATCCCTCAACTTTATAAGTTACAATACCTTCCACACCTGGCAATCCTATACTTAATAATTCCTTTACTAAATCAGCGAATGTCCTCATTCCACCAATACTAAACTCGAATAATTCCTTCTCCGGAAATAATTCAATTGTTCTTCTGGTTAAAGTTCTATGGCCTTGCCAATGAATTAAAAACTGTTCTTTTGAACAAAATGTTGCAGTATTCATAATATCTCTTTTTGATTGATAATCAAATCTACTACTCAATAATGACAACCCTTTGTCAACAGTTTTCAAGTATCTCTATTTATATAATTCTACCTACCGGATATAATAAATGACTATGCTCATAATATGGAGTATGTTTATAAATCCATTCCAACTGTGCGCGACCACTTTCCCTTAGTTTTGAATCTTGCCTTTTTGCCTCCTCAAATTTTTCTTTTAATTCCTTATCTGTTGCTAACAGTTCGGCAGCAGTATCTTCAAAAATATAACTGGAAAAATACTCCTTCTGTGAAAGTATGGCATCGAAGAAATTCCAATTGAAAAAAGAGTCTGTAGCCTGGGGTTCTAAAGTTTCTATAATGTAACGATTGATTGCCTGATCGGTTTCAATCAACCAATCACCTTTGAAAAACTCAACATCCATTATTTCTGGTTTAACTTCAACTGAATGATGAGGATAATGGCCCTCATATGCCGCAGTTTGGGTTTTATAACCCGTTATATAATACATCTCAACCTTCATTGTTGTATCCTCTGGTAATTGATGCATACTCACCCCATTTGCTTGCATTAATGCTATTAATTGATCATAAGCCTGAGGAACTATATAAGCCTTTGGCTTTTTTATCACAACTGATGGCTTATAGGTATTATAATAAGGAACATCTTTCTTAAAGGGTTTCGTTCGATCATAAAATAGTCTATCCTCCCCCGAAATTTCACTCGGTTTTTTACCGGATTCGAAGCCTAAAAATGTTATTGTATCGACAAGATTAGTATCTAAAGTCCAGGTTATTGGAAACTCCTCCTGACTTGCAACCGAATGTTTTACTTTATTCCTCAATTCGACCAATTCCTTTGATTCCTGTACCGCAACTTCAAAAAGATGTTTCATCAACAGATATGTAGCTTCAACTCTTTGCTGATATGGTTTCCACATATGCGTTTCAGGCATATAACCGATTGTATTATGCAAAGCGGCATATCCCGTTGAATACCTCGGACTTTCAAGGAAAGAAACTAATCCCGTTTCCGGTGTTTCACCTTTTGAATCCACATAGGGAACCATTGGGAATCCCTCTTTCTCCATCCTCTTATAAAGTTCATCCGTAAATTTTTCCTTCATGTAAGGAGCCAGATCTTTGTGCAACTTATCTTTATGAGTTTCAATTAAAGTCATTACATATTGATAATCTGCACCATTACTGGTATGCGTATCAAAAAATACATCAGGATCCCAGGTGCTGAAAATCTTTTGAAACAGTCTGGAATTACGCGTATCTCCTTTAATAAAGTCTCTATTCAAATCATAATGTTGTCTACTCCCCCTGAATCCGTAGCTATCAGGCCCATTTTGATTGGCTCGGGTAACGCCCCTATTAAGCATACCGGCAATATTATAAACCGGAATAACACAGAGTACAAGATCATCTGGTAATTTGTTTTCATCCAGCAAGTCGCGGATAAACATCATTGAAGCGTCTATCCCTTCAGGTTCACCGGGATGAATTCCATTATTAATTAACATTACAGCTTTCCCTTTCGCTTTAATGCTAGTAGGATCAAAATCACCATCCTTCGATAACACAATAAGCTGTAAAGGTTTACCCACATCTGTCAAACCTATATTGAACAACTTAACGTTTTTTCTACCCTCTAAAAGCGTTGAATAATAATCTTGTAATTCCTGGTAAGTTACAGTTGTATTTTTATTGACATCCTTTTCATAAGGTGTAACTTGTGCATGTATGTTCATATAGCTTGTGGCCGTTAAAATAGCTGATAATGCCAAGGTTTTAAATATTTTCTTACTCATTACTGAATAGACTTTTAAATTAGATAAATAAAGTTAGGAAAATCACCTCTCATTAAATCACTTAATCACAATTCAAAGATTTAAAAAACAAAAGTAGCTGTCTTTTAAGGGACAGCTACTTTTTCAAATCTATATTTAATTTGAAATATTATTTATTCTGATTTGATCTGATGATATTCAATGCGCCACCTGCTTTGAACCAACCAATTTGTTGTTCATTGTAAGTATGGTTAGCTAAAATTTCTTCCGACGTACCATCTTCGTGGTGTAACACCAATGTAAGTGGTTTATTCGGAGCAAATTCAGTTAATCCGTTGATATCAATAATATCGTTTTCTTGGATTTTATCGTAATCATCTTTATTATCGAAGGTAAGACCTAACATACCTTGTTTTTTCAAGTTAGTTTCGTGAATACGAGCGAAAGACTTCACTAATACCGCACGAACACCTAAATGACGAGGTTCCATTGCTGCATGTTCGCGAGAAGAACCTTCACCATAGTTTTCATCACCAACTACGATTGAACCGATTCCATGAGCTTTATAGTCACGCTGAGTAGCCGGAACTGGCCCATACTCACCTGTCAATTGGTTCTTAACATTATCCGTTTTATCGTTAAAGTAGTTAACAGCTCCAATTAACATATTATTAGAGATGTTATCTAAGTGACCACGATATTTCAACCAAGGACCCGCCATAGAGATATGGTCAGTAGTACATTTTCCTTTAGCTTTGATTAATAGTTTCAAACCTTTAAGGTCAGTACCTTCCCAAGCTGCAAAAGGTTCTAATAATTGAAGACGATCAGAAGTTGGAGATACATCTACAGTTACACCTGAACCATCAGCTGCAGGAGCTTGATATCCCGGATCATCCACTGCAAATCCTTTTTCCGGTAATTCATCACCAGTAGGAGGATCTAATTTTACTTGTTCACCGTTTTTGTTTGTTAATGTATCCGTAAGCGGGTTAAAACCTAAATCACCTGAAATGGCGATAGCCGCAACTATCTCAGGAGATGTTACGAAAGCAAAAGTGTTCGGGTTTCCATCCGCACGTTTTGCAAAGTTACGGTTGAAAGAGTGAACGATTGTATTTTTCTCTTGTTTTTCAGAACCGGCACGATCCCACATACCAATACATGGTCCACATGCATTAGTAAAAATCGTAGCATTTAAGTCTTCGAAAGTGCTTAATAAGCCATCACGGTCAGCAGTAAAACGAACTTGCTCAGAACCTGGGTTAATACCAAATTCAGCTTTGGTCACTAAACCTTTGTCAATAGCTTGACGAGCGATAGATGCCGCACGAGATAAATCTTCATATGAAGAGTTAGTACAAGAACCGATCAATCCCCATTCTACTTTTGTAGGCCATCCGTTTTTTCCAGCTTCCTCACGCATACGTGAGATTGGAGTATATAAATCTGGTGTAAAAGGACCATTCAAAGAAGGTTCTAACTCAGATAAATTGATTTCAATTAATTGATCGAAATATTGTTCAGGATTAGCATAAACTTCAGGGTCAGCCGTTAAATGCTCTTTAATAACATTTGCCGCATCAGCTACTTCTGAACGATCCGTAGCACGTAAGTAACGCTCCATTGATTCATCATAACCGAACGTTGATGTTGTCGCACCAATTTCAGCACCCATATTACAGATAGTACCTTTACCAGTACATGATAAAGATTCAGCACCTTCACCAAAGTATTCAACGATAGCTCCGGTACCACCTTTTACTGTAAGGATACCAGCTACTTTCAAGATTACATCTTTAGGAGCAGCCCATCCTGATAATTTTCCTGTTAATTTAACACCGATTAACTTAGGGAATTTAAGCTCCCAAGGTAATCCAGCCATTACATCACATGCATCTGCACCACCAACACCTATTGCTACCATACCCAATCCACCTGCGTTTACAGTGTGAGAGTCAGTACCAATCATCATTCCACCCGGAAATGCATAATTTTCTAAAACTACCTGGTGGATAATACCTGCACCTGGTTTCCAGAAACCAATACCATATTTGTTTGATACGGAACTTAAGAAGTTAAAAACTTCTGAACTTTCATTTTTAGCACGATTTAAATCCTCTGCTGCTCCGTCACGCGCCTGAATTAAGTGGTCACAGTGAACGGTTGAAGGAACTGCAACTTGTGGACGACCAGCTTGCATAAATTGCAATAAAGCCATCTGAGCCGTCGCATCCTGCATTGCTACACGATCCGGTGCAAAATCAACATATGATTTTCCACGTTCGTATGCTTCATTCGCGTTACCATCCCAAAGATGCGCATATAAAATTTTCTCAGCTAAGGTCAACGGCTTATTAACAACCTGACGAGCAGATTTAATACGCTCATCATATTGAGAATAAACCTTCTTGATCATGTCTATATCAAAAGCCATTTATTTTTATTTAATATGATTATTTTATTTTTTAACTTTTCACTCATTTTTGAGCGATAATTGCAAATTTACAAAAAAAACTATGCTTTATTACCAATTCCGCCAACCTAGCCTAATTTGGAAATATTCTAAACAATTGCTTATATAGACTGTAAGTTAGGATCTACAGCTTTTAAGTCCTTAATAGTTTGTTCCGGATTTGCAGATGAAAAGACAAAGCTCCCCGCAACTAAAACATCAGCTCCGGCAGCTAAGAGTTTTCCGGCATTTGAGAGCCCTACCCCACCATCAATCTCAATCAATACATCCGTATTATTTTCGGCCGCTAACGCCCTTAATTCTTTAATTTTACTATAAGTACGTTCTATAAACTTCTGTCCTCCAAAGCCCGGGTTCACTGACATTAAACATACCAAATCAATATCTTGAATAACGTCTTTCAACAAAGATACCGGCGTGTGCGGGTTTAATGCAACCCCAGCCTTACATCCTAGATCTTTAATTGCAGCCAAAGTACGATGTAAATGTGTACAAGCCTCATAATGCACTGTTATAACCTCCGCCCCATTATCTTTACATGCCTGTAGGTATCGGTCGGGATCTACAATCATCAAATGTACATCCAATGGCTTATTAGCATGTTTTGCTATCGCATTCATTACAGGAAATCCAAAAGAGATATTTGGTACAAATACACCATCCATAATATCGATATGAAACCAATCCGCTTCACTATCATTTACCATTTGCACATCACGTTGTAGGTTAGCAAAATCTGCAGCTAATACCGAAGGAGCTATTAAATGTTTTTGTGTGGACATGTTGTCTATTTTTTTTGCAAAGATACGCAATAGAATTTAGTAGTTAGAGTAAGTTAATACGACAAATTTCAAAGCAGATTCCATCATCAGCATAAATGATAAAAACATACGGCCTAGGTGAACAAGTTCGAGTGTTTTACTATCCTTTAATTAATCCAAAATTCACCCAATCAAAATAGGGTTTAAATTGAGTTACATTCGGGTGAGTAACGGGTGAGATACGGGTAAGTGATAATAAATAACTTGATAGGATTCGCATCAAAACAGCCAGATTCAATATTAAAACCAAAAGCAGGTAATAAGGATAGAATGATTACAATCCTTTCATTAAATTTCAAATAAATGGAAGATTTCTTCCAGCAGCAGAACCTCTTGATACATTGATTGTTCTATCATGAAAGGCAGATCCATCAAAAAAAAGCTGATTTGCTGTAAATTAATTACATTTGTTTGTTAGAAGGATAAAACATAAACGTGGCGAAATTAAAGATAAATTACCCAAAAGATAGATTACAACAGAACTCCACCCTATGGAAATATGGGATGGTGGTATTAACTATTATCTTGATTTGTATTTTCTTACCTAAGCAACCCAGGTTCAGATATGAATACCAAAAAGGCAAACCATGGAATCATGAGAACTTAACCTCTCCTTATAACTTCGCGGTGTTAAAGACTGCAGAGGAAATGGAACGGGATAAACAATATATTCTACGTACTGTTCAGCCCATTTATAACCTAAATGATGTAGCCAGTAAAGAGCAAATTGATCAATTCAATACAGATTTCAATGAGAAATGGCAATCCAATCAATTGGATTCTACAGAGTCTGGAGATGCTAACACATACAGAGAAGTAGGAAATGCCTTGTTGAATTACATTTATGACCGAGGCGTAATTTCGTTAAATAACAGATATCAAATTAAAGGGAATGATAGTTCAAGAAATGACCCTACTTCTCTTGAATATAACTTTGTACTCATCCATGACAATGTTGCCCAGCAAAAAAACACGGTAGATTGTTTTACAATTGAATCTGCTAATCAATATATTGTCGGTGTGCTGGAAAAGAATAAACTGATTGAGCACAAACAATGGCTAGCTGAAGTTCTTAAAAACTACATTACAATTAATTTTGTATTCAACGAAACACAGACGAATAAAGTAGAACAAACAGCTTTATCAAACATATCCACTACACGTGGAATGGTTCAAAAAGATGAATTGATCGCAGAACAAGGGAAAATCATCAATAATGATACTTATCAAAAATTAGAATCATTACGTAAGGTTTTTGAAGATGAATCAAAGATTAGCGGTGAACAAAATTTAGTGACTTTTGGTCATTTTATCTTGATTTCATTAGCCATGTCTTTACTCATGGTATTCTTATACTTCTTCCGTACAGATATTTTCAATAACAACAGATTACTGTTTATCATTTTCATTGTTATCCTGGTAATGCTTGGCGTTCTAAGTTGGGCTATCAAAATTAAGATTCCAAGTTTATACTATATTCCTTATTGTAGTGTACCTATTATCTTTAGGTTATTATTTGACACCAGAATTGCGCTAAACATCCATATCCTGATGGTGTTAGTAGCAGGATTATTTGTGCCCAACAGTTTCGATTTTGTATTCCTACAGTTCACAGCGGGTATTGTAGCAATTTATAGTATTAAGACTTTAGTTAAGCGGGAACAGTTTTTGGTTTCCAGTGCTTTAATCCTAGCAACTTATATTTTAGCATTTGTAGGTTTAGTATTAACACGTAATGGATCTTTCTCTTCCATTTACTGGCAGGACATCCTACCATTTGCCGTCAGCGTAGGCTTAACGTTATTAGCTTATCCGTTAATTTACGCGTTTGAGAAATTATTCGGCATCGTGTCTGATTTAACATTAATGGAATTAACAAATAGTAATTCCAGATTGCTACGTGAATTATCATTAAAGGCTCCCGGGACTTTCCAACATTCCCTGCAAGTTGCAAATTTGGCAGAAGCAGCGATTTATAAAGTTGGGGGTAATCCGCTATTGGTTCGTGCAGGAGCATTGTACCATGATATCGGGAAAATGATCAATCCATTGTACTTTATAGAAAATCAGAAAACCAATGATAATCCTCATGAAGAACTGACACCGGAACAAAGTGCTCAAATTATTATCTCTCACGTCTTGAAAGGGATAGAAATGGCAAGAAAAAACCAGATGCCTGAAGTGGTAGTTGATTTTATCCGAACACACCACGGAACAACCAAGGTGGACTATTTTTACAATATGGCGATTAAGGAGAATCCGGATAAAGTTATTGACGAGTCTATCTTCAAGTATCCTGGCCCGGTTCCATTTTCGAAGGAGACTGCAGTATTGATGATGGCAGATTCCGTGGAAGCGGCATCCAGATCTTTGAAGGAACCTACGGAGGAATCAATTAATAATTTAGTGGATAAGATCATCGATCATAAATTAATGCAGCGACAATTTCAGAATGCGGATATTACCATGCGTGAAATTTCGGAATCAGCGAAGATTTTTAAGGCGATGTTGAAGAGTATTTACCATGTTCGGATCGATTATGATCTTAGCAAGAAAAAAGAAAACTAAAAAAACAAATTGATATTCAAAAGGTTGCTTTAGAAGTGCAATAAATTGGAGAATTTTCGAGAAAACGACTTTGTAGAGTGAAAATTTTGCTTTATGTTTGCACTGTCGAAACACGGAGAGGTGCCTGAGTGGCCGAAAGGAACAGTTTGCTAAACTGTCGTACTGGAAA
>JBEBRZ010000128.1:0-8470 GCA_040394615.1 Sphingobacterium mizutaii
CCTTCTCTCTTTTTATTAATTCTTCAAATTAATTGCTTTTTAAATTCTGTAGGACTCATGCCGGTAGTCTTTTTAAATTGATTGCTAAGATGCGCAATACTACTATACTGTAACTGAGACGCTATTTCTGACAAAGAGGCTTGATATCCTAATAACTCCTTAATTTTTTCCACCTTTAACTTTATTAGATATTTTTCAATATTCTCACCCTCAAAGTCTGAAAAAACAGTGCTCAGATAAGAATATTCTAAATTAAATCGTTCGGATAAAAAACTTGAAGTTTTCATTACTGTAGTCCCCTTCATATTGACCAACTCCAATAAAGCAATCTTAATATCTTCCACCAACTTCTGTTTTCTTTCTTTTAAAATTTCAAATCCAATAGCTTGGAGCTCCTGGTCAAAGGTCAAAAACTCATTTTCAGTCAAGACATTTTTTATATCTACACTCCCAATTTTCACTTCTTCGTAGGGAACATTCATCCTATTCAAAATCTGCTCGACCGCCATAACGCAACGAGGACAAACCATATTTTTGATGTGAATTTCCATATCTTAAAGATAAGAATATAATTAGTAGTCTAATATAGACCTATGTTTTTCATTCGTCATAATACTTATTCAATGCTTAGCTCGTTAAATGCTAAAGGTAAATACGTTATTAAATCTCCTGCAATTAAACTGGTCTCTCCCAAATTTTTCTTAGCATAATCTCCTGCTAAACCATGAACATACACAGCGATAATAGTCGCAGTTAAGGAAGAATATCCCTGAGCTAATAGGCTACTAATGATTCCTGTCAATATGTCTCCTGTTCCACCTGTTGCCATTCCGGGATTTCCTGTAGAATTAAAATAAATTTCCTCCTCAGGACTAACAATTACTGTATTCGCACCCTTAATCACAACCACAACCTGATGCTCAGCCGAAAAGGCTCTCACTTTTTCAATTTTCTCCAAATCATCCTCCCATGATCCAATTAGCCTTTTTAGTTCTTTCGGATGGGGAGTCAATATTGTACCCTTCGGAAGGTGCTTTAAAAAGTTTTTATTTTCAGAAAGAATATTCAAAGCATCTGCGTCCAATACAAGCTTTGTATCGTCCTCCAATCCCTGCAACCAAAGACCAAAAGCCCTTATCGAATCTTCATCCTGACCCATCCCAATACCTACACCATAAGATGTAAAGTTAGGTTGAATATTGAAATCTGTTAAATGCTCCTCGCCAGCATCTAAAAGAACCATGGCCTCCGGAAACCCTACTTGAAGTACATGGTAACCACAGCGAGGAATATAAGCTGTCACCAGCCCACAGCCTGATCTTAAGGCCGCCTTTGAACTCATTAACACTGCTCCCATTTTACCTAAACTCCCTCCTATCATACAAACATGTCCATAGGTCCCCTTATGAGAATACTTAGCTCTAGGTTTAAGATATGTTTTAATCATTTCCTTTTCCAGGTAATGATATGCTGAGGTCAGCGTACTCAAAAACTCCTGATCCAATCCAATATCAAGTATTTCAAATTCACCTACAAAAATTGAATTATCCGGGAGCAATAAGGCAAGCTTTGGTACCTGAAAAGTATAAACTTTATGTGCCCGAACGATCAAACTGTTATTACCCCCAACTCCTTTGGTCATTAAACCTGAAGGCATGTCTACAGCCAATACCCTACCCTGAAAACTATTTATTTGTTCTATGACAGATTGCCATTCGGCTGAAAGTTCCGAACTTAAACCATTTCCAAAAAGACAGTCTATTAATATCCCCTCTGCATTTTCGGAGTTAAGTTCCAGAGTTTCATCCAGATTAAACTTTCGGATATTTTTAAGTTTTTTCTGATTTATCAAATTATCGTCAGAATAGCTTTCGGATCGAACCAGAAAAACCTGAACATCAGCACCTTTCTCTAGCAGCAATCTCGAAATGGCAAGGCCATCTCCACCATTATTACCTTTCCCACATACTATTGTAATGGGAATACGGAAGAGAGAATCTCCAAAATCCTTCATCAAAGCCTCAACGACTTTTTGAGAAGCACTTTCCATCAATTCAAAAGAACTTATTCTTCTTTTTTTAATAGTTTGCTGATCGGCTTGTTGAAGTTGGACTGTGTTGAGAATTTTCATAGTATATACAAAAAAGTGAAGCTCTTAAATTTAAGAGCTTCACTTGTATTAATCAATATATTTTTAATTTAAATGCTTGTGGAAAAATCCCATCATCGCTTTATAAAACTCAATTTGATTTTCCTCTTTAGCGAATCCATGTCCCTCGTCATATTTTACCATATAAGGAACATCAACACCTTTATCTCTTAATGCTTTAACAATCTGATCTGCCTCAGCGATCTTTACGCGCGGATCATTAGCTCCCTGAACAACAAATAAAGGGGCTTTAATTTTATCTACATGAAACAATGGTGAAACTTCTTTGGCAATAGCAGCTTCCGCTTCAACATTTGGATCATACCATATCTGATACAACATTTCAAGATAAGGCTTCCAATATTCTGGAATGGAATTCAATAAAGTAAAAATATTAGAGACCCCAACATAATCAACACCGGCTTTATATAAATCAGGCGTTTTTGTCAAGCCCCTTAATACGGCATACCCTCCATGGGATCCACCATAGATTGCAATATTATCTTTGTCAACCCAGCCTTGTTCTACAGCATACTGAATACCGTCTTCAACATCATCCATTGCTTTTCTACCGATTTCCTTGAACCCTGCTTTTAAAAAGTCCTTACCATATCCGCCGGAAACTCTAAAATTTACCTGAAGAGTAGCAAAACCATGAGCAGCGAATAATTGAGTCTCCGGATTGAAGCCCCAGCTGTCACGAACCCCTTGAGGACCACCATGCGGATTTACAATCAAAGGAACTTTCTTGCCATCAAGGGCAGCCTTAGGAAGCGTGATATAGCCATGAATAGTCAATCCATCTCTTGATTTAAAAGTTATAGGACGCATATCGGCCATATCATCCTCTTTCAATTGAGGCATCAAATCATAGAGTAAAGTCAATTTCTTGCTTGTTGCATCTAAGTGGTAATACTTTCCATATAATTTATCACTTTGTACAACAATCAAATATTGATCTTCATTATCCGTTTTACCTACAATAGAGTATTCATAATTAGGAAATTCTTTTTTCAATAAATTATTGATTCCCTTAAACGTCGAACTAACCGGTTGAATCTCCAATCGCTCCCCTTCAAAACCTACATAATCAATTTCCCAATTTCTTTTGCGAGATAGAGCTAAAATTGTTGCATCATAATCAGTATTAGAATAAACCTCTTTTATAATTTTTTTAGTATTGAAATCATATAGTACAATACGAGCTTTATCAGAATCCAAATTGGTTAGCACATAAGCTTCATCAGGATTCTTTGAGGCATAATTAAAGGATAAAATAGAAAATGAATCATACCAATTTGTAGTTCCAAATAAGTCAAAATCTGTTTTCCCTTGTGCTTTATAAAAATATTGGGTATTAATTCCATTCAACATTTTTGAATAGCCCCTTAGATTCCCGTCTTTATCAAAATCATAATCAACAATAGCGTTCTCAGGATCCGTATTAGTGAAAAGTTTCTCCATTTCACCAGTATGAATATTTACCTTATATGGTTCAAAAACTTGTTTATTATCTTTATTCATCTGAATGATGATAAAATCTTTTTGTTCCTTCAGCATATTCAAAATACTTGCCTGAACACCTTCAAAAGGGGTTAGATCTATATTTTTGCTTCCATCAATATTGACGGCGTATAAATGATAATTTTCATTTCCTCCCTGATCCATAACATACACCAGACGCTCATCATTTACCCAACCCATTCCTCTAATTAACTCTTCTTTCTCTTCGATTGCACGTACAACCTTTCCTGTTGCGACTTCCTTCACCATAACATGGCGCTTGTTATTCGCATCTTTTTCACGATAAGAGATATATTTACCATTTGGAGACAGGGCAAAACTTGAAGTTTTTGGCTTTGCAAAATAGTCCTCAACCTTATAATTATAATTTCCATCCCCCAAAGCAATCAATTGTGCCAATTCTTCAGGTGAAGAAACCAAGCTCGGGTCTCCCGGCTTTGTGATTTTTGTTTTTGCTAAGGTTAGTGGGAATTCTTGACCTGCTTGTTTAAAAATTCCTTCGATGGCTTCTTCTTTTAGATCTCCTTCATAGGAAAACCCAGCCTGAGCCATCTCCATAAACAATTTATTGTTTTCAAACTTTACACTTGACATGGGCAAACCTGAAGCTCCCTGCAGTGGGATATCAATAGTTGCCGACAAATTTCCTTCTTTTTCGCTGATGTGGAAGATCAATTCCATTTTAGTTCCCTGGACATCCAGTTCGCCTTTCCAATCACCAGTAACTTGAGCTTTTGCGGTTATCATCCCCAAAAGTACAAATAGCATCGTTATTATATTATATTTCATAACCTTTTAGTTTAGCCTATTAGTAGCTAAACATTAGATTATGTTACATATTTTCTCGAAAATTTATTCTTTTCTTAACGCTTCTAATGGCGAACGATTAATCACCGCCAGACTATTTAGCAGCCCAATGATTACGGTCAATCCAATTATCAAAAACATCAATAATAAGATCATTCCAATGGATGGAAGGAAAACGCTTTCAAATACAAAAATTGCCAAAAGATAGCTTGCAAACAAGGATATAATAATACCTGTCAATGCCGAGAGCATTCCCAGGAATAAATATTCGCTAATCGTGATTAAATAAATTTGTTTTCTACTGGCCCCCAATGTTCTTAATAAAACATTTTCCCGAATTCGCTGGAATTTGCTGATTCTTACAGAGGAGATTAAAACAATAACACCTGTCAAAATGCTAAAAGCCCCCATAAACTGAATGATAAATCCAATCTTATCCAAAATCTCCTGAAGCACATTCAATACAGCCTGCATATCAATAACAGATACATTGGGGAAAGTATTGACAATTTTCTGTTGAAATTTACTAGACTCAGTAACTGATGGCACTTTTGCCATCATCAAATAAAACTGAGGAGCTTGATCAATACTTCCTTTTGCAAAAACGACTCTGAAGTTAGATTGAAACCTATTCCAATCTACCTGCCTTATGCTACCCACTTCAGCCGGAATGATTAATCCTTGAACATTAAAGGATAATTTATCCCCCACTTTAACCTTCAGATTTTCGGCAAACCCCTTATCTAAAGAAACGACAGCTGTTTCATTCGCCCCTACTTCCCCTATCCATTTCCCTGAGATCAAACTTTCTGAAGCTGTTAAGGAATCCCTATAGGTAGCTCTTATTTCTCCACGAAAGGCCCGTGTAGAAACCTCTTGAGTTGTATCTTTCAAAGCATCATTCAGGGTGGTACCATTGATGCTTTCTAATTGCATGGTAACTATTGGCACTGATTCCAATATAGGATATCCCTCCGCTTTCGCTAAATCCATCACAGAACTTCGTTGGGTGGGTTGAATATCGAACATAAGCATATTCGCCTGACTTTGTTCTGATGATATACGGACTCTGTTTATCAGTAAGTCCTGAACAAGAAACATCGTTGATATTAAAGCAGTCCCTAAACCTATCGACACCATCAAAATGACCGTCTGATTATTTGGCCGGTATAAATTTGAAAGGCCCTGCCTCCATAAATATGGCCAACGTTTAGGAAAATACTTTCGAAGCAATACCGTAAATCCTTTAGCCACCCCATACAATAACATGAATGTCACTCCAATACCAAGAACAAACACAAGCGTCTGTCCCCAATTATCCATCTGAAGTCTCGCAAAACCTGTAATAAAGGCTATAATAAGTAGGTAAATCCACCAACTCAATTTATCTTTAAACAGACTTTCTTCTTTATCGGTAATTCGAATGGAATTAAGGGGTGAAATATTTCGAACAGCTAATAAGGGTAATAAAGCAAATAGGATCGCTATGACAACGCCCAACCCAATACCTTCTATTATTGCCAACCAGGAAACTCCCGTAGACAGACTAACAGGCAAAACATCCTGCATAACCACCGGTATTAAATATTGAATCAATGATCCTAAAATAGCTCCAAGGATACCGCCCAATAACCCAATACCTGCAAACTGAATAAGAAATATATAGAAAGCCTGCTTAGCAGAAGTGCCTAGACATCTCAATACCGCAACAGAGATTAATTTTTCCCGCACATAGATTTGGACCGCACTAGAAACACCAATACAACCCAACAGCAATGCAACAAAGCCAACGAGCTCCATAAAACTTGCCATATCTTCAAAGGATCGCCCCGTGTTTTCTTTAGTGGTTTGAATAGTCGATGCCCGTAACTGCAACCCTTCTATCTGCTTTTCTAACTCCTTTACTTTTTTATCAACTTGAAAATTCTTTGGTAATTTGAAATAATAATGGTACTCAATACGACTTCCCGTTTGTTGAAGGCCTGAATTTATTAATTGAGAAATAGGAACAAAAACTGAAGGTGCCATCGCTCCGGCAATGGCTGCCTGTCCCGGTTGAGAAAGTACATTTCCTAGAATAGAATAGGAATTATTACCTAATTGTACAGAATCCCCCATGCTTGCATTAAATTGCAACAAAAGAGAATTCTCAACAAATACACCGGCTTTCTTTTCAAAATCACTAAAATTAGCTTCCCGATTTGTTTCAACCGTTCCATAAAATGGATAGCCCCCTTCTATTGCGCGAACCTGAACTAATCTGGAACCCTCTGCTTCCGGAAACCTTATCATCGACATGAACCGCTCTTCACGCGCAAAGTCCTCACTTATCAATTTTAAGGAATCGATAAATCTCATGGCTTCATCAGAAGGTAAACGTCTACTCTCTAATTCTAAATCAGCACCAATCAATTCCGCTGCTTGCACATCAATATCTCTTTTTAAATTCCGGTTAAAGGAATTCATAGCCACCAAAGCAGCGATCCCTAAAATGATAGATGAGATAAATAGGAATAGCCTGGATCTATTCTTGCGACTATCTCGCCATGCCATTAAGAATATCCATTTCCAATTCATTGAATCTTTCCTCCTTTAATGGGAATAACTTGTTGGGTCTTGGCCGCCAGATCTAAATCATGCGTCACAATAACCAAAGTTGTATTAGAATCTTTATTTAATTGGAAGAGCATATCTTCAATAATCAGACTCGTCTCTGCATCCAGATTTCCGGTTGGTTCATCTGCGAATAATATCTTAGGCTTATTGGCAAATGCTCTTGCCAATGAAACTCTTTGCTGTTCTCCCCCGGATAATTGTGATGGATAATGATCTGCACGACCCGCTAATCCGACTTTCTCCAACAAATCCATAGCTTCTGTCTGTTTGTTCTTCATCCCTCTCAATTCCATAGGAACCAACACATTCTCCAATGCGGTCAGAGTAGGCAATAATTGAAAGTTCTGAAACACAAAGCCTACATGTTCATTCCGAACCTGAGCCAATTTATCTTCACTAAGTCCCGTAAGCTTTATATCATTTAAAATAATATCTCCTTCAGAACTCTGGTCAAGTCCGGCACATAATCCCAATAATGTAGTCTTACCACTGCCGGAAGGACCAACGATAGCAACGGTAGAACCCGCAGCTATCTCAAAATTAATATCGTTTAATACAGGAATTTTAGTTTCCCCTATCTGATAATGCTTAAAAACATGTTGAACTTGTAGGATCATAGTAGATGACATATCAATAAATGTATTGATATTTTTTAATTAATTTAGTTATATGAAACACATAACATCATTAACGGTTGCCATTGTTGCTATTTTTTTACTTGCAGCTTGCAATAGCGCGAACTCCAATCAGAATAAAGAGAAAAGCGGTGATAGTACAAACATTTATACTGAGAAAACGGAAAGCACAAAACGTATTCTTTTCTTTGGGAATAGTTTAACAGCTGGGCTGGGGCTAGATGATCAATCCGAAGCATTCCCTGCGTTAATTCAGCAAAAGATTGACTCTTTAAACCTTCCGTATTCTTGTATAAATGCTGGATTAAGTGGCGAAACTTCAGCAGGAGGAAAAGACAGAATTGAATGGTTATTAAAGGATTCAATTGACGTTTTCGTGTTGGAGCTGGGAGCTAATGATGGGCTCCGTGGAATTTCTACAGAGGCTACTTATCAAAACTTAAACGAAATCGTTAATAAAGTTAAAAAAGCATATCCGAATTGTAAGTTAGTCTTAACAGGAATGATGGTACCACCAAGTATGGGGGATCAATATTTCAAGGATTTTGCTGCCATCTTTCCGAAATTAGCGAAAGAACAAAACATGACATTAATCCCGTTCTTATTAGATAAAGTAGCCGGAATCCAAAACTTAAATCAAGCCGACGGTGTTCACCCGACAAAAGAGGGCCAACATATCTTAGCGGAGAATGTATGGCAACATTTAGAGGATATTTTATAATAAAATCCTACATAAAAA
>JBEBRZ010000129.1:0-8254 GCA_040394615.1 Sphingobacterium mizutaii
GGATCTCCATAGACTTCTGAAGTGGAAGCAACAAGTATTCTGGCATTTTTGCTCTTAGCAAGCCCTAGAAGATTATGTGTTCCCAAAGAACCTACCTTTAAGGTTTGAATAGGGATCTTCAAATAATCAATTGGACTGGCGGGTGAGGCAAAGTGCAGGATATAATGAAGTTCTCCCGGAACATGAACGAACTTAGAAACATCATGATGATAGAACTCAAAGTTAGCGAGCTGGAAGAGGTGTTCGATATTTCGAAGGTCACCGGTAATTAAATTATCCATACCTATGACCTGAAAATCTTCTTCAATAAAGCGATCGCATAGGTGAGATCCTAAGAATCCGGCGGCTCCGGTGATAAGTATTCGTTTGCGCTTGTTTTCTTGCACAATAGTGAATTTCAAAAGGTTTAAATATCTTTGACGAAGATAAGTAATATTTTAACATGATGCGTTTTCTTTACGACTTAGGGATATCATTCTATGGCTTAGTACTTCGTCTATTGGCTCCTTTCCATAGCAAGGCCAGGCTGATGGTAAATGGTCGTAAAGGTCTGTTAGAACAAATTGAGCAATCGGTTGAAAAAGGTCGGGAATACATTTGGTTTCATTTTGCTTCCCTCGGTGAATTTGAGCAAGGGAGGTCAGTTATGGAACAGATAAAACACCGCTATCCCAATGAAAAAATAATTGTAACATTTTTTTCGCCTTCCGGTTATGAAATCCGTAAAAATACGTCTCTAGCTGATTATGTATTTTACCTGCCTGCTGATACAGCAAGGAATGCCCGTAAGTTTTTAAACCTCATTAATCCGAAATTTGCTGTATTTACCAAATATGAATTTTGGTATCATTACTTTAATGAACTAAATAAACGAAATATCAGGCTTTTAATGATTTCTGCGATCTTCAGGGAAGATCAATTGTTCTTTAAACAGTATGGTGGATTCTATCGATCTATATTAAAAAAGGTCTCTTATTTCTTTACTCAAAATACGGAGAGTGTTTATATGTTGAAATGGATAGGGATTACGAAGGCTGGATTTGCCGGTGATACCCGATTTGACAGAGTGGTTGAGTTACCAAAACAACATCGTGAAATTGAACAGGCAAAGGCTTTTGTGGGGCTAAGTCCTACATTAGTAGCAGGAAGTACCTGGCCGGCTGATGAAGAACTTTTGAAGGGGTTGCTCGAAAAACATAGTGAATTGAAAGCCATTATTGCCCCTCACGAAATTAATACTGAGCATATCCAACAGCTACAGCGCTTATTTCCGCAAGCTTTATTGTTCTCCCGGTTTACAATGTACAACCAAGATCAGATCTTACATTCGAGGCAATTAATTATTGATAATATAGGTATGCTTTCTTCTCTTTACCATTACGGCAAGATTGCCTATATAGGAGGTGGTTTTGGGGCAGGTATTCACAATACATTGGAAGCAGCAACTTATGGGATGCCTGTTATTTTTGGACCTAAGTATCATAAATTTCAAGAAGCAGTTGATTTGCTGGAATTAGGAGCAGGCTTCACTATTGCCAATGAGAAAGAATTAGATGAGGTAGTTTCTGCAATGAAAAATTCAGAAAAGCTGTTGAAGGCTAGCGTAGCCGCTAAAGATTATGTTAACCAGCGCTCCGGAGCTACTCAAATTATTATGAAATATTTAGAAACTGAAAAACTCTTAGGTTCTGCTCAATAAAAAAGTTACTATTAATTATAATCTTTGGGATATTTTCCCTTTTCAAAGCTTCCAAACCCAAACATAATAGGTTGATAATTACCAATAGGATCTACATTAAAATCAGCCTTTATACTGTCTTCTAATCCAACTGCCCAATAGGCTGCATTGATAATTAACCGACGTAAATTTTTATCCAATAAATCTATGGAAGAGCCCATGGTAGTTGTAAATGCCTTTCCCTTTTTTCCTCCTGGAATTTGATATTCTTTAGTCCATGCCACCGGCATAATGGTTTTCTTCTTATTGATTGGCCTCTCTGCAGTCATCCCAAGAGTAGGTTGACCGAATACAAGAATAGTAGCATTCTGCAGGGTATTTTGGATACCGTATACATCTGATGGAACCCAAATGTCTTCAACGCCACGTAAAATAGGGTTATCAGCATTTACCTGTAATCCATTTATTAACCCTAGAGTCCCTTCTTTCCCATGATCGCCGTGATGATTAATCCAGGTTTCTCCCAAGACTAACCCACCGAAACCACCTTTCCATTCCGGTTGATTATTGTCGTAAGCATAATGACGGAAAGTGCTTTTAGAATCAGCCCCAAAGTTAAAAGCATGAGTAGCTGTTCTCAATCCGATAACAGGTTTGCCGGATTTAAGATAATCGTCAATATATTTCATTTGATTATCCGGCAGTTCCCTAAAGCGGCTGGCTATGATCATAAGATCAGCTTGATTTAAATGTTCTAAACCCGGAATATTCTTTTGGTATTCAGGGTCTATTTGTTTTGTTTCAGGATTGATGGCAAATAAAACAAAAGTTTCAAACCCATGCTGACGGGTTAATACTTTCGCCAGCATGGGTAAGCTTTCTTCAGAACGATACTCTTCATCACCAGATATTAATACTACTTTTTTTCCGTTGGATTGTGATGCCTCAGGTTTAAAGTGAAGTAAATGATCTTGCTGAGCAATGCAATTATGAAGGCCAAAACTTAAGGTGATCAATAAGATCAGAATCAGTTTTGTGCTTTTATTAATTTTAGAGTTTTGAATGCTGAAGCTATATTTCATTATATTTTTTACGGATTATGTTGTTTCAATTTGTGGGTCAATAGGATCCGGCTGTGCCTTGTAAGATTTTTTCTGCCAAAAATGGAAGATCAAAAAGACAATAATCAATATGCCGGGGAATAAGGCCAATTTTGCTAAGGTAATTTGGCCAACAGCAAGATCTAGATTATCTACCTGAACCCCTGATTGCTGTACGACTGCTTTTGACTGGTCAATCCACCTACCGATAATTGGTTGGAAGATAGAAGTAGAAAACATGCCTACCCCGCCAATAACCGACATGCCTATAGCTCCGCTTAACGGCACTCTCTGAGCTGTAGTAGCAATCATTGTAGGCCAGAAATAGCACACGCCGATTGCAAATAAGATTGCAGCTACGTAGACCATTCCTCCAGTAACGATAGAGAATAAATATACACCTATAGTGGCAAAGATTGCACCTCCTAATAAAACGCCTGTTTGACCAAGTGATTTAACTACCGGACCGGCAAAAAATCTACCTACAGCCATGACTCCGGTTACTAATGCTAAAACCAACATAGGACTTGCACCGCTATTGGCCATAATAATTCCTACCCATTGTTGTGGGCCAAACTCCGAAATTGCGGTTAGTGCCATACAGCAGAATAGGAAAATAAAGGTCGGTGAAAACATCGCTTTAATATTGTTTGAAAGGGAAGTAGCATGCTCTTGTTTTGGTTGGGGGAATACTTTTCCGTAAAATAAAATTGCATAGAGAACGGTAGGAATCATAATCAGCCACATCTGTGTTTGCCAGGACGCTCCAAGATCAGTCATCACCTTTGAGGTTAAACTCCCTATAACGATTCCGCCGGGGAACCACATGTGGAACCGATTTAACATTTTGTCCATCTTCTTGCCGGAATAGAGGTCAGCAATTAATGGGTTACAAGCTGCTTCTGTACATCCATTACCCAAACCTATAAATAAGGTAGATATCAATAGCGAGGTGTAACCTGTAGCAAAAATTGTTAGGAGAATACCTAGCGTATGTGAAACAAAAGCAAAACGCATGATATTACTCGGACCTATTTTATAGTAAAAAATACCGCCCAATATCATGGATATCGGAAAACCGAGGAACCACATGGAATTAATGAATCCCAATTGTTCCGCAGATAAATTAAAGTTTTGCCCGAGCTCAGGTAATATCCCTGCGCGGATTGAAAAGGTTAGACCGGTTGTAATCAGGGCCAGACAGCTCCCCAAAAACAGGGCATTAGGGTTGACTTGTTTACTCATAATGTGGTTTATTTGTGGTTAAATTTTTAGTGTAGATTCTAAAATTAAATACAAGATAACTTATTATTCTTTATGTTTTGCCAACATAGTTTTGATAAAATGATAACCCTCTTCTGCAATTTCCCATGGATCCGAATATTCTCTCCACACATTAATGGCATTCGCAAAATCCGGATCGGCCCTGGAAAATGATTCAATTGTATACCAACCCTTATAATTTATATCCTTTAAGGTTTGGAATACCTCATCCCAATGCACCAATCCTTTTCCCGGAGTTCCTCTATCATTCTCACTGATATGAAAGTGAGCCAAATGTGAAGCAATTCGATGAATGGATTCTGTAACACTCTTTTCTTCTATATGGGCATGATGCGTATCATACATGGCTTTAACATGCGAATGGTTGGTTTGCTCTACTAAATATGCCAGTTGATCCATACAATTCGCCAAATAGGTTTCAAAACGATTAACAGCTTCAGGTGCCAGGATTATATTTGCTTCTTTTGCGTAATCTCCCGCTTCTCTTAAAGCTTCTGCCGCCCATTGATACTCCTGTTCTGTGGGAGCTGTTCTGGAAAATAATCCATGTGTGGAATGAAATGGTCCACATAAAATCTGCGAGTCCATGTCATAAGCCCGATCTATAGCCCATTTTATCTTGGCAATTCCACTTTTTCTTACCTCCGGGTTTGTTGAAATTGGATTATCCTCAGGACCTAAGACAAAAACAGCATTAACATCCAATGCTAATGCTTTTGCATGATCTCCCAAAGCTTTGTATTCTTCAATATCTGGAGATCCGATAAGCACCTCAATTCCATCATATCCAATTGTTTTTAATCGATCTAGAATAGGGAAGACTTTTGAAGATACTCCTGCTGTCCATGGTAATATGTTAAAACCTATTTTGTTCATCTTATATTATTCCTTTGTCGTTTTACTAAAGTTTACTCTTTTTCAAGCGGATGATCTTTTAAGAGTTCATCCGGAGAATAAAATCCTTTTTTATCTTGAATAGAAGCACGAATTGCTTTTACTTTTGATGCGGATATAACCGATGCCTGATTGCCAAATGAATTTCTAACATAAGTCAATACGTCTGCTATCTCCTGATCATTAAGCATCATACCGAAAGGAGTCATCGGAACCTGACCCGGATATTTTTTTCCATTTACCTCTATAGGTCCCAACAAACCATTTAAGGTCAATTTGATTAACCGGTCTTCGTTTCCTGTTGCCCACGTACTTGCGTTCAATGGAGGAAATCCGGAAACATCTAAGCCTTTTCCATTAGGTTGATGACAAGTGATGCAAAATCCTTCTTTGGAATAGATAACAGCACCACGCTTATATTGCTCTAAATCTGCTCCTGATAGCTTTGTTAATGATTTACTAGCCTCTTTTCCTTCTTTTACAGAACGGTTGTTTAAATGGGCCAACGAAGTAAGGTAAGCAGGTTTATTCCAGCTGTCGAGGCTATTGCTGTCCAGCGCATTTATTAATTCCAGGCCATCGGTAGGGTTGAGCCATGATGCAGCTGCAATTAATTCAAGCTTTACACGTCCATGCTCATCGGTCGCAGCCTTTGATAAAAGCTCTTTGTAATTTTTTATTTTATCTGTATTATATCTTAACGCATGCACTGCCGCTGCTCGTGCTCTGTAATCGTTGGATTCTAATAAGGTTTTTACCAAATCGGCATTGATTTTATTTACACCCCAACTTACCCACATTGCTTCTGTTAGATGATGAAGGTATTTAGGGTCTTTCGGATCTAATTTTTTAATCCATGCGGATAGTTTAGCAGAAACCTCATCTGCTTTTCTCATTCTTAATTCTGAGCGTGTACGGTAGCGACTTCTATATTCTGGAAGTTTCAGGTTCTCCAATAACTCGTCTATTGAGGCTCCATCGATCTTTGCCGGCGACACTAAAGGTCTGGAGGGGTAGGTGATTCTGTAAATTCTACCGTGCACATGATCACGCAACGGATCTCTCGCATTATGTTGCATATGGCCAATCAGTATATTATGCCAATCTGCCACGTAAAGCGAACCATCAGGAGCAAACTCTAAATCAACAGGTCGGAAATTTTTGTCATCAGACCAGAATAAATCCTGTCTATGTTTTGACTTGAATCCTGTTCCGTCATCCTCTAAGGTATGTTGTTTGGCACCGAGGAAACCAATGGTATTATTAAGGAGGTAATCACCCTGCACATCGTCCGGAAAATGTCGGGATGATATAATTTCTAAACCGGAAGTTGGACGGACCTTTTGGCTTTCCTCAACCAGATTGAATGATTTATCATTTGATTCGCCGTACCTTGGTTTTATACTGCCCGGTAACATCCAACGGACATCGGGTCCGGAGGTTTCCAGGTAAATGGTTTGTCCCCAATCGTCTGTTGCAATACCCCAGGGATTCGGGATAGAAACTTGTGCTACCCTTTCTAATTTTTTGTTTTGCGGAGAATACCGATAGAATCCACCATTTACTCCTCTTATAGGGCCGTAAGAAGTTTCTACATTAGTATGTAAGAAAACACCTTCTGCCATAAAAAATGCACCTGAGGGATCCATCGTGTAAGCACTGTGCGCATGATGGGTGTCATGATCATCAAAACCACTTAAAATTAATTCCTTCTGATCTGCCTTGCCATCGCCGTCTGTATCCTTGAGTAATACCAGGTTTTTTCCTTGCGAAAGATAAACTCCTTCCGGCGTAAATTCAAAACCAATAGGTAAATGTAGATGATCAGCAAAAACAGTCTGTTTATCTGCTTTTCCATCCTTGTCGGTATCTTCCAGGATTATAATTTTATCGTTTGGTTTTCCATCTCCAGCTCGCCAGTGAGGATAGCTTGGCATAGTAGCAACCCATAAACGACCTTTTGCATCAAAGGAAATCTGTACAGGGTTCGCTAAATCAGGAAACTCCTTCTCAGATGCAAAAAGATCAATTTTATAACCGGGTGCTGTGTGAAATTTTGCTAAAGCTTCTTCCCCATATAGGTATTTTGCATCTTTATCCTGGCCGAAGTCATAATTCGTTTGAACCTCAGGGAGCTTCAATGTGTTTTTATCCATTGCCGCTAAATCAACAGTTTCACCCTTGGCTGCTTTCCATATAGCAGTGTCCCTAATCTCTCCCATCTGACGTAATTTCTTGATTTCAAAAGGATAATTTTCCGGCCCAAAAGGGTTGAATCGTCTTCCATAGGCATGGACTCCATTTGGAATTTTGAAGTCCTGAGTCCAAATCCAGTCTTTTTCTAAAACAGCTTCTTTTATTTTGTCTTTATGTTCAGAAGGCTTTCCCGAGGGTTTTCCAAAAAGTCCTGTAACCAGATAGTCTGCAAATTTACCATAACCATCTGCTGAAAGCTGGGAACCATCGATCGTTAAAGGTTCAGAACTTGAGTGATACCATTTTTTTGTAACAGCATAAACATCAAGGTAAGGGATGTTTTTTTCCTTAGCAATGGCCTGCATCGCATCAGCGTATAGCTTTAAATTTTTGTTGATTTCTTTACCGTCCGGTAAGTCATATCGGTCGGATAAGTCTTCAAAAGCAATAGGAGATATTAATACCAGCTTACTGCCTTTACCTTCGTTATAATTCTGGCTGTTGCTGTGTTCAATAAAAGCTGCAATCTCTGCTTTGAAATCATCAAGCCCCTCAGGACCTCGAAAAGATTCATTATAACCAAAAAAACCAACAATAATGTCGGGTTTTAAGGTAGTCAACCATTCATCTTCCGTAGGGAAATGTCCTTCACTACCTGTGTTTATATCAAATTCGGGGTTGAAGGATGCTGCAGAGGGAAAAGCCCAAGGGGAATTTCTGGAGGAATGCGGTCGGAAGCCTGCAGTATTACCGGGATTACAGATGTTTCTGATATACAACATACTGTCCGGATATCTTGTGTGTAATTCGGTGTCAAAATCACCAAATTCCATCATCCTGGATCCTAGATTGTTCCCTATTAAGACTATTCGTGATCCTTTTTGGATTTTGAGCGGTTCCATTGTTGGATTTTCAGCACAACCCATTAGGGAGAATAATACAACAACAATAAAAAAGTACCTTAAATGGTTCATAATCAAATGTAGGGGGTCTTGAGTAGATTTATGTGAATCGTTAAATAAAAGATATTTCGATTCTGGTTAACTCAAATATAACTTTGAATAGTAAAAAGGGCGTCCTGTACTATCCTGTATGTTAGATG
>JBEBRZ010000130.1:0-8240 GCA_040394615.1 Sphingobacterium mizutaii
ACCCTACTGTTGTAGTGTTTGAGCTACAAAACATTTAAAAGATTGATGTTTGCTCTTTGGGAAATCTTTTCTTAACAATATTGGCCTTATGGGTTTTGGAGTTCTCTGTTACGTAAGGAGTTACGTATGATTTGATCCAAGGCACGGATTAATAACCTTTCTTTTTGAGAAATTGTAAAGTATTAGCCCTCAAGAAGAAAGATAAAATGTAGGGAAGAGAAAAGAAATAACTTTATTTAATTTAAATAACTCCTTTTCTTGAGACGGAAAGTCAAGACCTGGTTATCTCTTTTGATTTTAATGAGAACGAGGTCTTTATCTCGTTCTACAGGGTTCAAAAAGAAATAACAAGCTGTCTCTCTGTCTAAATCATGGAGATCTATATTGTCTATTTGCAGAATAACATCGCCAACATGAAGCGGAACTTGATCATCGCTGTAAGTGTATGATACTTGTGCATTTCCATCTATAAAACGATATCCAAACCCAAAAGAATGGAATGATTTTGCAGTAGGATGTAGTTTCTTCAGGTAGATTTTTTTATTTTCCCAGTCTAGAATTGTGGAGAATGCGCTTAAGAAATCATTCCCAATTAAATTGGATTTGCCCGTACTAATAATTTCATTCTCAAAAGTCTGCTTATCCAATTTTAATGTTGTCGTCTTGAAGATATAATCCTCAGATGGTTTTGCAGAACCTAGCAGTCCCAGACTACTAATTCCATAAGTTCGAATAGATTGTTGAACTTTTTTTGGATTAAAATATTTTGTATCAACCTTTAATCTGCCATTAAACCCGGTGTCAAAAGTAAAGGTGATTTTTTTGCCTAGTAAATTCGATTTGATCTTCGGGGTTTTTTGGGCTTCTGTATTGAAATTAATAACCATATCATACCCATCTCTATCGAATCTTTCCAGATTTTCTGATGCCTCGATACTATTTTTTTCATAGTCTATTCTCCAGAAAAGCTTAGCCATCAAATTCGACCCTATAATTCCATCAAGCTTAAAACATCCAAAATCCGATGAACGAAGGTCCATGACAAAAGCACCTATATCATTGAAGACAGCATTACCAATTGACAATTCTGGTATAAAAGTTCGAATCATGGATTCCTGATTTTTCTGTGAATCGACAATCTTTTGGCTAGAAATTGTTTCAAGATTAAGTTTGCTGTAAACTTCATTTGAAAGTATTACAGGAGCCCCTGTATCAAAGAGAAATCTGTAAGGCTCACCCGCAATGGTCACCACGATGATTGGTAACCTGTTTTCAAAAGAGAAATGAATGACTTCATGTCCGTCCTTTAATTTCGCAGTTCCTCGCTCAAAAAAAGCTTTTCCTTGACCTGATACCGAAATACTGATAATCAAAAAGACGATAAGTTGATAAAAGTAAAGCTTGAACATGCTCTTGTGTTTAATTGGCTGATCTAATTTATGTGAAACCTTCACCGGTATTAAAAATACTGTTTTTTCTTAACAGATTATTAAAATAAGAAATGTTCTGTTCCTCAATTCTTTTTTGATAACGGGAAGGAAATTATGTAAAAAGACATTTACAGTAATCTTTAAAAACACTGATTTATAGACCTTAAAACAAGGAAAGGCTAATTTTTTAAAGAAATTATATAAAAGTTAAATAAAAAATGCTTTACCTTTGCTTCTGTTTATAATTAGTCTAAATAAAATCAAAATACTAATTTAGTATTTATAACAATAAAAAATCAGCGTGAACATCCATGATTCGGCAATAGCCATGTGTGTCTTGATGACTTACGAATACGAAGACTTTGAATAACGAAGAAATAAAAAAGCGACGGGCATAAGACGGCAATCTTTGCATGGAGCCTCCTAAATCAGCGGCAACTGATTTAGGAATTCTCACCATAAAACGTGAGAGAAACCCAGCACTGCAGGTATGGAAGAAACACTCAAGATATAAACAGACATTAGGCTGCATTCTCGTGGCCGAAGAATTTATACATCAAGTCTTTTCCATATTCCGTTAATGCCATTTGAAATAAATAACATTAACAGAAAATGAAATATAATATTCTAGATTCTATAAAGAAACAGGTATTCCTAGAAATACCTTTATTAGATATTTTATTGATCAGTAATCTAATAATCGACCAACTTAGGTCTGATTCTTCTCAAAATTATCTTGCTTTTTAAAAAATGAAATCCTCTCACAAAGCCGGTTTGTTGAACCTTACAACCTATTATCCCGTTTTTCAATCATTAGCTCCGCGAGCAATTTCGCGTTGTTTCCTTCTCGCAATTAGTTTATTGATTTGTCAAGTTGCTTTTGGACAAAGTTTTATCCTTGAAGGAACTGCTAAAGGTCAAAATGATAAAATTATTGAAGGTTTAGTGGTTAAAGTCAATGATAAGCAGGTGCTCACTAACAATGCAGGTTACTTCAAATTTGAAAACTTAACTTCTTCTGAAGCTAAAGTACTTGTTCAAGCTTTAGGTTATGAAAGCTACTTGGAAACTATTCAGTTAAAAAATGGGATAAATACAATTCATGTAGTTTTAAAAGAGACCAAAGAAAAAATTCAGGAAGTCACAGTGCATGGCTTAACAAAAGTCCAGGAAGTAAACAGGCAGGCCTTTAATGTGGCTTCGGTAGATGCTACAAAGCTACATAACAGTACACTTAATCTATCAAAAGCGCTAGACCGGGTTTCGGGGATAAGAGTAAGAGAAACCGGTGGTCTGGGTTCTAATATGAACTTATCCCTTAATGGTTTTTCCGGAAACCACATTCGTTTCTTTATAGATGGTGTACCTATGGATAATATGGGGAGCTCCTTTCAAATTAACAACATCCCTATCAATCTTGCCGAAAGGATTGAAGTATATAAAGGTGTGGTTCCAATATGGTTAGGTTCGGATGCCTTAGGTGGTGCAATTAATATTGTGACAGGGACCAGCAAGAGAAATTATGTGGACGTCTCTTATTCTTATGGATCATTTAACACGCACCGTACCGTTCTTAATGCTGCGGTAACGTCAAAGACAGGCTTGACTTTGGAGCTGAATGCCTACCAGAACTACTCTGATAACGATTATAAAGTTTTTATTGAAAAATACAACAACCGTTTAGATAATTATTCTAAATCAACAGAAGTCCCTAGATTCCATGATCAATATCACAACGAATCTTTGATCGCTAACATTGGTGTTGTTAATAAATCCTATGCAGATCGGTTATTATTCGGAATAACACTTGGGCAGAACTATAAACAAATTCAGACGGGGGCAAGAATGGAATCGGTATTTGGCGCTCTACACCGGCGTGGGAATATCATCATGCCTAGCTTGAAATATCTAAAAAATGATCTTATCAAAGGTTTAGACGTTACCATCAATGCTAACATCAATCTGGGGACAGAACAAAATATTGATACGGTAAATAGAAGATTCGATTGGTTTGGAGATACAGGTGTGGATCTCCCCGCAACAGCCGGAGAACGTTCGAGATCCATGTATAAATATAGAAACAACGAAGCGATTCTGACCTCTAATTTCAATTATACGCTTGGAGAACGCCATACACTCACATTGAATAATGTGTTTAATAGTTTTGATAGGAAGGGAGAAGATCCATTGAATCCTCAAAATAATGAATATGAACGGAATAGAATTTCAAGAAAAAACGTATTGGGGTTTGGTTATCAGTATCAGGTAGAGGGGATCTGGAGTGCCACCTTATTTGCTAAGTTTTTAAATCAAAACAATAGGAATGGTGATGCTCCAGGACAAAATATGCATCGTTTCGGCTATGGTACGGCAGCGACATATTTCTTGAATGAGGGTCTGCAATTAAAAGCCAGTTATGAGTTGACCAATCGTATGGCTACTCCGTACGAGATCTTTGGAGACGTGGAGAACCAAGATGCAAACCCTTCCTTAAAACCTGAAAGAAGCAACAATTTTAATATTGGTCTGAATTATCAGTTTGACATAAATGATTATAACCATTTCGCCTTAACGACAGGGTTTATTTACAGAAATGCTAAGGATTTTATTTATCAAAGATTAAATCAAAACCAAAGCAAATATATGGCTGACAACAGAGAAGGTGTTCGTACTATTGGCGGGGATCTTGAATTACGATATGCGTTCAAGAAATGGTTATCAGCAGGAAGTAGTTGGACATATCAATACTTGCAGAATATGCAGAAGTATGAAGATGGATATACAGAGGTAAGCCCTGTGTATAAAGATCAGATGCCTAATATTCCATATCTGTTTGGAAACGGTGATATCAATGTACATTTTCGTGATTTTGCAAAAAAAGGAAATACTCTTAACGTCGGATACAACTTACAATACATCCATGACTTTTATCTGTATTGGCCAAGTAGAGGAGAAGAGAAAAACGACATTCCCAAACAGCTAAGCCATGATGTCAATCTCGTTTACAGTTTGGATCATGGTCGTTATAATATCGGAATCGAAGCGAGAAACATTACGAATGAAAGACTATATGACAATTTCAGTATGCAAAAACCCGGTAGGGCATTTTATGTAAACCTGAGATATTTTATCAATAAAAATCAATCAAATTAATATGAAAATTAAAAATCTATTCTTAGCAGCACTTGCTATTCTGGCATTGACATCCTGTGATAAAAATACAGACAACAATGTTGATCCCAACCCTAATCCGTCAGAAAACGGAAGCTTTATTGTAACCGTGACTCCGGTTGCTGCAACAGCAGTTGCTGATTATCTATTGACAACGGATAATTTAGATGAAGGAACGATATCTACAAAAGGAAAAGGTATTGAGCAGGATGGTACTTATCGCTATTACGTTACGCATAACAACAAGTTTTTCAGTATGCTTTACGGTCAGGGAAATCCAGGTGCTGTAACGGTATATGATATTCAGAATGGAGCATTGAATAAGGTCGCTAACTCGGTAACCGAAACTGTTCAGGCTTTTGCTCCGGTTGATGAAGATATCCTGATGATGAAAATTTCAAGAGATATTACTAATCCAACAACTAGTTGGTACAAGTTTAATACGAATTCATTAACGATTACAGGACAAGGAAACTTTAATACTGCAGACATTCTAAAAAATGGTGAATTGGCTCATTTTAGTTGGATTAAACAGGTAGGAAATAAAGTTTTTGCACCAATATTTTCTATAAAGGCATGTTGTAAAGCAGGATTCGGAACTGCTTTCCCGGATCAGGCATGGATCGCTGTTTTCTCTTATCCTGATATGAAATTGGAGAAAGTATTCAGTGATAACCGTACGAGCTATATAGGACGCTATTTTGTAGATGGTATGGGATTAACAGAAAATGGTGATTTATATACTTTCTCTCCGTCTATAGCCTCGACAGGAGGAGAAAAAGATGAGTTTAATTCAACTAAGCCTTCCGCAATTACGCGTGTTAAATCAGGAACTACTGAGTTTGACCAGTCTTTCTATATCGATTTTGAAGAGATCTCAGGAGGAATGATTATTACCGATTGGTTATATGTAGGGGATAATAAATTTGTCGTTCTTTCTACTCCGAAAACAAGTAAAGAACTCTATACTGCGGGGAAAGTAATCGGGATACTTGATGTGGCGGCTAAATCTTATAAAAAAGTAAGTGGTGGACCTGACGTAAAAGATATTAAACTACTTACTGGCAATAATTTCACGAAAAAAGATGGCACGGGTTATATCGGTGTTAATCTGACTTCAGGAATAGGCTATGTCTATAAAATAGATGCGAATACGGCTACGGCAACTCAAGGTCTAAAAGTTGAAGGAGGAACAATAACAGCGATTCAACATTTGGATTAACAGCTATTCCTTAATGCAATGTGCCTGATTTAATCGGATTTATCGCTTTATCTCGGGTGCATTTTTACCTTTTTATATCATGTATACTCTTATTCTTGGACTTATTTTGTTAGCATCTTTTCTTTGGTTTAATACAAGCGAAAAGGTGAAAATATCAGATAGACCTCAATGGCTCGAAAAGTTGAAGGCAAAAACGAAGCTGTCGAAAATATTGGCATCTTCAATTTTGGTTCTCTGTCTGGTTATTATCTGTTTTAAACAAGGTTTTGCTGCAGGAATTTTCGCATGGATAATCTATATGATGGGCATGTTATGCCTGATCGTTCTCTTATTCCCCTATAAGACGTTTAGATCTGCTCATATCTTTCTTTTATTAGGCTTTTGTCTGATTTTTGAATTGGCTTTCACCTTTTTTTCTACAAACATTTAACGAATAAAAATGCCTGCAAACAAAAAATATCTAAGCAGCCCTTTTCAACGCTTTTTAAAAATTACTGCCGGCTTTATTGGTGGTTATTTAGTGATGTTTAGCCTCCATCTCTTAATGACATTTATATTCGAGAAAAAGAATGTCATTATTACTTCCGGTTTTACGGGGTATATCTTGTGGGCAATTTTACTTCTGCTTGCTTTTCTTGCAAAGAATGGCTGGAAGGTTTGGGGCGTATATCTTTTGCTTAGTCTGATCTTTTATTTACCCTTTCTAATTCGCTAATCCAGGATATGAATATTAGAAATTACAATATTTACTTTAATACACATACCATCAGCGGCATCATTATATGTGCCCTGTTGTATGTTATTTTCTTTGGTGGTTCATTCTCTTTTTTCAAAAAAGAAATTAGCGCCTGGCAAAGTAATACCAGCTATGTAAACCAAACTGTAGATCCCCTAAAATATGATAGCTTTTTAGATTCCATTTCAGAGGGGTATAATCTTCAGGGGAGGGATATTATCTTTTATCTTCAACAAAAAGGACTAAAAGGTTATATAAGTTTCAGTGCTTCTCAAGATTCTATCTTGAACAAAGCAAATATGGAAGCCTTGCAAAAAAATAGTGGAGACAATAAAGAAGGTCGGGGAAGACGGGGTGGAGCTAGTGATGGAAAATACTTTAATCATGATTTTGTAAGTAATAAATCAGGGGATTATTCAACAAATTATGATATGGGCGAATTTCTTTACCGCCTCCATTTTCTAGCGCAATTAAATGAGGTTCCTATTCGTGTGGGGATTGCCCCTTTTGGATACTTAGTTGCGGGAATAACTTCTTTCTTGTTTTTATTTGCACTCATTACCGGTTTACTTCTTCATTGGGATAAAATAGTATCCAATTTCTTTATGTTCAGACCATTTAATAAATGGAAAACAGTTTGGACAGATATGCATACGGCATTAGGTGTCATCGGATTTCCTTACCAGTTTATATTTGCAGTAACGGGTTGTGTCTTGATTATCAATTCCGTTATGATAACGCCCTTTGCAAAAGCATTGTATGATGGAAAAACAGAAGAGGTCTATAATGACTTAGGAAATACGCATGACTATCCGCTTTCATACAGTTATAAACCTTTGGATAAAGTGTTTCAACTGAACAAGTATCTTCAAATGGCGCAGCAAAAATGGCCTGATAGTGAATTAAAACGAATCACCATAAAAAATTATGAAGATGCCAACATGTATGTTGTTGTGGAAACGGAACCGCATTATAATAAAAGCTTTGCAGGATCTGGGATTCTTGCTATACAAGTTAGTAATGACAAAATTCTGGAAGAGAAATCAGCTATGACGGATGCAAGCTATGTGGATAAGGTCAAAAGCTTAATTTACAGACTACATTTTGGGGATTTTGGCGGCTATCCTGTAAAATCCATTTATTTTATTCTGGGGGTAATGGGTTGTTTGGTTATCATATCAGGGATACTTATTTGGTTAGTTGCGCGGGATAAAAATAATGTAATCCCACGGAAAAGAAAGTTTAACTTTTGGATAGCAAATGTTTTTCTGGCAATCTGTTTAACAATGCTTCCGGTTACGGCTTTGACATTTATTGCCATTAAACTTTCTCCGGAAGTGAATCAGCAGTTTATCTATCGTGTATATTTTAATTTATGGTGGATACTTTCCCTGTATTACATTGTAAGAAGGAATTTAAACCGAACAAATCGTGAAACACTCTTATTGGGATCGATAGCTTCGATTTCTGTACCTGTTGTTAACGGTATTAAAACCGGAAGTTGGTTCTGGAATAATTTTATGAGCGGTAAAATGGATTTGTTTGTCGTTGATTTTCTTTGGCTTGTAATTGGTATAATTGCTGGCATTTGCCTTATGAAAATAAAGACATTCAATGAAACAAAAGGTGATGTGAAAAAGACTTTACCTAAAAAGGGGATAAAGAACCTGGAAACGCAAGG
>JBEBRZ010000131.1:0-8028 GCA_040394615.1 Sphingobacterium mizutaii
TAAATTATTTATTCATTAATGTTAACTAAGATGCCAAACATTTACAGTGCAAAAACGTGCCGGACAGGGTTTGTAAGGGGGAGCATGTTATGCTTTGCTTTATTAGCCTGTAGCTACGGTTATTCCGCTGAGATCCCGGGAGTAGCTAAGCTACAGATGGAAGTTGCCCAAACACAAGAAACGGTTAGTGGTACGGTGAAGGATTTGAACACCGGAGAAGCAGTTGCTGGTGTTACGATTCGTGTAAAAGGTAAGGATGCTGTTACTCAAACAGATGAGGGTGGTAATTTTACCATTGCTGCGGTAGTAGGAGATGTATTACAGGTAAGTTTTATCGGATTTAAAACACAGGAGGTCACGGTTCAGGGGCCACGTGTTCAGGTTAATTTATCGCCAAATGAGCAAGAAATTGATGCAGTAGTGGTGGTCGGGTATGGTACGCAAAAGCTGAAAGAGGTAACTTCTTCTGTTGCGCACGTTGACGCCGAACAGTTCAGACAGAGTGGCGCTAGAAATCCTTTGGATTTGATTCAGGGTAAAGTGGCCGGATTACAGGTATCAAGAAGTGGCTCGAATCCGAACTCAGGTGTTGCTACGCAAATTCGTGGTGCGATTTCCGTAACAGGAAGTGCGAGTCCATTATTTGTAATTGATGGAATTCCTGGTGGTAATCCTGATTTATTGCAGCAGGATGATATCGAATCTATCGATGTTTTGAAAGATGGTTCGGGTGCTGCCATCTACGGTACATCAGCGAATGCCGGGGTAATTTTGATTACCACAAAGAAAGGTGTTCCGGGGCAAAATCAGGTTAACTATTCAAGTTATTTTAGAAAAGATGTTTTGTTTAACCGACCTGATTTCTTAACGGCCGATGAGTTTAGGCAAAAGATTCAAGAAGGAGTACTAAATAGAGAAGATAAAGGACATTCGACAGATTTTTTTGATGATTTGATCAATCATGACAACTTTTCGCATAATCATAATCTTTCTCTTTCAGGAGGTTCTGAAACAACAACCTATCGAGGTAGTGTGAATTATAGAAATTTGGAGGGGATTGCTAAAGAAAATGGTAGAGAAGAATATACTGTGAGATTGAGTTTGAACCAAAAAGCACTTGAGAATAAGTTGAATTTCCAATTGAACATGGCTACCAATACCAATAATGCAAATTTACTTGGTGGTGGTGGTTGGGAAAGTGAAGCGACCAAAAATCCAACATTATCTAATTATAATGATGATGGTTCATTTTATTATGATCAAACAAGTACGAATGAATATGCAAGATTAATTACAGAGACTTCTTATAGAAAGCAACAAACATCTTCCATTGATGGAAAGGTTGATTTCGATGTGATGGAAGGATTGAAATTAAGTGCATTTGGATCAGTTCAAAGAAATTCTTACGTTGATGGAGCATATAGAAGACTAGATAGTGAAGCTTCCTTAGAAGATTCTGATTATCCAGGTGGGGGATATGCCTCAAAATCAAATTTATTAAATCAGAAATTTGCATTTGAACCCACTATAACTTACAACAAAATTTTCGACGAAAAACATAATTTCACTGTTTTGGGAGGTTATAGTTATCGTTATGAAATGGATGAAGGGCAAAGTGCTGATAATCGTGGTTTCATAAATGATAATTTCCATGAAGACAATCTATCTGAGGGGCAGGCTCTCCGCGATGGTAGAGCTAATATGGATAGTTATAAAAATGACAATACCTTAATTGCCTTTTTTGGTAGGGTAAATTATACCTTTAATGATAAGTATATGGCTCAATTTATTATTCGTAGAGAGGGTTCCTCTAAATTTGGTGCGAATAATAAATGGGGTAGTTTTCCATCAGTATCGGCCGGCTGGAATATTTCCAACGAGGATTTTATGGAGGACGTATCTTTTGTTGATTTCTTGAAATTAAGAGTAGGATACGGTGTGACTGGTAATACCGGATTTTCAAATAATGCTTCTCGTTTGACCTTAGGCGGCGGAGGTAAATACCTGTTTCCAGACGAGAGTTATCGCGAAACTTACGGTCCTGACCGTAACCCAAATCCAAACTTGAAATGGGAAACTAAAAAGGAAACTAATATTGGGTTAGATTTTACTTTATTTCAAAGTAAGTTGACAGGATCCTTGGATGTTTTTCAACGAAAAACTGTAGATCTTTTGGATACATATATTACTCCTCAGCCACCTTTTATTAGAGATAATATTTACTCGAATGTGGGTACAATGTCCTCTAAAGGAATTGAATTAGCCTTGAGCTACCAAGCTATTTCAAAAGATGATTTTAAATGGAGCATGGATTTTACAGCAAGTACTCTTAAAAATGTAATGGAATCATATTCGAATGATGTGTTTACTGTTAAATACAAGACATTTGGATCTATTGGAGGTGCGGGGGATTTAGGCGATGCATTTACCACTTTTGAAGGACATCAGGTTGGGGAATTCTTTGGGAAAAAATTTGCTGGTTTTGATGATGATGGTAAATGGTTATTCTATAACCGAAATGGCGAAGCCGTACGTAATGATCAGATTAACAACTCGAGAGACGATTTAGAAGCTTCCGATTTACAGGTTTTGGGTAATGCGGTTCCTAAATACTATATGTCCTGGACCAACAATTTCACTTATAAGAATTTTGATTTGAGAATCTTTATAAGAGGAAAATTTGATTATGATATATTAAATACTACAGCCTTATCATACGGAAATAAAGTATGGACCGGAAACTTATTAAGAGATGCTTTCACTAAGTATGAGGAGATTGATGATACTTATATGTATTCGGATTATTATCTTGAAGATGGAAGCAATTTAAAGATAGACGAGCTGACGTTAGGGTATCGATTTAACTTAAATAATAGCCGGTATTTTAAAAATTTAAGGTTATATGTAACTGGACAGAATCTATTGACCATTACAGGTTATTCAGGGAATGATCCTGATTATGTATTAGATACAGGATTAGGTAATGAAATCAATGGACAACGTTTAGGAATTGACAGTCGGGGACCATATCCAAATACGAGATCATTCTTGTTCGGTGTTAATTTTGGTTTTTAATCATAATAGAAATGAAGAATATATTAAAAATAATGTTGGCGGCTTCTGTAATATCAATGAGTAGCTGTACCAATTTAGATGAGAATGCTTATGATATCATTGTGGCGGATGATTTTTATAATAATAAAAATGAGGTCATATCGGCTGTATTAAGACCATACACACACGCAAATGCTTGGGTTTCTCCTGCAGGACAGGATGGATGGTGGCGACCGTCTGAGTTGGCGGCTGATCAATTAGCATGGCCAACCAAAGGCCGCCATGGTGAAGATGGAGGAAAATGGAAAAGATTACACTATCACACTTGGACTGTGGATGAAGGGGGGCTAAATAACGCATGGGTTTTGATGTATTGGGGAATAGGCTTATGTAATAGTCCTATTGATATTTTAGAGAAATCAGATGTGGAATCCATGGGAATTACAGAGACTGAGAAAACTGAATTTATTGCAGAATTAAAACTTTTGCGAGCATTTCATTATTTGAAATTGATGGATTTGTTTGGTAATATTCCTATTACTATTAAAGCTCCGGAATCTGCTGATGAACCTTTGCCAGAACCTTCTACGCAAAAAGAAGTATTTGACTTCATTGAACAGGAAATATTGGAAAATGTAGATAAGGCTCCAAAGTTATCTAAAACAATGTTAGGGAGGATGTCTCAAGCTTCGGGCTATGCGATGTTAACAGAGCTTTATCTGAATGCTGAGAAATGGTCAGGGACTGCAAGATGGGAAGATTGTATTGCCGCGGCTGATAAGGTAATCAGTGGAGGCGCAGGAGGATTAAATGGCGCTATAGATTTAGATGTCAATTTAACTGACTCTTATATTTCAACCAATGATAATTCAAAAGAAACTATTTTTTCAATAGCTTATGATTATCAAACTGCAGATTTCCAACCAGGTTTCCCAAGTGAATTCTATCATTTTGTACAACGCGAAATTTATGGCGGGGGTAGAAATGGAAATAATGGTATCGTTTTAATTCCTGGTGTATTTACGACTTATAAATCTTCAGACTTAAGAAAGGAAGAATGGTTCTTAAGTGGGCCTATGGTGAAATTTGAAGATGGAGTAACTCCTGTTTTAGGATCGGAAGAATATGATAAAAAACAACTGATCTTTGTCGATTATATCCGTAGAGCATCAGAAGGAAAAACCTCTTCTACGATGAGTGATGGGGAAGAAAATAGTGGTATTCGCTTTAATAAATACAAACTTGGTAATTCACTTCCAGGGGTTGTAAAGGGGGAAAAAGTAGGTGCTGATCCTAATTACAATAATACAGATTGGAGCGTTTATCGGTTGAGTTGGATTTATTTTGCAAAAGCAGAAGCTATTATGCGTAGGAGTGGTGGTACTGCAAATGCAGAGGCTGTTGATCTTGTGAATACAGTAAAGAAGAGATCATTTGATGCTAAAACATGGGATGCTGAAAAGTATACTACAGCTACTTTAACATTGGATGAATTATTGGCAGAGCGAGGAAGAGAGTTTGTCTTCGAAGGATTTAGAAGAAGAGACTTAATTCGTTTTGGTAAATTTCATACTGCTTCATGGTGGGATCATCAACCTACAGAAGAGTATAGATCTTTATTTCCAATTCCTCAACAACAAATTTCAATGAATCCTAACCTGAAACAAAACCCAGGTTATCCAGGAGGTTAAAAATTACCTTTGTTATAATTTCTAACGGGCATATTCAATTGAGTATGCCCGTTTCTTTTATTAAAAAAGCCCTCCTAGAATTTTCCAGGAAGGCTTTCATTAACAAAGAGTGTTTTTATTAAATCTCTACGGAAGCGTCTAACATAAAATCTTCATTTTTCAAATGAACAATTTCTGTTGATTTTTCGTAGTTCGTGGATTTCTTAGAGAAGAAGTCGTGTTGAGTGGTTTCTGTATTCAAACCGTTCAATACGATTGGGTTTACTTGCTTTACTTCGAAGATTGGGTCGAACCCTAAGTTCATCAAAGCTTTGTTTCCATTATAACGCACGTATTCTTTCACCTCAGCGGTTAATCCAACTACGGTGTACAATTCTTCTGTGTATTTAATTTCGTTCTCGTACAGATCATTTAATAAGTTTAGGAAGCGTTCTTTTACTTCTGCTTTATTCGGTAATCTGGCAAATATCTCCTGACCGATCAATCCTACAAAAACACCATGGATAGATTCGTCAGCAATAATCTTTTTAATGATATCTGCTGAAGCTACCATTTGACCTTGTCCACATAGCCATAGAGGAAGGAAGAATCCGGAATAAAATAGGAAAGACTCTAATAATACAGAAGCTGCTAAAGCCATAAATAACTCTTCGTCATTGACATTTTCCTTATCGATTGCGCGATAATATGAATCAATTGTAGAGGCTTTGTACTGTAAGAATTTATTTTGTGATACCCAACCGAAGACATCGTTGATTTCGTTGGTTGTAGAAACAGTTGTAAAAATAGTGGAGTAAGATTTAGCATGAATAGCTTCCATCATACACATATAGGAGAGAACTGCTTTATTTTGCAATGAGTCAATATGGTCTATAATCTTTGGCATTCCTGTATGACTTTGCAGGGTATCCAAAAGGGTTAGTCCACCTAATGCTTTCTTATAACATTCTTTCATATCCCAACTCAAGCCTTTCCAGCTATCGATGTCCTTTGAAGGGATATATTCTGTATCGATCCAGAATTGTCTGATATTCTGTTCCCAGAACATCAAAGCATAATCGTTGTCTGGTGTATTCCAGTTTACGGCTGTAAATTGTTTACTCATTGTTCTTCTATATCTTTTAGTTGAAGAAGCTGAACTGGATATTTTTCAATTTCCAGTTCAGCTTCTTTATAATTTATAATCTATTTTTTTAAGGGAATGTCTATGCTGAACAAGAGATACATTCCTCAATAGTTGATTTACGCGTACGTGTGTAATAAAGGGATTTCAATCCTAGCTTATGTGCATAGATGTAATACTTTGCTAAGTCACGAGTGGAATCCTTAGAGTTAGTATGTAGAATTGTGGAGACACCCTGATCAATATGACGCTGAATTACAGAAACTAATTTCAATACTTTCATCTGGTCCATGTCATATGCTGACTTGAAGTAAAAGTAATTGTCATTGGTCAAGTATGGCATAGGGTAGTAGGTTGTACTATCTCCGTACTCTCTTACTTCGATGATATCAACGATTGGCATTACAGAAGCTGTTGCATTCATGATATAAGAAGTAGATTGGTTCGGGGCAATTGCTAAACGGTAAGCATGGTAAATTCCGTGTTCAGCAACCTGTGCTTTTAAATTTGCCCAGTCCTCAATACTTGGAATGTGGAAGCCTTCGAATAATTCTTTCACTTTATCCGTTTTCGGATTGTAATCGCGGTCTATATACTTTTCGAAGTAAGTTCCGTCAGCATACGCTGATTTTTCGAAACCTACAAACGTTTTTTGACGTTCTTTCGCAATCTCCATAGAAGCCTCTAATGAATAGTAGTTCATCATCATGAAGAATGTATTAGCGAAGTCTAATGCTTCAGTAGATTCATACATGATGAAGCTTTTGGCAAGATAACCATGTAAGTTCATAGCTCCTAGACCAACAGAGTGTAATTCACGGTTAGCTTTAGCGATGGAAGGAACCATTTCGATATCAGTTACATCGGATACTACTGTTAGAGCTCTCATCGCAGATTTAACGGCTTCTTTGATGCGTTTGTTATCCATGACAGTAGCCACGTTCAATGAGCCTAAATTACATGAAATTCCATAGCGGATCGTATCTTCTTTGCCATAGATATTGATATCAGAAACTTCGGATACCTGCATAATCTCTGTACAAAGATTTGAGAATTTCACCTTTCCGATTCCATTTAAAGCGTGTACCCGGTTTGTGTTTTCTTTGAAGAAAATATAAGGGTAACCAGATTCTTTCTGTGTTTGAGCAATCTTCACCAATAAGTGACGAGCGTTGATTTTTTTCTTCTTAACGTTCGGGTTGGTAATTAATTCATCATACATCTCATCCATATCTAATTCGTCAAGGTACTTTCCGTACTCTTGCATTACGGTATGAGGATAGATTAAATAGCAAGGTTCATCTTTCTCTGCTAATTCCATGAATTTATCAGGAACGATGATACCGATGGAAAGGGATTTAATACGGACTTTCTCATCCACATTAATTTTCTTACAGTCTAAGAATTCTTCGATATCTGAGTGGAAGATATTTAAATACACAGCACCAGCACCTGGACGTTGTCCTAATTGATTAGCATAGGAGAAAGTGTCTTCCATGATTTTCATAATAGGAAGTACACCACCGGCACGACCTTCTACTCCTTTGATCGCTTCACCACGAGCACGGATTTTTGAGATGTTAAATGAAACACCACCACCAATGGAAGAAAGTTTCATTGCCGAGTCAACAGCATAGCCAATGCCATTTAAGTTATCACCAATTTCATCTAAGAAACATGACACTAATTCACCGGAACGTTTTTTACCGGCGTTCAAGAAAGTCGGGGTAGCAGGTTGATATTCTTGATTAATCATGATTTCAGCATATTCGATAGCTTTTTGCACACCTTCTTCTCTGGCTAAGAAAAGAGAGACAGCAACAACACGATCTTCATAGCGTTCTAAGAATTTCTCGCCGGAGTCATCACGTAATGCATAACTCTGGAAGAATTTAAAAGCAGCCATAAAAGATTGGAAACGGAATTTTTTAGAGTACACAAAATTGTATACTTCTTCCATTTGCTCAAAGGAAAACCATTGATAGAAATCGATGTAATAATCGTTTTCTATTAAGTAGTCAATTTTCTCTTTCAGTGTGTAAAAGAACACGGTGTTCTTATTTACATATTCAAGGAAATAGGCGCGCACGGCCTCCTTGTCTTTGTGCAAGCTGAACTCGTCATCATGTTTGATCATGATTTCGTTGTTAAGCAATATCC
>JBEBRZ010000132.1:0-7860 GCA_040394615.1 Sphingobacterium mizutaii
TAATTTTATACAGAAAAGCCCGTTGTCGATAAGATGACGGGCTTTTTCTATTTCTATCCATAGACAACAGACGCTCATGTGTTACTTCTTTGAAAATGATTTAATGATTTATTGAAAGCTATGCTATACAGCTTAGTTATACAAAGATTCATTCACTCCCTTAAAGTCTTATGTCTTGTGTTTGTTGTCTATCATCTAATTTCACTCCCTTAAATTGTCTAACTACTAAGTACTAACTACTAAATACTTCTCTAAAGTTCCTCATTATGCTGGCTCATATCTAAACCTGCCACTTCATCTTTTTCGGATACTCTAAGAGGACTAATCATATCGGTAATCTTCAATAATAATAATGATCCGAAGAAAGCAAATAGGGATGCTGCTACCAATGCAATCAGATGAGTTGTAAACAATCCTACTTCGCCAAAGAATAGTCCGTTTGTTGTTACTGCACTATTGATAGATTCACTAGCAAAAACACTTGTCAGAATCATACCTGTCATACCTCCGACTCCATGGCAAGGGAATACATCTAATGTGTCGTCGATTCCTTTTTTAGTTCTCCAAATAACTAAGAGGTTACTTACAACGGCGGCTACAGCTCCTATAACGAGTGAATGAGGAATGCTTACAAACCCTGCCGCTGGTGTAATGGCTACGAGTCCTACTACCGCACCGATACAGGCACCCATGGCAGAAGGTTTTTTGGATTGGATAATATCAAAGAAGATCCAGGTAATTGCGGCAGCAGCCGAAGCGGTCGTGGTAGTTGCAAATGCTGAAGCAGCTAATATACCCGCTGAACCAGCTGATCCGGCATTAAATCCAAACCAACCAAACCATAATAAGCCTGTGCCTAGGATGACGTAACTAATTCGCGCCGGTGTATGAATCTGTTCTTTGCGTTTACCTAAGTATAAGGCAGAGGCTAATGCTGCCCATCCCGCTGACATGTGAACAACTGTACCTCCGGCAAAGTCAAGAACACCCATTTGTGCTAATATCCCATCAGGATGCCAGGTTGAATGTGCTAATGGGCTATAAATTAAGAGTACGAACAACGTAATGAAAATCAGGTAAGCATTAAATTTTATGCGTTCGGCGAAGGCACCCGTTATTAGTGCAGGAGTAATAACTGCAAACTTTAGCTGGAACATAGCAAATAATGCTAATGGAACAGTGGGCATTCCTGGCCAGACGGCATTTCCAATCATCCCTTTCATCATAAAGAAGGTGGAAGGATTTCCAATAACTCCACCGATATCATCACCAAAGGCTAAGCTGAAACCAAAGATTACCCAAATAATGGTGATCAATCCTAAACAGACAAAACTTTGGAGCATAGTAGAAATTACATTTTTTTTGCGAACCATACCACCGTAAAAGAAAGCTAGACCCGGTGTCATCAATAATACTAAGGCTGCAGAAATTAATAACCATGCTGTATCCCCAGAATCGATACTGTTTTCCGGGATATTTACAACTTCTTGTTGATTTGATAGCAAAGCTAATAAGCAAGCTATTACAATTAATCCAAAGGGGAGGATTTTTTTCATAATTTGAATCTTTTTTAATGATAGTTTGGGTTAATTCTGATTTTTGACCTGATATTTATTTCATTTAGTCAATTATTTTTGTTTTCAATGTAAATATTGGCAATAAAAATCATTTTTTAATAAAAAATATTCAATAAAATTTTACAAATAATATAAAATCGTCATTTTTGACGTTGTTAACATGTATTATTTATAATATTTAATAATTAAATTAAAATTATTTGTAATTAAAACTATTATTATGCGTATAATTGAATGTTTTAATCAATTAAAAGCTTTAAAATGGCATTTTAATTAGTTTTTGTTTTCAATTCGTTCTTATTTCGCTATTAAAAACCTGATATTTTTTATCATTTTATTGTTTTTAGTCGATTTATATCTTATCAATCATAATAAATCACTAAAAAACAGAACATGAAAAATATTTTTTTAATTTTTATAGGTTTAATGATCTATAATTTTGGATTCTCTCAAGAAAATGAAGCTTTGCAAATCAGTGGTTATGCAGATGCCTACTGGAAATATGATTTTGCAAAGCAAGAAAACATTAAAACCTATTTTGCCAACGATCATAATTCCATATCACTTGGAATGATTGGCTTAGGTTTGAAAAAGGCTGTGGGTAAAGCATTTTTTGTGGGAGAATTGGCTTTCGGACCTCGGGGGCAATATTTAAGCATACCTAATGGTGACGGAAATGGAGATGATATGGATAACTCATTTCATATTCAAAATTTATATGCCAGCTATAACTTTACAGAAGAGTTCAGTATGACTGCCGGATTCATGGGGACTTTTATTGGCTATGAGGTTATCTCTCCTGCAAGTAATTTTCATTATTCTACCTCTTATCTCTTTGGAGCAGGTCCTTTTCAAAACGCCGGAATTAAGGCGAATTATGCATTTTCAGAAAAAGTATCCTTGATGGTGGGACTGTTTAATGATTGGAATGTTTACCGGGATGTGAATGGTGTTTCTCATTTTGGAGCACAGTTGTCTTTATCTCCTATTGAAGGTTTGGAAGCCTATGTGAATTTCTTAACAGGTAGTTCACAAGGAGGGGAGAGCAATTATAGTTCAGGAACATTAATCGACCTGGTAGCCTCATATAGTTTTTCTGAAAAAGTAGATTTAGGACTGAATGCAGCAGATTATACGTTCAGAGCAGGTGGAGGTTATCAGGGAGCGGCTCTTTATCCAAAATATAATGTGAATGATGCTATATCCGTAGGGCTTCGTGGTGAGTATTTCAAAACAAAAGATGTAGATGATATAAAAGGGAGTCAGGTTACTGCTTTTACGCTCTCAGCTCAGTTAAAACATAAGGGACTAACGGTAATCCCAGAAATAAGGCTTGATAACGACGATAGCTCGATTTTCTTAAAGTCAGATGGGATTACTCCGACAAAGCAGGCAACCCAGGCTTCTCTCGCCTTTGTATATGCTTTTTAAAATAGATATAGAGATCCGTTCGATTAGGAACGGATCTCTTATTGATTATTGATTAATCCGTTTTTGTTTGTTGTGTTTTTAGCGCATTAATTTCTTGACGTAAGAATTCAATTTGTTCCTGTTGCTCCTTAATCGCTGCTACAAGAACCGGGATTAACTCCTCTTTATTTACTTCATTGATCTTGGCTACTTTATTCGAGTTTTTGCCGGTAGGTAAAACATAAGAGTTTGTCTGAACTAAAGAAGGAAAGTTAACTGCCACACTTTGCTCGAGAAATCCAAAGCGATCTCCCGAAGGTAAATGAGATTCAAGATCTTTATATTTGCTACTGTCGTATTGAAAACTGATAGGTTCTAATTGTTTTATCTTATTGATGCCATCAACTAATTTATTAACATTCACCTTTAAGTCTTCGGATTTGCTGTCTTGTGCCTTTACGGACATCAGGGATATAATCATCAATAGCAAAATGCCTGATGATCGAAAAAATAACGTCTTCATAGTAATTCTTATTATACAATAAATTGATTTTGAAATTAGGTGTTTACATTAAGTAAACAGAATAAATCTTAGCTGTTAAGGGCTTTGTTCGGAGGGGGATAATGCCGAGAATGTGTAATAAAAGGAAGTTTTAGGAAATCCTTTACTACATAATCAGAACTAACGTAAATGGTGGGGATAATTACGGTTAATTGAGAGGGGAGAAATTCATTGTCAAATAGCTTTTCTGTTTCTAGCTCTTCACCTTCTGTATGTTCATGAAGTTCAAAAAGATCTTGAAATACGTAATCTCCTAGTGTCAAGAAACTGCTCAATATTATTGTGCAACTAAAAACACTTAGAAAAATTAAACTCAACTTGAACTTTTTTAGCATCAGCGATTTTTTATTTTCAACTATTACCGGCTAAAATCCATTAACCGGTAATAGTTTGATGATTTATTATCGTTACTCTTTTAAATATTCTCTTAAAACGTATTGTAAGATACCACCGTGTTTGAAATATTCCACATCAATATCGGAATCAAGTCTTGCTTTGGCTTCGAACTCGATTACTTCGCCGGAAGCGCGTCTTGCCTGAACCTTTAATTTTTTAAAGGGTTTCAGATCAGTGGAAATTCCGCTTATGCTGAATTCCTCTTCACCTGTTAAGCCCAGCGACTCTGCACTTTCACCTACCGGGAATTCTATTGGCAGTACTCCCATGCCTACCAAATTGCTTCTGTGAATTCTTTCAAAGCTTTCTGCGATAACGGCACGGATACCTAATAAGCTTGAGCCTTTCGCCGCCCAGTCGCGCGATGAACCACTTCCGTAATCCTTACCAGCCAAAACAATCAAAGGAGTATTGTCTTCTTTGTATTTCATGGCGGTGTCATATACAGATAAGGTCTCATTAGTAGGGAGGTATTTTGAATAACCGCCTTCTTTGTCGGTAATTTTATTCTTAATTCGCACGTTTGCGAAAGTACCGCGCATCATTACTTCGTGATTACCCCGTCTGGATCCATAGGAGTTAAAATCTTTGCGGTCGACTCCTTGGCTTAAAAGATACTTGCCGGCTGCGCTTTCCTCATTAAAAGATCCTGCCGGAGATATATGGTCAGTCGTTACGGAGTCTCCTAAATAGAGCAATACTCTGGCATTCTCAATATCTTGTAATGCGGTGGGTTGTGCCGGTAACTCCTGGAAAAAAGGAACTTCCCGAATATATGTGGAATTGTCATCCCAAATAAATTCTTTACCTTTTGGAGCTTCCAGCTTCTTCCATTCATCTCCTCCATCAAAAATAACATCGTAAACCTCTTTGAAGTCTTCTTTGCGTAAAGCTTCGTTAATGGTTTGGTTTATTTCATCCTGTGTTGGCCAAATATCCCGAAGATACACCGGGTGCCCATTGGGATCGTAGGATAGTGGATCCTCCAATAGATTAACATCAACACGACCAATCAGAGCATACGCAACAACTAACATTGGTGACATTAAGAAATTCATCTTTACCTGAGGGTGTACCCTGGCTTCAAAGTTTCTATTTCCAGAAAGGACGGATGCGACCACCATTTCACTCTTATCGACGGCTTCAGCAATATGAGTTGGTAAAGGACCGCTATTTCCGATACAAGAGGTACAACCATAGCCTACGGTATGAAAACGTAAAGCCTCTAGATCTGTCGATAGTCCTGACCGGTCAAGGTATCTTGTCACAACTTTTGATCCGGGGGCAAGACTGGTCTTTACCCAAGATCTTGTACGAAGACCTTTTTCAACAGCCTTTTTCGCAACTAAGCCGGCACCTACCATCACACTGGGATTGGATGTATTCGTACAGCTGGTAATGGCTGCGATCACGATGCTGCCATCACTTAATCGGTATTCTCCGTTTTTTAACTTGATTTTCACGCTTCGCAGATCTGTGCTATCGATAGCTAGCGTTTCTTTAAACTCATCTGTTGCGGCGTGAACATATTCTGTGCCTGAGCCGCCTTCGTTTAACCAGGCATGTTCTCTGCGATCGTCAAAGGCTACATATTTACGTTTAAAGTCTTGATCCAGGGCCGATCTGAAAGCAGATTGGAGATCACGAACAAGTACTTTATCCTGAGGTCTCTTTGGCCCTGCAACGGTTGGTTCTAAAGTGTTTAAATCCAGCTCAACGATCCTGGAATATTTAATATCTTCATTGCCGGTACGCCAAAGCATGTTCTCTACACAATATTCTTTTACCAGACTAATCTGCTCAGGCGATCGGTTAGTTCTTTCCATATAATCAAGGGTTTGGTCATCTATCGGGAAATAAGTAACCGTACACCCGAATTCAGGAGACATATTGGAAATAGTTGCGCGATCAGTAACGGTAAGCTTGTTCAATCCGTCACCAAAAACTTCTACAAATTTACCAACTACCCCGGTATCTCTTAGTATTTTAGTAATAGAAAGCACCATATCGGTCGCTGTACAGCCACTAGGAATTTCACCCGTAAGTTTAAGACCTACTACTTGCGGACATGTAAAGTACACAGGTTGACCCAACATCGCAGCCTCAGCTTCGATTCCTCCAACACCCCAACCCAATACGCCAATACCATTCACCATAGGTGTATGTGAATCCGTGCCTACTAAGGTGTCCGGGAAAGCCCAACCATCTCGTTCAACGACTCCCTTTGCCAGGTATTCAAGGTTTACCTGATGGCAGATACCCATCCCTGGAGGAACAACCGTTAAGTTATCCAGACCCTGTTGCGCCCATTTCAATAACTGATATCGCTCAACATTTCTTTCATACTCAAGATTAACATTGTTTTGGTATGAATAATCCGTACCAAAATAATCAACCTGAACAGAATGATCTATAACCAAATCCACAGGAATTGCAGGATTGATTTTAGTACCATCCCCGCCTTTTCTGACGAATTCTGCACGAATAGAGGTAATGTCTACCACGGCAGGAACACCCGTGAAGTCTTGCATCAATACCCTGGCCGGTTTGAAAGGGATATCTTTATCCGTCCCTTCGGGATTCCAGTTAATTAATGTATCAAGATGTTCGTCTGTTATGGCGAACCCATCATGATTCCTTAAAACGTTTTCAAGAAGAATGCGAATGGAGAAAGGTAGTCTATGTATATCCTTACCTTTTTCTTGAAGTTCTTTGAGAGATGCAATTTTCTGTTTCATGGTAATGGGTTTATTGCTGAATATCTAAACCTAAATATACTGAATTTTGATTGGAATAATTCTGAAACAGGCCGCTTTTAGAAAAGTTGACGCTATTTTCATAAAGATATTTTTGGATATGAAAGTTATTCAGTTCAAAAGAATTTATGAATGCGATATAGTTCTAAGCGATTATAACAGAGATCTAATTTTATTTATCCTCTTCCTCGTCTTCATAGAACTCTAATAAGGAGGCAACATAAGGATCCGACCAGCCTTCTGCAATATCATCAAAAGCGTCATCAGGAATATTGGTTTGTTTGACCTCTAATGAAGTTCCTTTTTTATGTTCATGTAACTTGAGGGTAACAACAGAAGGCTCATCTTGTTCGCCGAAATACCATTGTTGTACTATTTTATTATAAGGCTCTAGTTCTAAAAATTTACCCTGAATAGCCCCATCCCACATGGAAAATTCCCCTCCGGGAACAGGATCGATTTCTACTAAATCACCTGTCCATAATCTGATGGTAATCTCAGTTGTTAAGGCTCTGTATAACTCTTCCGGTGTTGCTGGGATAATAAAATATTTTTTGAATTCTTTCATTCTTACTATTTATAAAAAATATAATTCCTGTAAATTTACATAGATTTATTAGCAAAATATGAGTAATATTCTACCTAATGACTTAATTAGGAAACTAGGGGCTAATCCATTTTTTGACCAGGAAGCTTTTATAGCAGCCCATGAAAGTGGAGAAAAACTTATTTCCATCCGATTAAATCCACAAAAATCTGTAAAACTTTCTTATCCATTAGATAATCCGGTTCCTTGGTGCGATCAAGGGTATTATTTGTCGGAACGTCCTGTCTTAACTTTAGATCCGCTATTTCACGCTGGATGTTATTATGTTCAGGAAGCATCTTCGATGTTCGTCGCCCATATACTGAAACATCTCGATTTGCAGCAGCGCGCCATCCGGGCATTGGATCTATGTGCTGCCCCAGGAGGAAAATCTACGCTTATTAATTCTTATTTAAACCCTAATAGTCTGCTTGTTTCAAACGAAATCATAAAAAGCAGATCAATTATACTTCAGGAGAACATGATGCGCTGGGGAAATGCAAATGTTGTAGTTAGTAACAATGATTCATCAGCTTTCAGGAGATTACCTGGTTTTTTTGATCTAATATTAGT
>JBEBRZ010000133.1:0-7780 GCA_040394615.1 Sphingobacterium mizutaii
CTTTGCCTTATTATAATGTAATGGATATATTTATTCTTCCATCATATAGAGAAGGATTTCCTACGGTTGTATTAGAGGCCTCAGCTATGGCTTTGCCAATTATTACTACGAAATCGACAGGTTGTATTGATTCTATTGTAGAAAATGAGACAGGAGTTTTTAGTCAATTAAATAGTGGTGCTCTTGCAGATAAAATTCAATTTTATTTAAATAATGAAGGATTAAGGAAACAACATGGTCAAAACGGAAGAGCTTGGGTCGAAGAAAACTTTGATCAACATGTGGTTTGGAATTGTATTAAGGTAGCAATCTTTAAAATGTAATTGTTTTTCTATGGAGAGCTTTTTAATCTCCAATAAATTTAAGATGGATATTTATTTAAATAATAATAGGATGAGAACTAAATGGATAGTTGTTTTTGGGGTGATTTTAATGATCGGTCTTGTTGGGTTGTTTTTTATTAAAAATAGTTCCCAAAAAAATAATATTTCAAATGATGTTTTAAAACCTGAAAATACAGAACAGCATTATTCTATAATGGATAGTTTGAAAGATCAACAAGAGAATGATGTTGGACTCAACCTTGTGAATGAATCTTCAAATTTGGAAAAAGAAAACAAGTCTGATGGTCAGGCTGTTAGAACCGCTGAGACTAAAGCCGATAATGATACCATAAATATAAGAGATTTTGGTGTGATTGGTAATTCGAAAAATGAAACAATTGGTTTTCAAAAAGCTTTGAACTCTGCTGTAGGGAAAGTATTATATATTCCAAAGCAAAGTGGGAGTTACTATCTTACTCGTCAATTGAAGGTTCCTAGTAATACAACATTGATTTTTGACTCAGAAGTAATAATGCAGAGTACTGATGATTTAATCCAACAAGCTCCAAAATTTGAGGCCTTCTTTAGAATTGAAGCAGCAACTAATGTTAAAATCAATGGAAATAATGCTTTATTCCGAATGAATAAAGCGGCATATAAAGGAGAGCATAACCATATTTTTATGATTAACGGATCTACAAATGTGATTTTAGAAAATGTAAGGGCCAATAATAGTGGTGGAGATGGTATATATGTGGGAGCATATCGAACTCAAAAAAGATTTTCAGAAAACGTAAGAATTAATAACGTTAAAGCAGATAATAATAGACGACAGGGGTTAAGTGTAATTTCTGCTAATAAATTATATGTCGAAAAATGTACGTTCTCAAATACTAAAGGAGCTCTTCCTGAAGCAGGAGTGGATGTTGAGCCAAGCCTTCCAACAGACATACTTAAAGAGGTTAGATTTCGAAATTGTATAGCAAATGGCAATACTGGCAGAGGCTTTTCGGTAATTTTAATTAAAATAAATTCCGAAAGTAATCCAGTTGATATTAGTTTCGAAAATTGCAAAGCATTGAATAATAATATTGGGTTTTCAAATAGATATTTTAGTGAGGGAACAAAAGGTGTTGTTAAGTTTATTGATTGCATTTCGGAAAATTCGGAGGAGGCTGGTTTTTGGGAGGGATCATGTGCAGCTTCTGGAGCATCTAAAGAATATATCAGGTGCATTGCAAAAAACAACAATTTGGGTAAAAAATCTTCTGACTCGATGCTCCAATATGCTGGGTTCAGAATTTCAAATTTTGATAAAAGGAAAAAGAAAGAATTGGGGAATTCAACGTTTATCGATTGTCAATCTATTAATACAGAGAAGAATTCTAGGTTAGACTACGGTTTTAGTGCAGCTGAGAATGTGATATTTAAAAATGTAGAAATAAAAAATTTCAAATCAACAGGGCATTCAAAAGGGGTGATAAATGTTGGAAAAAAAAATCGATTGACTTCTAGTATAAAAATTATAGAATAATTAGTTGCTGATGAATATTTTAATGTCTGGATCCTCGGGGTTTGTTGGAAAGAATTTATATAACTGGTTGAAAGAAACTAAATATATAATTACTACACTTTCTTTAAGAAGTTCCAATTGGAAAGAAAATGTAACATCTAATCATAGTGCTATTATTCATCTTGCTGGAAAGGCACACGATACTTCCAATACTTCCTTACCTAATGAATATTTTGAAATAAATCGTGACTTAACAATAGAGTTATTCGAAGTTTTTTTAGATTCTAAAATAAAAGATTTCTTTTATTTTAGTTCTGTAAAAGCAGTAGCAGATACAGTTGGTGAGGTTTTAACGGAGCAGGCTCTTGCTAATCCATTGACTCCATATGGGAAATCAAAAAGAGAAGCTGAAGAATATTTGCTGTCTAAAGAATTACCTGAAGGTAAAAGATTGTTTATTATCCGCCCCTGTATGATACATGGACCAGGGAATAAAGGTAATCTTAATTTATTATTTAATATAGTAAAAAAGGGAATTCCTTGGCCATTAGGTTCTTTTGATAATCAGCGTTCTTTCTTAAGTATTGATAATCTATGTTTTTTAATTGATAAAATGCTGAAAGATGAAAGTTTAAAATCAGGTATTTATAACTTTTCGGATGATAAAGCTTTGTCGACAAATGAATTAGTTTCTTTGATTTCAAAAACTTTAAATAAAAACCCTAAAGTTTGGAAAATTAGTAAGTCATTAATAACTAACCTTGCAAAACTTGGGGATAAGTTGTCTTTACCCTTAAATTCTGAGCGATTGAAAAAATTGACTGAATCTTATGTGGTGTCCAATGCAAAAATTAAAAGAGAGTTAACGTTGGATAAATTACCGGTTTCTGTTGAAGAAGGATTAGAAATCACCATTCAATCATTTAATACAGAAATAAAATAGCTCGTATGGAATACTTAGTTTTATTTATTTTATTATTTGTTTTGGAGTTGCTATACTTTAAAGTAGCAGATAAATATAATATTATAGACAAACCCAATCTCCGATCCTCTCATACATCCATTACGCTAAGAGGTGGTGGGATTATTTTTTATTTTGGAGCGATTGCTTATTTTATTTATTCAGGGTATCAATATCCATGGTTCTTTCTTGGTCTCACCCTAATGACATTGGTTTCCTTTTTGGATGATATATTAACTCTTTCTAATAAGATCAGGCTATTAATACATTTTAGTTCGGTCTTATTAATGGCATATCAATTGGATCTATTTAACCTCCCATGGTATTATCTATTAATTACTTTTATTGTAGTAGTAGGAGTAATAAATGCCTATAATTTTATGGACGGCATTAATGGTATTACTGCTTGCTATAGTATAGCTGTAGTTTTACTGTTGATGATCGTTAATGATCAAGTAAATTTTGTAGATCAACGTTTATTAAGTTATTCATTGATAGCTGTTTTGGTATTCAGCTTTTTTAATTTTAGGGTAAAAGCAAAAACCTTTGCAGGGGATGTAGGTGCTGTTGCTATTGCTTATATTTTATTATTTGCCTTGGGGGCATTAATTATCAAAACAGGTAATTTAATTTATATATTATTTTTAACAGTATACGGAATAGATGCCGTTTGGACCATTATTCGAAGACTAACCTTAAAGGAAAATATCTTTGAAGCCCATCGTTCACATTTATACCAATATTTAGGGAATGAGGCAGGAGTCAATAAATTACTAATCTCATTTTTATATGGTCTTATTCAGTTTTTAATAGGATTGTCTGTCATCTGGGTAAGTAATTGTGATTTAAGTATTCAGGTAATTTATGCAGTTAGCCTATTACTTGGTATAAGTATTGTATATTTAATCATCAAGAGTTTTGTTATTAAAAACTTTGTTTTAAATAAAGTTTAGTCATGATCAATTATATTCAAGGAGGAATAGCAAAAGATCATAGGGGGCAAATTCGCTTTGTTAATGAATTTGATATGTCGGTGGTCAAGCGTTTCTATATTATCAAGAATACGGATTTAGAATTAGTGAGGGGTTGGAGGGCACATCGTATCGAACAGCGTTGGTTTTATGTACTTCAGGGATCTTTTGCAATAGATTTAGTAAAAATCGATAATTGGGGAGAACCTTCACAGGATTTAGAAATTGAAAAGTTGGTTTTGGATGCAAAAGATAATAAAGTTTTGCATGTGCCTTCGGGTTATGGAACTGCATTTCAGGCTCTTGAAAAATATAGCGAAATCTTAGTTTTTGCTGATCATCACTTAGACCACGCTTCCAAGGATGACTATACATATGCATTGGATTATTTTTTAAATGGGGAATTATAATTTGTTATTTATTTTTTATTCCTACAATTGTGAGTTTTTATTAGAAAATTGGGATTAATAGTTTATTTTTGTGCTTTTAGCTAACTTGGACTAGTTTTTGTTTCTCTGACCAAATAATAATATTAATAATAATTTTATGAGAATACTTCTCGGCTTTATTGTTGCATTAGGTTTATTCACATCTTGTGCATCTCGAAAGGATATGGTTTACTTTCAACCTGATTCTACAACTTTAAACACCTCATATGAGTTAAATGCTCCTAAATTGCAACCAGGAGATATCTTAGCTATTTCGGTAACAGCTGATGATATTCGAGCAACAACCCCCTTTAATCAAACCTCACCATACCAAACGGGGACACTGCAGACTACCAATCCATTTATTCCTACTTATGCTATTGATGTAAATGGAGATATTGATTTTCCTAAGTTAGGGAAAGTTAAATTGGCAGGTAAAACTAGGACGCAAGCAATGGAATTTTTAAGAAATGAAGTAGCTAAATTTATTGTCGATCCGGGAATTAGTATGGAGGTAAGAAATTTTAGGGTTACTGTATTGGGAGAGGTTAAGAATCCGGGTTCATTCCCAATTTCAAATGATAGGATTACCATATTAGAAGCAATTGGAATGGCAGGGGATTTAACTATAAATGGAGTGAGAAATAATGTAATGGTAATTCGGGAGCAGAATGGGAAAAAAGAGGAATATAGAGTAGATCTTACTAAAAAAGATGCCTTAAATTCACCGGTTTATTATTTAGCACAGAACGATGTTATATATGTTGAACCTAATGGGGCGAGAATTCAATCTTCTAAGTATACCCAGAACACCTCTATTTTTGTTTCCATAGCAGGTGTTATAATAACCGTAATATCCGTCTTAACTAGGTAATTAATTATATGAGTAACATTCCTAATAAAACTATAAATTCTTCTGTTAATGAGGATCAGGAAATTAATTTAAAGCAATTGTTTGAACAGTATGCTTTTTATTGGAAATGGTTTATAATTTCAATCGTATTGTGTTTAATCGCTGCGTTCATTTATTTACGATATGCTGATAAAATCTATAATGTCACAGCTAAGATATTATTGCAAGATGAGAACAAGGCAAGTGGTGAATTAGCGGGTTTAACAGAGTTGTCAAATTTGACTGGAGGAAATTCTGCGTCTGCGTTTGTTTTAGATCAAATAGACGTTATGAAATCAAGAAGAATTTTTCAAAAGGTTGTAGCTCAAAATAAATTAAATATTTCCTATCATTCTAAGGGTAATGTAAAGACATCAGAAATTATTGAGTTTCAGTCCCCTGTTCGATTAATATTGTTAGAGCCGAATAATTCTAAACTGGATTCAGTCAAATATAAATTTGTAGTTCGAAAAAGAGGCAACGAGATTTATATTGAAGATAATGAATTTGGTAATAGATTATATGTATTAGGTAATAAAATATCAAGCCCATTAGGACAAATTATGTTATTGCCACAAAAAGGAAAAGAAATTGATTCAGATTTAATTATTTCTTTTGTTCCAACTAATCAGGCAGTCGATAATTTTTTGGATGTTGTTCAAATCACTCCTAATAAAGAAAAACAGTCATATGTGGTGAACTATTCGATGAATTCTAGGAATGTCAGTAAAGCTGAAATTATCCTTAACTCGATAATAGATCAATATAATAAAGATGTAACTGAGGACAAAACAAGAGTTTCTAAAGCCACTACCGAATTTATTGACTCACGACTAGCGTTGATTTCTAAAAATCTAGCAGATGCAGATTCTAAGGTAGCTGACTATAAAGACCGGAATAATATGGTCGATATGAGTTCTGAGATCCAGTTATATATGCAGAATGCTTCTGAGAATGAACGGAAATTAATTGAGTACCAAACTCAATTACGTTTGGCTGATATGATGGGAGGAGCTATTACCGGAAATGAGGGCTCATTGCTCCCTTCTAATATTGGATTGGGCGATCAATCTATTCAGAGTTCTATTCAAAGTTATAATGATTTGATTTTGGAAAGAGATGATTTATTGAAATCTGCCACCCCAGATAATCCTATTGTAAAGAACTTAACAAAAAACATCAATGAATTGGGTTCTTCATTACGGTCCTCTTTAAATAATTATAGACAAGTACTTCAATCTAATGTAAATGCATTGGAGGGCCAGAAGAATAAGTTTGAAGGTAAATTAAACTCATTGCCTAATCAAGAACGTGGATTTAAGGATATTTCTAGAGAACAACAGATAGTTGAATCGTTATATCTTTTCCTCCTTCAGAAACGGGAACAGACCGAGATTCAAGCGGCTGCGACACCTGCAATTTTAAAAGTCATAGATGAAGCTTATGGGTCTGATAATGAAGTGGCTCCTAGAAAAGTATTAGTGGTTTTAGGTAGTCTGTTAATTGGATTTCTTCTACCATTTATCATACTTTATTTAAAATTCCTTATGGATAATAAGGTTCATTCGCGAAAAGATATTGAAGAGAAATTTAATGCTCCAATTTTAGGAGAGATTCCTGCTTCCGATGATCCAGTGGTGAAGGATAATGATCGATCATCTCTAGCGGAGGCCTTCCGTATTTTACGAACGAATATTGCCTTTATGTTAGGAGCTAAGAAAGATTCGGCAGTTATCTTTGTGACTTCGACTACATCAGGTGAGGGCAAGTCTTTTGTAGCTACTAATCTATCACGCATTTTAGCCATGTCAGGAAAGAAAGTGTTATTGATTGGTGCGGATATTCGTTCCCCAAAAGTATTGGATTATTTAGGTTTATCGCACTTACAACATACTAATATTGGTATTACGCAGTACTTGATTAATCCTGAGATGCCTGTTGAGAATATTATTATCCATAAACCGGCTCCTTATGATTTTGATATTATTTATTCCGGATATATTGCTCCAAATCCAGCAGAGTTATTAATGAACGGTCATTTTAAAGAAGTGGTTGAATATGGTCGTCAAAACTATGATTATGTTCTTGTAGATACTGCGCCGGTTTCATTAGTGACAGATACCTTATTAATTTCTGAATTTGCAGACTTAACAGTTTATGTAACACGTGCAAATTATTTGGATAGACGTTTATTAAATGTTCCTAAGGAACTTTATGAAGATGGTAAGCTGAAGAATATGGCTGTTGTGCTGAACGATGTTGACTTTGCCAGAGGTTATGGTTATGGCTATGGTTATGGCTATGGTTATGGCTATGTAGATTCCAGTTCTGTTTCACTCAGAGCCAAATTCAAGAAACAGTTTAAGAAACTTTTTAAGAAAAAGAAATAGAAAAACGCGGGCAAAAGCCACTTATGGTCGGAAGATTTTCTGCCTGGGTATTTCGGAGGGATTGTGCCACAGTCCTAACTTTGTGAAAGCAACTTTTTTATCCCTGCATTTATTGAAGATGTCACCTAAGGCAACTCCAAGATCATAAGCCTGTTTTAGCTTGGGAAACCTGATGAACAGCAGTTCTGCACGGCGTTTTTGGCTTTCCGACCATCGGCTTGGATGCTTGAACAGGAGGTGTCTCGACCTAGCTAATAGCTGTTTGAGCGTATCACCATTAGGCAACAACTCGGGGTCATATG
>JBEBRZ010000134.1:0-7725 GCA_040394615.1 Sphingobacterium mizutaii
AGATATAAGACAACAGACAATAGACTCTGCATAGTTTGATAAAGAGTATTTAGATGAAAGTGTCTGCCCAAAATTTCATTATATGTTTAGATTATTATTAAAAAATAGCATCAGGCATCTCAAGAGAAACTCATTATTTACGTTTCTCAATATTTTGGGATTGACTATAGGAATCAGTTCTTGTTGGGTGATTTTTAAGTTTGTGAATTATGAGCTGAGCTATGAAAAAGATATCCAGGACAGGGAAAATATCTATCGGATTGTAAGTAGATTAAAGTTCGAAGACGATGAAGCAACTTGGAGTGGTGGTGTTTCTAGACCAATTTATTTTGCCCTTAGGGATGAAGTAAGTTCTTTAGATAGGACCGTAGCAGTATTTAAATTTTATACGGAAAATGTGATTATTCCAGGAGATGGTAATCAACCTAATCGTATTGAAGAACTGAGTTTTGATAATCAGATTGTTCAAACAGAGGATTCCTATTTCGATATGGTATCTTATACCTGGTTAGCTGGAAATAAAAAAGGTGCATTATCGAGTCCCAATAATGTTGTCTTAACAGAAGAGCGAGCAAAACTTTATTTTCCAAATACTCATTATGATCAGATAATCGGTAAAACATTAATTTATTCTGATTCCTTAAGTAAAGTAGTTACGGGAGTTGTTTCTTCTTTAGATTACCCTAGCGAATTTAATGGTCAAGAATTTATTCAACTTCAAAAAAGAGAAAGAGACAATAAAATCACCGAATGGACTAATACAAGTGGTTCAGATAGGGTCTATATCCAAGCAGAAAACAAGGTCAAAATAGAAAGTGCTTTTGCTCAAATCAACAATATCTTAACGAAGAAAACAGAAGAATACATAAAAGAAATTAAACCCCCGTTTAAATTCGAAAAGAAAATTGAATTACTTCCGCTCAAAGAATCTCATTTTGCAAATTATCTTGAAGAGTATAATTTAGACAAAACAAGTAAAACGGTTATCTATGGTCTCATAGGTATTGCTGTATTTCTATTAATTCTAGCATGTATTAATTATATCAATCTGACTACTGCTCAAATACCACAACGGTATAAAGAGATTGGCATTCGGAAAACACTAGGAGGAACAAAGGGAAGTCTTATTCTTCAAATGATGATGGAAACTGCCATTATCATAGTCCTTGCTTTGATTGCCAGCATTTTTGTATCGCGTTTAGGTCTGGGTTTAATGGGAGAATTAATTGGTCAGCATGCACGTGAATTTAATAACCCTAAAGTTTTCACCCTATTTATTACGGGTATGTTAGTATTCACCTTACTTTCTGCAGGCTTATACCCCTCCTGGCTAATCAGTAAGGTTAATGCCATTGATACTTTTAGAAATAAAGGGACTTTAAGTATTGGGAAAAATAATTTTAATCCGAGGAAAATATTAATTGTTTCTCAATTTATCATTGCTCAGGTTTTTATCGTTGCAGCAATAATCATAGGTCAACAATTACAATATACCATCCATAAGGATCTTGGTTTTAGTAAAGACGCTGTACTTATAGTTGATATTCCATATAAACTACGCAAGACGGAGAACTTCAATGTTAAGAAAAAAACATTAGCTGAAGAGATCAGAAAAATTCCCGGAGTGATGGAAATGTCTATGGGTTCCCCACCATTAAGCCCTATGATAAACAGCACTGCTTTTTTATATAAAGATGATAAAAACCCAACGCCCCTTAATGCAATAGTGGCGAAAAAATTTATTGATACTGATTATATCAAGTTTTACAATCTTAAACTTTTAGCCGGTGAAAACCTTCATGCTTCCGATACGACAAATAGTTTTATAATCAATGAAACTGCTCTCAGGACTTTTGGATTTAAAAGCCCACAAGAAGCTATTGGAAAAATAGTAGGACAAAAAGGTTTTGAATTTCCAATTGTTGGAGTTATGAAAGATTTCCATTCCCGTGATTTTTATACTTCCATTGAACCGGTAGCACTCATGATGAATAATTATGAACTAAACTCGTATAGTATTCGTTTGAACCCGGCAAATGAAAAAGATTGGCAAGCGATAATTGCTAATATAAAAAAGGAATGGACCCAATTTTTTCCTGAGGATAATTTTGATTACAAGTTCTTCGACGATGCCATCCTTAATTTTTATAAAAAAGAACAACAGCTTTATAAATTAACGAATACCAGTACAGCTATCGCTATTTTATTGAGTTGTCTTGGTTTATTTGGATTAGCCACTATTACAGCCTTTCAAAAAACGAAGGAAATTGGTATTAGAAAAGTTTTAGGAGCCTCAATTTCCGGGATCGTTGGAATGCTTTCGAAAGATTTTGTAAAAATGATATTCATTGCTATTCTGATCGCATCACCCATTGTTTGGTGGGCATCTAATAAATGGCTAGAGGATTTTGTATACCGAATCGAGATAACAGGAATTCCTTTTATTCTTGGTGGTTTAATTGCTATAACCGCAGCTTTAGCTACCGTGAGTTATCAAGCCCTAAAAGCCGCAAAAGCGAATCCGGTGGATAGTTTGAGGGATGAGTAGGATTAGTATTTAGTAGAGAGTATTTAGTATTTAGAGCTCAAAAAGTGGAAATAGCTTTGTTTTATGAACTATGATTTAATGAATGATTATGATACTCAAATCAGCTACACAACGCTAGATTAACCACCTTAAAGTCTAAATACTAAATACTATCAATGTATATTATCTAAAAAATGTCATGATAAAAAATCATTTTAAAACGGCTTGGCGTTTTCTGCGGAAAAACTTGTTGATATCATCTATCAGTGTGATAAGCCTTGCAATAGGAATTTGTGCTACATTAATCATCTTCCTGATGATTAGATATGAATATAGTTTTGATAAACATCTACCTCATGGCGATCGGGTATATAGGGTGATCAGTAATGGTGGATACAAAGGAAATGCGATATTGATTCCGATGATTCGTGAAATGGAGGTTGACCTTACTGGTGTGGACGCGGTGGTTCCCATATTGGAACTTTGGCAAACTAACCTTAAAATTCAACAGGACCATTCGGATAAATATCAACTTTTCCAAAAAGAAAAGGGGTTGCTATATACCAACGAACAGTACTTTCAGATATACCCTCACAAAGTACTCGCCGGATCATTAAATACATTGAAAGAGCCTAACCAAATTGTCCTCAATGAGAGCAATGCGGAGAGGTATTTCCCAAATATGTCTGTAGCTGATATGATTGGAAAGGTTGTCTTGTTTTCAGATAGCATTAACCTTCAGGTAGGGGCTGTTGTGGCCGATATGAAGGAGAACTCAGACTTTAAATACAGTGGATATATCTCTGTTGCCACAATCGCCAACAATCAATCTTTGAAAGAGTCTAATAATTGGGATGCATGGAACAGTTATAATGGTGGAAAACAATGCTTATTATTATTACATGAAGGAACTTCTCCCAAGAAAATTGAATCTGCAATTGATCAGATTTTAAAGAAGAATAAAGAAGCTGTGGAAGGGGCTTGGGAAGATAAATTTGAATTACAACCTTTAAGCGATGTGCACTTCAATCCAGCACTTAATGCTAATGCAGTTAAATCTTCCACATTACGGAATTTAATTTTATTGGCGGTGTTTCTTCTGAGTCTGGGTGCTATTAATTTCATCAATTTATCCACCGCACAATCTACACAAAGAGCTAAAGAGGTAGGAATTAGAAAAACTTTGGGAGGAAAGAAATCCAGTCTGGTACGACAGTTTTTGTTAGAGACATTTTTGGTCGCCGGAATTGCAACATTACTTTCTATCCTATTTCTTCCTTTATTAACTCATGCTTTTGAAGGATTCTTACCTAAGGGTTTCAATATTAAAAGTATTCCGGTATTGGAAATAATAGCTTACTTAATCGTGCAATTAATCGTGATTACCTGCATTGCCGGCTTCTACCCTGCCTGGGTATTAACCGGATATTCTCCGGTGATGGCGTTAAAGAATCAGGCTTCTAAAAACAGTAACCTGAGCAGAAGTTCCTGGGTTAGAAAAGGACTTACCGTTTTTCAGTTTGTACTGGCACAGGTTTTCTTAATTGCCGTATTAGTTGTTTCAAAACAAATTCATTATGCAGTTAATATGGATATGGGTTTTACGAAGGATGCTATTATTACTTTTTATATTCCGGAATTTGATAAGAACCAAAGAGGAAAAACATTAAAAACAGAATTAGAAAAATATCCTGAAATAAGAGCGATTAGCTTTGGGAATCAATCCCCCGCTTTCAATGGCTGGATGACGTCGGGATTATCCTATGACCAAGGCGAAGGAAAGGAAAAAAATATCACTTTCGATGCCAGAAATGGAGATGAAAATTTTATTAAAGTTTATAACATTCCTTTGGTTGCAGGTAGGAATGTAAGAGTATTAGACAGCTTATCCGAGAGTATGGTAAATGAAAAAATGTTGGAGCTGTTGGGTATTACAAATCCGGAGGATGCTCTTGGAAAAACTTTTAATAATGGCAGCATGACGATCGTTGGAGTGATGAAGAATTTCAATGTGGCATCTGCCCATGAAGCCGTAAAACCAACGATGTATTTCAGTATGAAGACCGGCTATATAATGCACGTTGCTTTGGATAAGAATCATCCCGAATCCTGGAAAGGAGCAATCGCAAAAATTGAAAAAGATTTTAAAAAATTATATCCTGACGATCTTTTTGAATATCAATTTGTCGACGAGATGATTGCGGGTTTTTATAAGACGGAGCAAAACTTAGCTAAACTCCTTAATTGGGCAGTTGCTTTATCTATAGTTATTGCTTCACTAGGATTATTCGGTCTGGCAGTATTTATCACAAACCAGAGGATCAAAGAAATTGGCATAAGAAAAGTTCTTGGCGCAACAATAAGTCAAATCATCTTTTTGTTGCTGAAGAATCTGATGCTATTGGTTGTGATTGCTACATTAATTGCTATTCCAATTGCATGGTATTTCATGCATGAATGGCTTAATGATTTTGAATATAAAACCACTCTTTCCTGGTGGATATTCATTCTCGCTGCCATCGGATTGTTTACTGTTGCATCAATGGTGTTGATGTCAAAAACTTACTTTGCCGCTAAAGCGAATCCGGTGGATAGCTTGAGGGATGAGTAGGATTAGTATTTAGTAGAGAGTATTTAGTATTTAGACCTCGAAAAGTGGAAATAGCTTTGTTTTTTGAACAATGATTTAATGAATAGACTAGGATGCTCAAATCAGCTATAGAACGCTAGATTAACTCTATTAAAAGTCTAACTACTAAATACTTAATACTAACTACTATCAATGTATATTATCTAAATAATAGATTATGTTAAAAACCACTTTTAGATCTATATTAAAGGCCAAATCTTTGAGTATCGTTCATATTTCGGGATTGGCGATTGCAATAGCTGCTGCGACAATTTTATTTTTGACAGCTATGTTTGAATTGTCCTATGATAAATTTCATCGGGATAGTGATAGGATTGCCATGTTATATTTCAGTTCCGAACCGGAAACAGGTCTGAAGAATACTTCGTCGATGCCGGTTCCTCTGGCTCCTACTATGAAGGCTTCTATACCGAGTATTGAGTCAATAACACGCGTAAAGAATGGTAATGTAATCCTTAAAAATGGTGAAAAGGAATTCGCTTCTTCCAGCAGGTTCGTGGATGCAGACTTCCTCTCCATCTTTAGCTTTCCATTTATCTCCGGAAACACAAAATCCCTAGCTGAGTTGGATGATATTGTGATTACGGAGGCCATGGCAAAAAACCTATTTGAAGATACTGATGTAATAGGGAATCAAATTCAGGTTAATATTGACGGACAGTGGCAAGCAAAGACTATTTCCGCCGTATTGGAGAATATCCCCGCCAACTCAAGCCTTAAATTTCAAACACTATTACGCTTCGAAAATATTTATGGATACCAACAGTTATTAAATCTATGGGATAACCAAAACCATGAAGTTTTTGTCAAAGTAAAAGGAGAAAAAATAAATGATGCTGCATTTACTAAAGAGACAAAAGCATTTGCAGAACAATATTTTAAGATTAATATCGATCGATTAAAACGTGATGGAGGTAAACCTGACGTAAATGGCAATTATTTTAGCTTCCACCTGCTCCCTTTGGCAAAACTCCATACAAATGACTTTTCATTCGGCGAAGGAATTTCAGCAAATTTTCCATGGATCATGTTATTGATATCAGGGTTGATTTTATTTATTGCAGCTTCTAATTTTATAAATCTTTCTTTAGCAAATTCCATCAGTAGGAATAGAGAAATCGGAACACGTAAAACTTTGGGAGGCACCACCTGGGATATTGTTAAACAATTGTGGATGGAGTCTTTAACACTCTGCATATTAGCGTTACTTCTGGGATTAGGATTAGCCTATTTCATTCTTCCTGAATATAATGCCAGCATGAATTATCAATTAACGATTACCTCTTTATTCAATGTCAACAATCTAATCATTTTCTTTACCATATTTTTCATTTTAACCTTAATTGCCGGAGGACTTCCTGCTTTAAAAATAGCAAGAACAAATATCATTGATTCCTTAAAAGGTTCATCGAAAATAAAGACTTCAAATTTAAGAAGCTCCTTAACGGTTTTACAATTTGTTATTTCTATTACGTTGATAATGGCAACCATAGTGATCAGCTCACAATTGAATTATCTCTCAAAAAAGCCTCTTGGACTTAATAAAAATGAAGTAATTAGTATCCCTATCGGGAAAGGAATTGATAAAGAGGATGCCTTGAACAGGATGCGAATTGCACTTGAACAACAACCTTGGGTAAAATATGTTAGCGGATCGGACAATAACATCGGTCTTGGGAGAGATGGTAGTTTACAGCGTAGTATGTTTGGATTTGAACATGACAATAAAGAAATTATTACAAACTACATGCGCGTTGATTATGACTATCTGAAAACTCTAGATATTAAATTACTGAAAGGTCGTGATTTTGATCGCTCCTTTGGTAGTGATACGAATGCTGTCATCATCAATAGACAGATGGCTGCACAATTAGGCGGTGAAGATAAAATCCTCGGAAAGACTTTAGAGCTGAATGGAAAGTCATTGGTAATAGGTGTTATGGACAATTTCAATTTTCAGGATTTAAAGTCTGTAGTAGAACCATTGACAATCTCTATCAATCCTAATGTTTTTAATGTTGAATATATTTTTGTGAGAGTGGAGACAAAGCAACTAGGTGAAACTTTGGCGAAGGTTGAGAATATATGGAAAAGTATTAATCCAAAGGCTAATAATTTAGCCTCCTACCTGGATGAAAATACCCAAAACCTATATCAGAGTGAAAAAACATTCTCTAAAATTGTTATTAGCGGAACCAGTATTGCCATTGTGATTTCTTGTTTAGGGCTATTTGCATTGGCACTATTAACAATCAATCGAAGGGTAAAAGAAATCGGTATAAGAAAGGTTCTCGGTTCTTCTGTGAGTAGCATAATTCTTTTACTTTCTAAAGATTTCATCAAACTAGTATTGATAGCCTTTGTCGTATCCGCCCCTATTGCATGGTGGGTGATGAACAATTGGTTGCAAACCTATGCTTACCGAATTGAGATACAATGGTGGATGTTCTTACTAGCAGCAGTGATCTCCATTGGAATCGCCTGGAGCACAATTGCCTGGCAAGCTTTGAAAGCTGCCAGAGCTAATCCGGTAGATAGTTTAAGGGAT
>JBEBRZ010000135.1:0-7705 GCA_040394615.1 Sphingobacterium mizutaii
CTACCAAATCAACCATATTTCTTAGAAGGCTAACTAAAAAACTATAAAAAATTCTAGTAAAATCTAGTTGTTCGTTTTTGGACGATAAATGTCCGAAAACGAACGGTTTTACTAAATAAGTGTATTTTAATATGTTGTTAGTCAGTGTATTCAAACAGTGGCAGATAAATTGTTTTTTTAGATGAATATATAAGCAAATACGCCTACAGAATAGATATCGGTTGGGAGATCTTTGCAATAACGGCATTTCTAACTATATCGATAACCCTAATTACGATTAGTTATCAATCCATTAAAGCTGCCATGGCCAATCCAGTGAACAGCTTAAGGGATGAGTAGGGATTTAGATTCTCTCAAGCTTTATCAAAAAGATAGAGGTTGTTTCATGTTAATTAAACCTCTACGGCGATGTAACCTGTTGGATTGTTCCATCAGATTTCACTTTATATCTTTCGATCGTCTTTTCTGGAACTTCGCTCATGTAATTCCAGCTTGTCACCTCGATATTTTCTCTATTAATTACACTGATTTTTCGGAAAGCTGATTCGGCGATCTCATCGTAAGCAATGTCCAATGTGTTAATGATTTTGTTGTTTCTGTCTAAGGTAAGTAAGGTTGTAAACAGTTCATGATCACCGTTCTGATAGGTTATTACTACGGTAGTAAAATGATTAGAAAAAGGAAGAGAATAATTCAAGCTAAAATTCTTTTTATCTGTTCCTTCAAGCTGAGATTTGATGCTTCCCGGAAAATTCTGATCAGCTATTTTCAGTGCTTCCAATTGGTCAAAGCTAGTAGAATCAGTTACCGGGAATTGTTTCAATGGCAATGACTGGGGTAGGTTTGTAGAGTGCAATCTTTTAACGGATACTAGCCATTCAGCAAAATCGAGCCGCTCACCATCGCCGGCGATCCAGATACTATCTATTTTCCAACTGATTTCTAATTTTTCTCCGTGCCTAAAATCATATTCTTTATCAATAATGAAAGAAACAGTATCACCCTTCTTTATGGTATTTATAAACCAATAATCGTAATCATAATTGGCATTGATAAATTCAACGGTATCAGTATATACCTTACCAGGATCGATCTGTCTTAGCTGACTTGACAAGCTTCTTTGAACAGTATCGTCGGTTTCAACCTTTTCTATCTGCTTTTCATCTTTCCCTTTTATATTCTCCTTACAGGACTGAAAAGCAAGAATGAGTACTATCAGATAAAATAATCTCAATTTTGTTTTAAGAACCCTATATTTTGATGGATCAAGCATAACGAATAATCAAGAAATCAATAATTAGTTTATAACAATGGTTTAATTTTACGATTATACGAAAAGTTTGAGTCTTATCGTCTAATTCTTTGGTTTGATACTCTATCAGGATGTTTATAATCCAGATAAATTATTATTGGGAATATAATTGGCAGATGCTAAGAATGACTTCTACTAAGCTATATAAAAGAAACCATAAATGATTATTAAAGCTGTAAGGCTCCTATGGAGCTAGTTTTTGGGAAATTTGTTCATACAAAACAAACCATAATGAAAAAGTACATACGATGTTTAGTATATGGCCTAGCTGTTCCTTCAATTATTATCATAAATTTTGTTCTTTATCATCTGATAGCCGTAAGAAGAAACGAGCATAAAAAAGAGGTTTATGAAGAGCGTTTACAGCTCTTTAAAAAAGAAACCAGATCAAAATTTTAAGTTTTGATCCGGCTCTTTATTTCATACATTACTCTTATTTATTCATCTCGTAAGCTGTCCACAGGGTTCTTCCAGGCAGCTTTTATAGATTGAGAACTTACTGTTAGCAAGGCTATGCTAATGGCAATTCCGCCGGCAAGAGCTAACATCCACCATTGCATATCGATATGATAGGTAAATCCATCTAACCATTTGTTTAATGCCCACCATGCAATTGGGGAGGCGAGAAGCAAAGAGACGATAACCAACTTGATAAAGTCCTTGGAGAGCATGCTGCATATTCCTGTAACGGAAGCGCCGAGTACTTTGCGGACACCAATTTCTTTGATACGGGTTTCGGCAATATAAGAAGCAAGACCAAAGAGTCCTAAACAGGATATAAAAATAGCCAAAAGCGAAAATATAAACGCCAATGTTCCCATCTGTTTCTCGTCCTGAAACTTCTTAGCATATTGTTCATCTACAAATTTCGAGAAGAATGGATATGCAGGATTAAATTTCTTTATAATTTTTTCAATACCCTCTAAGTTCTTCGACATAGGAAGCTGTGGATTAGTTCGGATCACAATGTTAAACATGTATTGATCGCTTGCTGTGATTAACAAAGGTTGTACATCTTCATAGGGGGAGTCCGTAATATAATCATTGATAATTCCTACAATAGTAAATATCTCACTTCCCCACTTGAGATATTTACCAACGGGGTTCTCCAACCCCATTCGTTTAACAGCCGTTTCGTTTAACAATATTGAGGTACTATCAGCGGGGGAGTGGGCATAATCAATATCTCGGCCTTCCAACAAGGTAAGACCTAAAGTCTTCACGAAGTCACTTTCTGCATGGGCGAGTTTAAAAAAACTATTGCTTACTTGTTCCGGTGTTGCACCTTCCCAAGAGAAATTTCCTCCGGAAGAACCATAACTTTCTGCAATTGTCCATGAACGCGTTCGAGTAATACTCGTTGCCAATCCGTTATTGATTAATTCGGCTTTAATCGCTTCGTAATTTTTATCAATTTCTCCTTCAGAAGGTACCTCAATTAGTTGGGCTGCTTGGTAGCCTATTTCTCGTTCGCCTCCAAATTTAACTTGCTGACGAATGACCAAAGTGGCCATTATAAGGAAAACAGCGATTGCAAACTGAACCACCACCAAACCTTCACGTAGATTAAATAAACGATGCGGTTTACGGGTCACACCTTTTAATGTCTTAACAGGTTGGAATGAAGAAAGAACAAAAGCCGGATAGATTCCTGCAAGAAATCCTGTGATCAAAATAAAAGCAAGACCTATTCCCCAGATCATAGGATTTGTCCAGTCTACATCTAAAGGTTTATCCAATACGCTGTTGAAAAGCGGTAAAAAGAAAATTGTCAACACAATGGACACTATTCCAGCTATAAAAGCCAATAGAATAGATTCAAATAGAAACTGACTGACCAAAGTTTTCTTGGTTGCGCCAATTACTTTCCGCACGCCCACTTCTTTGCTTCGTTTCTGACTTCTGGCAGTGCTCAGGTTCATAAAATTAATACAGGCAATCAGTAAAATCAATAAACCAATTCCGGCAACCAGGCGTACTCTTTCTATTTTACCACCAGTGGGAATACCGTTTTCAAAATTGGAGTATAGATGCCATTCGGACATAGGGTAAAGAAATACCGATGTCCACTCTAGATAAGCAGCATTCTGTCTAACAAGAGGCTTTATCTTCTGGTTAAAGGCCTGAACATCTGTATTTTCTTTTAAAGACAGGTAAGTAATAAGTGCATTGGAATTCCAGCTATTTAATGATTTTGCTCGTTCTGATTCAATTGGTATAAGATATTTAAAGTCGAATCCGGTATAGCTAGGCAGATCTTTAATTATTCCTGTTACTTTATATGCCAATTCGTTTTTTAGGATAATAGTCTTATTCATAGGGTCTTCATTCCCGAAAAGATTTTGTGCTAATCCTGCTGTTAAAACGATGCTGTTAGGTTCATCCAACATCTTATTTTTTGTTCCTTGTAGAATTGGAAAATCAAAGATATCCAGGAAGCTCGCATCAACAGGGATTCCTTTAGCTTTTAAATTTATATCATTATGAGTGAACAGAACGTCTTCTGTCCATAAAACCCTTGCTGCATGTTCTACCTCCGGAAATTGTTCTTCAAGAGCAGGAGCGGCAGCTGACATTGTAATGTCATGTATATTGACAGATCCATTTTTATCAGTGCGGTACATGAGTTTATAGATATTATCCTGATTGGGATAGAAATTATCGTACAGAAATTGATTCTGAACCCAGAGAGAAATCAAAAGTACTGCAGTCATACCAATAGCCAGTCCGATGATGTTAATGGCCGAAAAGCTTTTGTTTTTTAGTAAGCTTCGTCGAGCTATTTTTAAATGATTCTTTATCATAATTTTTATGATTAGTTCTAATTTGCCTATGACGAAATTCGTCTAATTCGCTAATTCTCTGAACTTTTACAGTAACCGCTCAAGAAATATAATGTGTTGTAAACCAATTTATTACAAGTTATCGATTACTTCCAACTGTTCGATTTCGGACAATATCTATTCGATAATGAACAGTTAAGTATTAAACGGTAAAAAGTGAATATTAGGAACTCACGTAATATTAAACAACGGCATAAGAAGGTAAAAAATTTCTTAGTCAATTTGTAGCAACCTATTTTGTTAAAGCGTATTTTATTATAAATACAAATCAATTATTATGAAAAGAATAAGCCTTTACTTTTTGTTTTTTATCCCTGTTTTCTTGTTTTTCTCTTGCAAAAAAGAAGAACAGATAGCAATTGAGCTGCTCAATGGTAGATGGAGTGAAGCTAACGATGATCCAAACCTTATTTTGGACGGGTCGATAACTTATGCCTTTAACCCCGATAATACCTGTGTAAAAGTGATATATAATGCACTCTCGAATAGTGATACAACTATCAATTGGACGTATGTAATAAGTAATGATAAAACCTTAATTACGATGTACCGAGAAGATAAAGTTTATACTGAACAGTATACCATCACTAAACTGACCAATAAAGAAATGAAATGGGTAAATGCTTCCCCGGGAGATGGAAATAGTGATAAAAGATTGGTTCGCTATTAATTCCATCTGCTTGTCTTTTCGGCTGATACTTATTACCATAGATCAATAAATACTATCTTTAGAATAGGTAAATTTGATTAATGAAGAAAATAGGATTTTTATCGTTTGGTCATTGGGGAAATCATTCCTCATATCAAACTCGATCGGCAGCTGATACTTTGCTGCAGTCCATTGATTTGGCTGTTGCTGCCGAAGAGATAGGTTTGGATGGCGCATATTTTCGTGTCCATCACTTTGCGGCTCAATTAGGGTCGCCCTTTCCATTATTATCAGCAATCGGAGCTAAAACAAGTAAAATAGAAATTGGAACGGGTGTTATTGATATGCGTTATGAAAACCCATTATATATGGTCGAAGACGCCGGAGCGGCAGATTTAATTGCCGGCGGTCGATTGCAGTTGGGTATCAGTAGAGGTTCACCGGAACAAGTTATTGATGGCTGGCGCTACTTCGGATATGAGCCTGCAGCAGGCGAAACCGATGCAGATATGGGACGCAGGAAGGGGCTGGAGTTTTTGGATAAATTGCAGGGAGTTGGTTTTGCTCAGCCTAATCCCTCACCCATGTTCCCCAATCCTCCAGGGTTATTACGCCTGGAGCCATATTCCGCAGGACTTAGAGATCGGATCTGGTGGGGTGCGGGTTCGAATGCTACGGCTATTTGGGCTGCAGAAAATGGGATGAACCTGCAAAGTTCTACCTTGAAAGAGGACGAAAGTGGGCAACCTTTCCATGTACAGCAAGCCGAACAAATCAGATTATATAAAGAAGCCTGGAAGAAGGCAGGTCATCAACGTGAACCGCGTGTTTCGGTAAGTCGATCTATCTTTGCATTGGTCAATGAGCAGGATCATTATTATTTTGGACAAGAATCAAATCGTCATGACCAGGTTGGTTTTATCGAAAAAAATAAGCGGGCAATCTTTGGAAGAAGTTATGCAGCCGAGCCTGACCAACTCATCAAAGAACTGGCGAAAGATGAAGCAATTCAAGAAGCAGACACTGTGCTTTTAACAGTTCCTAATACATTGGGAGTTGATTATAATGTGCATGTATTATCAGCTATTCTAGAACATGTCGCTCCTGAATTAGGTTGGCGTTAAGAAGCGAGAGTTGGTAGAAATGGATTAGAAAGATAATCGAAATATCGTTTTTTAAGCATAAAAAGGAAATGGTCGGTATAGATCATTTCCTTAATTGTTTATAATTCGTTTATTCTTTTTTCAATTTGACTTGAAAATCTACGGTTTTTAGGCTCCCCAATCTTCTGTTTGCTGTATATGCTATTGTGTCCCGATAATAAATAAGCAACTACACAAGCAATAGCAACATATACCCCGCATTCCATTCCAAATAACTCCATTGCCATCAGTGTGCAAGCTAGTGGTGTATTTGTAGCACCTGCGAAAACCGCCACAAATCCCATTCCGGCTAAAAGGCCGACAGGAAGCGGCAGAAAGAAGCTGATAGCACTTCCCAATGTAGCACCTATAAAGAACAAGGGTGTTACTTCTCCACCCTTAAAACCTGCAGATAGAGTAAGAACAGTGAAGACCATTTTTAAAGCAAAGTCCTGAGCAGGTAATTGATGATCAAAAGCCTCTAAGATTGTTGGAATACCTAGACCGATGTACCTGCTTGTTCCGAGAGTCCACACTGCCAATGCTACAATAATACCCCCGATCAAAGGACGCAGGGGGAGATAAGCAATCTTTGATTTGAAAAATGCTCCGGCCTTAAGCATCGCTTTGCTGAACAGTGCGGCACATAATCCAAAAATAATTCCGGCAACAATGGCGTATATAATGTTTAAAAAAGATATATCCGGAATAAAGTCAATATGGTAATGGGTGTGATGTGTCTGCCAGAGTTTAGTGACCAGATCGGCTATGATAGAAGCTATAAATGCAGGAAATATAGCATCGTAACGGATTCGACCAATCAGAAAAAATTCCAGTCCGAAAATTGCACCTGCTATTGGAGTGCCAAATACAGACCCAAAACCCGCAGACACGGCTGCAATAATTAAAATCTGCCGATCATTTATGGAAAGACGAAAAGGCCTGCTGAATTGGTCGGCAATAGCTGCCGCCATTTGCAGAGCGGTCCCCTCTCGTCCAGCTGATCCACCAAAAAAATGAGTAACAATGGTTCCGATATATACAAAAGGAGCCATACGAAAAGGAATGATTTGCTTAGGCTCATGAATCTGGTCTATAAGCAAGTTATTGCCTCCTTCAACGTCTTTTCCATAATAATGGTAAAGTAAACCAATTAAAAAACCGACAATCGGTAATAATGCAATTAACCAGAGATGGTTTTCACGGAAATTGGTTGCCCAATCCAAAGACTTTAAAAATCCGGCGGAGGCACTTCCTATGCAGACTCCAATTATCGAGCAAATCAATAGCCATTTGGAAATAAAGACTATGGCAGGGAATCGCCTAAAAAAAATAATAACCTGAAGTTTTGTTTTGTGGACTGATGACTTTTGTTTGCTTGTTGACATAAAATACCTGATAAAAAGTTATACACTTCATTTAATCAGGCGTCATCAGCTCTTACGGAGCGGTTGGGTAAGGAAGAACACCATTTCCTTTTTCGTTTATCAGAACAAATGTAATAAAAGATATTAAAAGGTCAATTACTTCGAACATTAAAAATGCTCTTAGAGATAAAATGATGAAATTGGAACGATGAGTTATTATCGCAAGTAATACCGCTCATTTGCACGGGAAATATAAAGCTACTTTATGAGTTTTATTCAATTGCTCGACACGAAAATATAGCAAATAATTTTTAGCATAACTGCTCACTTCTACTCCACCCTACTGTTGTAGTGTTTGAGCTACAAAACATTTAAAAGATTGATGTTTGCTC
>JBEBRZ010000136.1:0-7686 GCA_040394615.1 Sphingobacterium mizutaii
CTCTATGCCTTTTATTAATTCAAGACTATAAATTCTTAATCATTTATTAAAGCTCTATCAAGATGAACATAACCACCATCTACATGAATTAATTGACCAGTGGTATGGCTGGAACAGTCAGAAATTAAGAATGCAGCCATATTTGCTATTTCCTCAACAGTAGTCATCCTGTTTTCCAATGGAATTCTACTTGTAATTTTCTTTAAAGTTTCTTCGGGATTAGAAAGGGTTTGGATCCAACTTTCATATTGCGGTGTCATACATTCGGCAACAACAATTGCGTTTACGCGGATATCGTATGGTAATAATTCTACTGCCCATTCTCTTGTTAAAGCATTTCTCCCACCATTCGAGGCTGCGTAGCCTGAAGTTCCACCTTGTCCTGTTTCCGCAGTCTTAGATGATATATTTAAAATGCTTCCTTTATTTTTCTTGAGCTCAGGAAGACAATAGTGAGCCATTAAAAAGTAATGAATCAGACTGTTATGGAGAGATTTGACAAAAGAATCATAATCACCTTTTTCTAAACTCACCCCGTCGTTTAACCCTGCGTTATTAACTAATGCATCAATTCTACCAAGTTTATCAAGAACTTGATCTACGGCTTTCTTACAGTCCTCGGGATTAGTTAATTCTGCTTGGATACTTAGTGATTTAAATCCCTTTGTCAAAAGTTCCTTTTCAACATTGAGATTATCCTTTTGCTTTCTGCCAATAATCACAGGAATTGCCCCTTCATGTGCAAGAAGTTCCACAATTCCTTTCCCTATTCCTTTGGCTCCACCGGTTACCAATACTACTTTATCTTTTAAATTTAAATTCATATAATCTATTTTAAACCATAGAATCTCACTGCATTACCGCCCCAAAATCCTTTGAGGTCGTCTGCATTAAAATTAGCTAGTCTATGATTAACAATATTCAAAGTATCCTCATAACTACCCACAAGTAAACAAACGGGCCAATCAGACCCAAACATCAGTCTATTTTTGCCAAAGCAAGAAATAACATGATCCAGGTATTCAGTAAAATGATCTAATTCCCAATGCTTCCAATCTGCTTCAGTACCTAAACCGGATATCTTGCAATAAACATTTTCATACTCAGCTAACTCCTCAATAAATTTAGCCCAATCTGAAAATTCTCGAGATTTTATTGCTGGTTTAGCAATATGATCCAACACAAAAGCTTGCTCCGGGTTTGCTGCCACACATTTCAGCGTACTCTGGTAATGGCGTGGACGAATTAGCAAATCATAGGTATAATTGAATTTTGTTAAAGCCTTAATTCCCCTAAGAAATTCGTCCCTATTAAGAAAATCAGGGTCTTCCTCTCCTTCTACAATATGTCGAAACCCCTTAATTACGGTATGGGTCGAAAACTTTTCAAGATGTTCTTCGACTTGTTCTGACCTTAAGTCTACCCATCCTACCACAGCTTTGATTAAAGCATAAGCTTGAGATAACTCAACTAAAAATTCTGTTTCTTGATGGGATTGGTCTGCCTGAACCGCAACCACGCCATCAAATCCTTGAGATTTCATCGTTCCGGAAATATCATTAGGCAGAAAATTCCTTTGAATAACCTCCATCTCAGGAGTAATCCAAGCATCCTTTACAGGATTATAAAGCCAAAAATGTTGATGAGCATCAATACGCATGGTAAATTATTTGTGTTTTTGATAGGCTATTACTTCCTGACGTTGTTCACCCAAGTAATCAGCTCCAACCTCCATAACATCCCCTGGTTTTAAATATATTGGTGGATTAAATCCGAGTCCAACACCTGCAGGTGTCCCTGTTGAAATCACATCACCCGGCAATAAGGTCATAAATTGAGAGACATAAGAAACAACAAATGGAACATTAAAAATCAAATTTGAGGTATTTCCGTCCTGATAGGTTTTACCGTTTACTTTTAACCATAACTTCACATTATTGATATCCGGTATTTCATCAACTGTAGTCATATAAGGCCCCATAGGTGCAAAAGTATCACAACCTTTACCTTTATCCCAGGTGCCACCTCGTTCGATTTGAAACTCCCGCTCGGAGACATCATTGTGTAATACATAACCTGCAACATAAGCCAAAGCTTCTGATTCTTCTACATAAGAGGCTTTTTTTCCAATCACAATACAAAACTCAACTTCCCAGTCCGTTTTTACCGAATTTTTAGGAATCATTACCTGATCATTAGGTCCAATCAAAGCTGTCGTAGACTTCATGAAAATAATGGGTTCTGCCGGAATCTTTGCTCCTGTTTCCTCCGCATGATCCATATAATTTAACCCTATACAAACAATTTTAGAAGGGCGTGTAAATGGCGCTCCTAATCTTGTTCCTGTAGGTACCTCAATTAGTTTACCATGATTAGCTTTTACAAATTCCTCTAAACGCCCCAGACCATTCTCAGCAAAAAACTCCTCATTGTAGTCTCCTCCAAAAGCTGAAACATCATAATTTATTCCTTTAATGTTTACACCAATTTCTTCTTTTCCGGGTTCTCCGTATCTTATTAGTTTCATAATTATTATTTTAAAAACAGTGGATTAAAAATATAAGATAATAAACTTCCTCTTCTCCTAAGAACTTTTAATTCGTAAAAATTCTAATTATTTAATTTAATAAATCCTCCGTCTATAGGATAATCATTACCAGTGATAAAACCTGCATCATCAGAACAAAGAAATAATGCCAACTTTGCAATTTCTTCCGGTTTTGCCATACGACCTATGGGCTGAGATTGAGACAATTTTTCAAACATTTCTTCTTCTTTTCCCGGATAGTTCTTAGCGATAAAGCCATCCACAAATGGCGTATGAACTCGAGCCGGAGAAATAGAATTCGAACGAATATTATCATGAAGGTAATCTCTTGCCACAGACAAGCTCATCGCGTAGATCGCACCTTTACTCATGGAATATGCAAATCGATCTGCAATCCCAACAAGCGATGCAATGGAAGCCAAATTTAATATCGCACCACCTCCATGAGCTTTCATCACAGGAACTACCGCAAATAAAGCGTTATAAGCTCCTTTCACATTCACTTGATACACTCTATCAAAATCTTCTGAAGAACATCCTTCAAGGTTCCCTACATGAGCTATACCGGCATTATTCACCAATACATCCACCCTTCCGATTTTGTGAACTATCCCAAGTACCTCTTCCTGATTACTTACGTTGCAAGAATGAACCTCACATTGACCGCCTTCTTCTTCTATATTTCTTTTTGTTTCTTCTCCTCCATCTAGATTTAAATCCAGGATATGAACTATGGCCCCTTCTTTAGCAAACAATGTTGAAATCGCCCTACCTATTCCGCTTCCACCTCCTGTAACAATAGCAACCTTATCTTTCAACTTAGACATAATATATTGTATTATAATAATTTATTTAATTCAAATTAAAGTGAAACACCGCGTCGCCAAGGAATAAAATCATCCTGACCAAGCTTCACGGCTTTCGCAATCTGCTCTCCGCTAGCCACAGCAATTACATAATCTAGTATTCTGTGAGCCGCTTCCTCAATCGTTTCATCGCCGTCAATGATAGTTCCACAATTCAAATCTATGGCATCATTCATCTTATTAAAAACCTTCGTATTTGAGGCAACTTTGATCACGGGAGTTATTGGATTTCCTGTAGGAGTACCCAATCCTGTAGTAAACAGTACAATATTAGCTCCGGCTGCTACTTCGGCTGTTGTACTTTCCACATCATTACCAGGAGTACATAATAAGTTTAATCCTGGCGTATTAGCTAATTCAGGATAATCTACTACGGCAGCCACAGGTGAAGTTCCTCCTTTTTTAGCGGCTCCGGCCGATTTTATCGCATCGGTAATTAAGCCATCTCTGATATTACCTGGTGAAGGATTCATATAGAATCCCGAACCGTCCGCTTCAGCCTTTGCATTATAAGTTCGCATCAGCTGTATAAATTTCTCAGCAGTAGGTTCATCAATACAACGATCACTTAATTCCTGTTCTACCCCGCACAACTCAGGAAATTCGGATAAAATAACAGATCCACCCAAAGTGACCATCATATCTGAAAGATAACCTAAGGTTGGATTAGCAGATATTCCCGAAAAACCATCAGAACCCCCACACTCCAATCCTATACAAAGTTTATCCAAACCCGCTTCTTCACGCTCTTGATTATTAGCCTCAACCAGACCTGCAAATGTTGCTTTTATCGCTTTCTGCATTAATTCCGGTTCAGTGCCTTCAAACTGTTGCTCAAATATAAATAAGGGTTTGCTGAATTGAGGATCACGTTTATTTATTTCCTCTCTTAGAATAGATGCTTGAGCATGTTGACAGCCCAAACTTAATACAGTTGCACCAGCTACATTGGGATGAGTGATGTACCCTGCTAATAAACCACATAAGGCATCTGAGTCCATTCTGGTCCCACCACAACCCATATCATGGTTTAAGAATTTAACCCCGTCTACATTGGGAAAAAGTCTACTTTTAAACTTATTCTCACGAGCAGAACTTAAATCAACACTCATTAATTCATCTATAGAAGCACCTGATTTATACCTGTTAATCAATGCTTCAACTTCATCTGAATAATCTTTTGATTCAACTTGATATCCTAACTTCTCTTCTAGCGCTGACTTTAATGTTAGTACATTTCTATTCTCACAAAAGACAAGAGGAATTACTAACCAATAATTAGCAGTACCTACTGTGCCGTTACTTCTATGAAATCCTTTAAACGTTCGATTTTTATACTTAGATACATCCGGTGCATCCCAGTCCAACTTGCGTTCTCCTAATTTAAAATCCTCTGCTGCATGCCTCAAGTTGTTTACATCCAACAATTCCCCTCTATCCAAAGCTTCATTCACTTTTCCGACCAATACTCCATACATAAATACTTCCGCATCTTTCTGCATGCTATCAATAGTAAACTTATGCTTTGCAGAAACATTCCTTTTCAAAATGATTTCTTTCCCCTTAAAGTTTAAACGATAGCCCATAGGTAAATCACGAAGAGCTACCAAGACATTATCCTTTGGATGGATTTGTAAAAACTCCAATTTCTCTTTTTCCATCTGATATTATAATTCAAATATTTGATCCATTATCACCCACTTTTCTCCAGGCTTAGATCCCGGTATTGACTGCTGAAACTTCCACATTAACTGTTCCCATTTTTGAACAGCAGGATTCTCAGCGTCCATCTTATCTTTTCTCTCAAAGCTAAAGGTTTCATCGACCTCCATAATCATAAACAACCGATTAGCAAAGCGATATATATCCATTACCGTTACTCCGGCATCTGTAATGGACTTCTTAATCTCAGTCGAAACACGTTTATGAATATCTTCATATTCCTGAATCATCGCCGGATCATCAACTAAATCTAATGCCAATGCATATCTCTTATTACTCATCATAAAAATTATCTCAATGTGTTGGTTTAACAATCATGCTCTTACTCTTGTTTTTTGTAGCAAATAAGGCTACCACCAAGAAACAAATAAGCACCACGAAGTATCCATATTGCATATGTCCGGTAATGTCTGAAACATACCCTAAAATAGGAGGCAACAAAGCACCGCCCACTATAGACATAATAATTAAGCTTGATGCAGATTTTGTATCCGCTCCTGTTCCCTCTACACCAATTGCAAAAATGGTCGGAAACATAATAGACATAAAAAATGCTATAGTAACCATACTGTACAACGTAATACTGCCAGAAGCAAAAACACAAACCAGGGTTAGAGCGATGGAAATTAAAGCATAGTACAATAATAGCTTCGACGGAGCAATATAGCGCATAAAGAAGGTACCAATGAACCGCCCTAACATAAACAGTAAACCAGCTACTCCTGCGTAATATTTAGCATCCTTAGCCTCTATACCCGAAACTTCAGTAGCAAAGACAATCAGAAAACTCAACACACAAACCTGAGCACCTACATAAAAAAACTGAGCTAGAACGGCCCAAGCAACATTTTTATGCCTGATAGCTTTAATAAAACCAGAACCACCCTCTTCTTCATCCTTTACTTCCGGAAGTTTGATAAAATAGAATATGATTGCCACTAAAAGAATTATGATTCCTAAAATTACATAAGGACCTTTAACAACGGCTGTCTCTGTTTGAATATAGGCCAATCGTTCTGCATCACCTAGTGCTGCTACCTGTTCAACAGATAATGGATCTTCTGTTAAAATATACTTACCTCCTAATATCGGCGCAACAAAAGCCGCTAATCCATTGAAAGACTGAGCAAAATTTAACCTCTGAGTCGCTGTATTCGGATCTCCTAATACAGTCATATAGGGGTTTGCTGCTGTTTCCAAAATAGTAATACCACAGGCAACAATAAACAATGCTGACAGAAAGAAAACATAGCTCATCGTATTTGCTGCAGGAACAAATAGGAAACAGCCCATGGCAAATAAAATCAGCCCGACTAATATTCCAATTTTATAGCCATATTTTTTCATAATAAGGCCCGCAGGAATTCCCATAACCAAATACGCTATAAACACAGCGGAATCAACCAAGGAAGCCTGAAAATGACTTAAACTAAATGCACTTCTAAGATGGGCAATCAGAATAGGATCTAGATTATGGATAAATCCCCAGAAGAAAAAAAGGGAGGTAATTAATATTATAGCAACGGTGTTACTCCTATTGTTCATATCTCGGGATTATAATTGAATAACTAAATACGAGATATTTCTCAAGAATATAATAAACAATATTACCTATTTTATAAACAATTTTACCATTACTAATCTAAAATATTCAATTATTATGAATAAATTAGACAATCATGATTATCAAACAATTTTCATTACCAAAATCCGGAGATCAAAGCTTTCAAATGCGCAGGGATTATTTCCCTAAACATCAATCCATTTGGCATTATCACGATGAGTTTGAATTAGTCTATGTTATTAAAGGCTCAGGAACTCTGTTTATCGGGGATCGCATTAAAATCTTTCAAGCAGGATCCGCCATATTAATTCCATCTCACACCCCCCATTATTGGTTATTTGATGGAAATGATGAACAAACAGAAAATCCAGAACCTATTGATTGTATAGTGGTTCATTTCCTGAAAGATTTTGGTATTGAAAAATTTCTACAAGCCCCCGAACTATTAGAAATAAAATCACTTTTGGATAATTCTTATAGAGGACTGCATATTGAAGACGATATAAAAGGGAATTTCGAAGCGTTATTTCAGAAAACTTTAAAAGCTAATGGATTGACAAAATTATTCAAGTTATTAGAGATATTGCTTTTTACCAAAGAATTGAATACTGAAGAGTTAACTAGCGAGAATTATTCAATTTTACATCAATCTGAGGATCAATTTAGAATGAATAATTTAATGAAATTTATCAGAGCTAATTATAAACATAAAATTATGCTGAAAGATCTAGCTATTGTAGCCGGAATGACCGAAAATTCTTTTTGCAGGTATTTTAAACAAAAAACAGGAAAGACACCTGTACAATTTATTAATGAACTAAGGATATCTCATGCTTGTTATCAATTAAAAAATAACAAAATAAGTCTCAAGGAAATATGTTATGACTCCGGGTTCAACAACTTCGTAAGTTTCCATAAATCTTTCAAAACATTTATGGGCTGTACGCCTTTACAGTTCAAATCCAATCAATAGGTATCAAAAAAAG
>JBEBRZ010000137.1:0-7639 GCA_040394615.1 Sphingobacterium mizutaii
TGGGCTTTTACTGATGCACTAGGAAGAAAAGTAATTGGCCCGGATCAAGCAGGCCCTAAAAAGAAAGATAAAACTATTGCTATGTTCTATTGGACCTGGCATCAAGGAAATGACGATACTACCTATCAGGTAAAGAATATTACAGACATTGTTCGTCAGTATCCCGAAGCAATGAAGGATTATAATCATCCGGCCTGGGGTAGTAAAAAACCTGGTTTCTTCTTTTGGGAGCAACCTCTTTTCGGGTATTATAAAACGACTGATCCTTGGGTTCTTCGTAAGCATGCTGAAATGCTTGCGGATGCGGGTGTGGATGTCGTGTTTTTTGACTGTACCAACGGAAGTTTGACTTGGAAGGATTCTTATGAGGCCTTGTTTAAAACCTGGGATCAGGCACAGAAGGATGGTGTAAATGTTCCAAAGATTGCTTTTATGCTGCCTTTTGGACCGGTTTCTAATTCCGCTGTCTCTTTGCGACAATTGTACAAGGATGTTTATCAACCAGGTCGATATAAAAACTTATGGTTTATGTGGAAAGGAAAACCGGGGATAATGGCTTACCCGGATAATTTGGAAAAATCAGGTACAGATCAAGAGATCGCAAATTTCTTCACCTTCAGACCTGGACAACCGGATTATGTAGATGGACCAAAACGCAAGGATCAATGGGCTTGGTTGGAAAATTATCCTCAGCATGGTTATGCCCCATTAGCTAATGGTAAATTTGAACAGGTTGCAGTGGGTGTTGCACAAAACGCAGGTCCATCAACGAATGGACATTGCTCTGCTTTTAATCTTCCCGGAACTTATGGAAGGAATTTTAGCATGCGCAATGGCTTTGACCCTCGAGTAGATGGCTATTTATATGGATGGAATTTCCAGGAACAATGGGATCGTGCTTTTGAATTAGATCCTGAATTGGTATTTATCACAGGTTGGAATGAATTCACCGCAGGACAATGGTTGCCAGAGCATAATTGGACAGGTGATCCTTTTTCCTTTGTCGATCAATATGATTGGAACCATAGTCGGGATATTGAACCGAATAAAGGATGGGGAGACAAAGGCGATGTTTATTACCAGCAGTTGATTGATAATGTTCGGAAGTTCAAAGGTATGGAGCAGCTTGCTAAAGTTTCTGCGCCTAAAACAATACACCTGGGTAAAGCTGCTGAGTGGGACAATGTATTACCTGAATACAAACATTATGCTGGAAACACGATGCATAGAGACCATAGGGGTCGCTACAGTGAATACTATACCAATAGCACAGGTAGAAATGATATAGTTGAAGCTAAGGTTGCCAGAGATGCTAATCATATATTCTTCTATGTAAAGACCGCAGAAAAATTAAGTCCTTCGACAGACCGAAATTGGATGATGTTGTTTATTGATGCTGATAGAGATAAAAATACAGGCTGGAATGGATATGAATATATGATAAATAGACAAAATCCTAAAGGAGGAAAAGTGATTGTTGAAAGAAATATTGGAGGCCATTGGGAATGGGAGGTCATTGGAGAAATGCCTTATACGGTGAAGAATGATAGACTTGAAATCGCTGTTTCCAGACAATTATTAGGAATTAAAGCTACGGCTATTGATATGGAGTTCAAGTGGAATGACAACATGCAGGAGATAGGAAATATCATGGACTTTTATGTAAATGGAGATAGCGCTCCTGGAGGTCGGTTTAATTTCATTTATAAAGCTGATTGATTTTTCTGAGAACTTTGAATTTATTATAGACTAAACCAAAATCTTTATTATGATTAACAGTAAAAGGAAGAAACTCTTATTCTTTTTGTCGGCTTTTATTAGTGCTTCCTTACATGGACAAAGCTTTTCAGCTGCGGATGATTTAGGACGAATACTTCCCCAACAGCATGAAGTAGGTAATAAGAAGGAAGGAAAGCAAGTTGGGATATTCTACTTTCTATGGCAAGGAGACGCAAGCTCTCCGACCTCTCAAGTTCAATGGGATTTGAGTAAATTATATCAATATCATCCGGAAGTGTTTCATGATTTTCATCATCCTAATTGGGGTGGCGGTTCTGTAGGGGGTGGTAAGTACTATTTTTGGGGAGAACCTATTTATGGCTATTATAAGGGAGACGATTATTGGGTGCATTTGAAAAATATGCAGTTATTAACAGATGCTCAAGTGGATTTTTTAGTGATTGATGCGACAAACAGATTGACTTACCCAAATCAGGTAAAATCATTAATGGCTACCATGGAAGCAATAAGAAAACAGGGTAAGCCAGCTCCAAAAATAGTCTTCTATACAAATACTGCTTCTGCAGATGCTATGCAAGAAATTTATGATAATTTCTATTCAGGAGCTGCAAGTGAAAAATATAAGGATAATTGGTACTTCTTAGATGATAAACCTTTGATCATTGGTAGGGGTGAAGATGCTAAGGGTAGAAATTATGAAAAGTTTTTTACCATCCGGGAATCTCAATGGCCAAATGAACCCGAAAGGGTAGATGGATGGCCATGGATTGAATTTCAACGACCTCAAAAAGTTTACAAGAATAATCGTGGCGAGCGAGAAATTATTAATGTATCCGCATCTCAACATCCTAACTTAGACGCTTCGATGGGTGGTTCTGCTTTCTATGGTGCTTCAGGAAATTGGGGTAGAAGCTTTAGAAAGAACAACCCAGGAAATCCGGATAAGGATATTTTTTACGGATATAATATCCAAGAACAATGGGATTTTGCTTTGACCCAAAATGTACCTTTTGTATTTATTACTGGCTGGAATGAGTGGATTGCAGGGAAATGGAGTCGTTCAGATAATAAGAAGAATCAGGCCCATTTTGTTGATCAAGCTAATGCCGAATACAGTCGTGATATCGAACCTACCTGGACAGGAGGTTTAAAGGATAATTATTATATGCAGATGATCTCAAACATCTTAAGATATAAAGGCATGGATGCCTTAAAAACAATTAAGAAAGTAGATCAATTACCTTCACTGGCGTCTTGGACAAAAGTTCCTGAACTTTATGTCGATTATGTGGGAGACATCATAAACAGAAACCATCCAGGAGCACAATCAGAACCCAAAATTCAATATATTAACGAATCCGGACGAAATGATTTAAAAACATTAAAGATTGCAGTGTCTGAAGAGCAACTGGGGTTTTATGTTCAGTCTGCAAATAAATTATCGGAAAGAAATACAGACAATTGGATGGTATTATGGTTAAATGTTGATGAGAACTATAATTCAGGTTGGCATGGCTATGATTATCGTGTTATCCGTGGAGATCAATTGCAGAGATATAGTCAAGGAGCTTGGAAAGACATAGCTAAGTTAGACTTCGAACTATCCGATCAGGAACTGTTGGTGAAGATTCCGAATAGTCTTGTTGGCTTACCTAAAAAGGGATATTCAATTGAATTTAAATGGTCTGATAACATGATGAAGGACGATCCTTTAGATTGGTATATAAATGGTGATACAGCTCCGGGAGGGAGGTTAAACCTGACTGTGAATGTTGAATAGAGAACATAAAAAAGCGAGCACTTTAATTAGTCGCTCGCTTTTTTTTATCCTTTTTTTATCTTAAATCCACAAGTTCAAAGCCTGGATATTTGGATTTATTAAACTCAAATGTAGAAGAAGCTATAGGATTATTTACATATAGCGTATTGATGGTATATATATACTTTGCGCCTGATTTGTCAAATATAGTGACATCATGAATATGTTTATTCTTATTGATGCGCACTTGGATTTTTGAATAATTACTCTTTGTATCTTCAGGTGTTAAGTCTATAGCTGTCAAGTTTCCTTGGCTAGAAGACACATTTGAGGAGTTGCCAAATTTGTATCCGGAATTATAAAAAGTAAATATATTGCTTGGGCCAATGGATTGACTGCTATTTTCCGCATCAGAAACCTGCACCTCTTTATCCTCTTTTAAGACAGACCAGATTGATTTACCATCAGAGATTAAATCCTGCGTTGGTAAAGTAATTTTATATTGTTTATTGACTTTGTTTAAAAATAGCTGACCTTTATCTGAGTGATCTTCACCATTAGCTAATGAAGCACTAAATGTGAAATTTGATTGGATGGTCTTATAGCCATCGTATTTTTTTGATACTTCATCAAGGATTGCTTTTGCAGAATTGCTTTGTGCAAAGGCAAATGTCACATTTAAGAATGCAACGAATACATACATAAGTTTTTTCATCATTAATCTTTTCTTAACGTTTCTAAATACTGTTCCAATGAATACTCATCGGGGTAAAGTACCTCACGTGCTTTACTTCCTTCAAAAGGACCTACAATACCTGCAGCCTCCAATTGATCGATGATTCTTCCAGCGCGGTTGTAACCGAGTTTTAATTTACGCTGTATTAATGATGTTGAACCTTGTTGATGCATGACAATTAATCTCGCGGCATCTTCAAAGAGCTGATCCCTGTCGTCCATGTCGAAATCTGCTAAGCCTGAACCTTCGCCATTTTCATCTACATATTCCGGCAATAGGTGGGCTGAAGGATAACCTCTTTGCGAACCGATAAAGTCGGAAATTTGATCTACCTCTGGCGTGTCAACGAACGCACATTGGATACGGATCAGATCACTTCCTGTAGCAAGTAACATATCACCACGACCAATTAACTGATCAGCACCCCCACTATCTAAAATGGTCCTGGAGTCAACTTTAGAAAGTACTCTAAAGGCAAGTCGAGCAGGGAAGTTAGCCTTAATTGTACCGGTAATGATATTTACTGAAGGTCTTTGCGTCGCAATAACCAAGTGAATACCTACGGCACGTGCTAACTGTGCCAGACGAGCTATTGGTGTTTCTACTTCTTTTCCGGCTGTCATCATCAGATCTGCAAACTCATCAATAATAAGAACTATAAATGGTAAGAATCGATGACCCTCCTCAGGGTTTAATCTGCGATTGATAAATTTTACATTATATTCCTTTAAATTCCTAACCTGGGCATTTTTCAATAGATCATAACGCTGATCCATTTCAATACATAATGAATTTAAAGTATTGATAACCTTCTTAGTGTCAGTGATAATAGCTTCTTCTTCATTTGGAAGCTTTGCTAAGAAATGCCTTTCGATTTTCTTAAAAAGAGACAATTCCACTTTTTTAGGGTCAACCAGAACGAATTTTAATTCTGCCGGGTGCTTCTTATATAATAATGAAGTTAAAATAGCATTGATACCAACTGATTTACCTTGGCCTGTAGCTCCAGCTACTAATAAGTGAGGCATCTTTGCTAAATCAGCTATATAGACCTCATTTGAGATCGTTTTACCCAAAGCAATAGGTAAATCCATGTCAGTTTTTTGGAACTTCTCTGTGGTTAGGATTGAACGCATGGAAACCATTTCAGGAGTAGAACTAGGAACCTCAATACCAATAGTACCTTTCCCAGGCATAGGGGCAATAATACGAATCCCTAATGCAGCCAGACTTAAGGCAATATCATCTTCCAGATTCTTAATCTTGGAAATACGAACTCCGGGTTTAGGGATGATCTCATATAGCGTTACTGTAGGACCAATAGTTGCTTTGATATGTTCGATTTCAATACTGTAATTTCTTAGGGTTTCAACAATTCTATTTTTATTAGCCTCTAGTTCTTGTTGATTGATCGTTATCTTTCCGGTACCATAATCTTTAAGTAGATCTAAGGTCGGGTACTTATACCCTGATAAATCTAACTTTGGATCATACTCGCCAAATTTTTCAACTAAATCGTTAGCCGAAATAGGCTTTTCTTCTATAGGTTTTTCTACTGTAAGTGCTGGTACAACATCCTCTTCAATACTTTTTTCCTTTGGCTGCGGAGCATCAATAGTTAATTCGATCTCTTTTTCATTGTTTTCAACAAATGATGTGTTTGGTCTGATCGTATTTACATTTAGAGGCAGAGAGATCGTATTTTCTTCTTGCTCTTGTGCTCCTTCAGGGCTTTCTGCTTCAGTTTCATTTTCTGCAGGAATAGCATAAGTATGTGAAGCAATATCTTGTTGCTTGGTTGGTTTTATTCTGTTGTTTAATGTGCTGTAATTATTATCATCTTCCTCGTATTCTTCATCTTCATCCTCCTCGAGTTGGTTCTTAGCAGATTGAAAAGAAAATTTAAGATCAAAATTATATAATAATACAAGCGCCGTCAGAAATATGAAGACTAATAAACCACCGGTTCCCACGGTTCCGATTTGACTCTTTAAAAGTTGATTTGTCCAGAAACCAAATTTGCCCTCAAGAATGTGTGGTGTATTTGAAATAAAATCCTGCGCAAATCCAAGAGTGATAGAAAGAAAAATAATAGCGATAGCAGAATATAATGCGGTCTTCCAGACAGGTAGGATGGATTTTTTGTAAAGAAATTTATATCCTATAACAAATAGGATAAGGATGAAGAGAAAAGAGGCTACGCCAAACCATTCATAAATAAACTGATTAGCTAATAAAGCACCAAATTTACCTAGTTTATTCTGTACAAGGGGAACATCAATCGTTTCATCATGAATTTCACTGGAAGTTTGTAAAAGTGTGCTCCAGCCACCATTGCTTTGAGCAATATAGCTCTGGTCAGCTTTCCAGGTAAAGAGGTAAGAAACGAAGGCGACGGTGAAAAGTCCAGCTAAAAATAAGAGAAATAAGCCTAATATCTTTAAAGCCTTTCGCTGACCTTCAGAAAAATTGAATTGGTCAAAAGACTTGGTTTTACTTCTTTTTTGATATGAAATAGTGGTGTTCTTCGTTTTCTTAGCCCTAGTCGTACCACTACCGTTTTTAAATGTATTTAATTTAGCCATGTAAATGACGTGATTTTCGTTACTACAAACTTACTTAAAAAAAAACTTTTATAATTCTTCTGAATCAGGAAAGCCATGAATTTCTTGCTGAATTTAAAATTGAAAATTAAAAAAAGCAAACTAAAATGAGTGATCCAAGATTTGAATTAATCCAAGCTGTAGCAATAAGCTCTCCAAATTCGTTGTATCTTTGAATATAATGAATATATAATAATAATGGTGTACTTAAATAAATATTTCCTCATTTGTAGTCTAGTTGTAACCAGTCTGTTTTTTAAAAGTTGTGCAAAAGATGATGGTTCAGCCTTAAACTACGATAATGTTTCTTCATTTGCCGTAATTGCAGCATTCAATGGGGTGGAGGGTACAGATAACCTTTATCTCAAAGTAGATGGTAAAGTAATAAATAAAGATTCGGAAATTTTTAAAGTCGGCGGTTATTTAAATCATAGAACAGTTTTTCCAGGGAAACGTACCATAGAATTAATGTCCCCAAATGGTTCTCGTGGATATTTTAAAGAAGATAAAGATTTTAGTGGTTCAAAATTTTACACGTATTTTTTCTTTGGAAAAGATAAGGTGGAATCATTTGTTACTGAAGATGATATTTATAAACCAGCACCCGGTCTTATGAAAATCCGAGTTGTTAATTTGGTTTCAGATTCAAAAATTGACGCTAGCCATGATTACCAATCAAAACCGTCACAAATTAATCTTCAAAGCAGAACAAATGGTTTTCAAGAATATGCCTCTAAGGAGAAGTTTACCTTTAAAGTTATTTCCGCAGATAAAAAATATGAGGCTATTGAAATTCCATTT
>JBEBRZ010000138.1:0-7286 GCA_040394615.1 Sphingobacterium mizutaii
ATCAAGAAGATAACGCGCTCCTCGTTAATAAGGAAGCAGCAAAAGAAATTGCCCGTCAGCTTAGGTTGAGGGATATGGGTGGCATCGTGGTAATCGATTTTATCGATATGCACAAAGCAACCAACCGAAAAGAATTATATGGATTCTTAAAGGAATGTATGACTAGCGATAGAGCAAGGCATACAATTCTCCCTCCTAGTAAATTTGGTTTAGTACAAATCACTAGGCAAAGAGTTAGGCCAGAAATGAGTATCGTGACGAATGAAAAATGTCCTGCTTGTGATGGAACCGGCGAAATTAGATCCAGTATCGTATTACTGGATGATATTGAAAACAATTTGAGTTTTATTCTTCAGGAACAGAACGAAGTAGGGGTTACCCTTTGTGTACATCCTTACATCGCTGCCTACATCAAATCTGGTTTTATCTCCAGAAGAATGAAATGGTTTTTCAAATACGGTAAATGGATTAAAGTGAAGGAAATGAGTGGTTATTATCTAACTGAATTCCACTTCTTTAATGCCAAAGACGAAGAAATTAAATTGTAAAAGTGTGCTGCCAATGGCGGCACACTTTTTTTATACCTGAATCGTAATCCAGTTTATCTTTATTCCATCCTTTTCCATCTTTCTGAAATAAGTCATTTGCCGTTTGGCAAAACGATGGATCTCTGTTTTTAGCTTTTTTTTGAAGCCTTCATCATCTAGCTCTCCCAGTAAGTATAATGAAGCATATTTATATTCTAAACCGAACCATTGTAGCTGCTCATGAGTCATTCCTGCTTTAAGGAGAGCCTCTACTTCTTCCAATAAGCCCTGCTTTAATCTTACATCCAATCTTTTGTCAATGCGCCCTCGACGTGATAAAAGGTCCGGACTTAATCCAAGTATCAGATAATCTTTTACAATTCTTTCTTTGCTTTGTGGTAATGGATTTGATTTTAAATATTGCACTATTTCTAGCGCCCTAACCAAGCGCTTATGATTATCCCAATCAATTTTAAAATCTTCCGGGACTTGATAACTTCTTATTTCTTCAATCAGCGCTTCTTTACTAAGCTCATACTTATTCCTTCGGAATTCTTCATCCTTGGGTATGTGGCTATATGGCTGGTCTTGCAGAATAGATTGGATATAGGAACCTGTACCACCACAAAGGATAGTAGCTTTACCTCTTGCGGAAATATCCTGATAAGCTTGTTCAAAATCCTGTTTGAAATTCTTAACGTCGTAAAGATCATCCGGATTTCGAATATCAATTAAGTGGTAGGGGATATCCTGATATTCATGAAGGTCTTTGCCTGTACCGATATCCAACTTTCTATAAACTTGCCGGGAATCGGCAGAGATAATTTCAGCATGGTAATGCTGTGCCAGCTTGACTGCTAATTTGGTCTTTCCTGAAGCAGTAGGACCTAGGATGACCAATAGAAAATCAGGCGAAAGATTTTCTTTCGCCCGATCAATAAATTCAATAAGTTTCTGGAAATTGTTTATATCACAAACTTGGTCCATTTTTCATTGCTTGCATTGCTATCTACAACGGTATCAATAAATGCCATTCCGCGTACACCATCATCTACACTTGGAAAATCCAATTGCTCCGGCGTAGGTGTCTTTCCGTCTTTTTTAGCTGCTACGGTAGAAGCAAAATTACGATAGATGTTTGCGAAAGACTCTAATAAACCCTCAGGGTGTCCAGCCGGGATTCTTGTATTGTGTGTTGCAAAAGAACTCAATGTGTAAGGCGCAGCGTATGCATTTCCTGTGCGGTAATATTGTCTAGGTTGATCCAGCATCTTTATAATAAGATTGTTAGGGTCTTCATTTGCCCATTCTAAACCACCTTTCTCACCATACACACGAATACGAACAGCATTCTCTTCTCCGGCACAAATTTGTGATGCCGATAAAACTCCTTTTGCACCTTCAGTGAAACGTAATAACACAGAACCATCGTCATCCAATTGGCGGCCCTCAACAAAAGATGTTAAATCAGCACAAACCTCTGTGATTCTTAATCCTGTAACATATTCCGCAAGATGTGCGGCATGTGTGCCGATATCGCCCATCGCCAAAGATTTTCCGGAACGTTTGGGATCTGTACGCCAAGCAGCACCTGCATTTCCTTCACGCTCAGTCAAACGACTTAACCATCCCTGCGGATACTCAACAATAATTTTACGAATCTTGCCGAAATGACCTTCTTTTACCATGGCTTTGGCCTGTTTTACCATCGGATATCCCGAATACGTATGTGTTAAACATAGTGTGCGACCTGTGCGTTCTACAATTTCTTTCAATTGCTGAGCTTCCTCTAATGTCACGGTCATTGGTTTTTCTACCACTACGTCAAACCCATTTTCTAAAGCTAATCTTGCCGGATCAAAATGTAAGAAATTTGGAGTAACAATCGTGACAAAGTCCATGCGTTCCCCCTCAGGTAGCTTGGCTTCTTGCTCAATCATTTCTTGATATGTCGTATAGACTCTCTCTTCCGGAACAAATAAATCCTGACCAGATTGCAAAGAAATCTCTCTGTTTACACTGAAAGAACCACAAACTAATTCTATTTTACCATCCATAAAGGCTGCGATACGGTGTACGGCTCCTATAAAGGCATCGTTCCCACCACCGACCATGCCCATGCGAAGTTTTCGTTTCATAAGGATTAAATTTCGATTGATTAAAAAATAAATATAACAAAATTAAGCTGCTTTTAAATAGCTAATACTAATTTAATGCTGCCTGAATAGGGTGATAAATAACCATGAGGATGGTTTTCAATGACTTCCTTAAGATCTGTTTTATTACTGATTGGATATTGTATTCCTGAACTCACCCAAAATTCGCCGCCTGCTTTCTCCCCCTTTTCTTCAAAGCCTATGGTTTTGAGAGAAGAATCTTGCGACCAATCTTTATCAACATACGTCATAATATCACCGGGATGAAAATCATCAATAAAACCTTTAATAAGTTTAGAAATTCCCCCAATTACCAAATAATCGGATTTGTGGCAAAAGCGTATTAATTCGAAAGAACGGTAATCGTCTTTTTGATTTCTCATTTTTCTTCCCCCACTAAAGATGGCAATGCTTACTAACTCGCCCTTTAAATATAAACCATATCGATATTTCCCAGGCATAGCTACCTGTAAATGGTGCTCCTGCTGAAACTCCATGGCTTGGCTTTTGTCTATTCTGGCTAATACAGTTTGTCGGGCATATATTTTTTTTGCCTTCCCGGAGAGTACTTTAAGACGATTTTTAATCTTCTCAAATTCATAATTTAGCTGACCTTCGTTAATCGATATTCTCCTTCTTTCAGCAACTGGAGGAGGAAGTTTTTGGAAACTCTTCAGCAGAATAATATCAAAAGTCAAAGTCGGACAAATAAAAAGAGAAAAGTCATCCCTTTCTTCCAGAATACAATTAGAATCTAATTGTTCTGCGATAAAATGATGAAGATCCCTAACCCCAACGTTGTCCATGCAACAAAAATAAGGCAAATCAATCAATATTACCTCTCCCAAATTATTAATACCTTTGTATGGAAAATAAAAAGAAATGAAATTACCTATAGTAGCATACGGTGACCCGGTTTTACGTCAAAAGACCGAAGAAATTGATGAGGATTATCCAGCGTTAAAAGAGTTGATTGCAAATATGTTTGAGACCATGTATGCAGCCAATGGTGTTGGAATTGCTGCTCCTCAAATTGGTTTACCTATTCGATTATTTATTATTGATGCTTCTCCTTTCGGAGAAGATGATGAGGACGGACCCGGAGATCCAACTGCAAAAGATTTTAAACGTGTATTTATCAACCCAATCCTAGTGGAAGAATCTGGAGAGAAATGGCCTTTCTCCGAAGGTTGTTTGAGTATTCCACAAATCAATGAGGATGTGTTGAGACAAAAAGATGTAATCATCAATTACCTGGATGAGAATTTCGAAGAACAAGAAGAAAAATTAACCGGACTGGCAGCCAGAGTCGTTCAACATGAATATGATCATATAGAAGGCAAGCTATTCATCGATAAGCTTAGTCCTTTGAAAAAAGCAATGTTAAAAGGAAAATTAGATGCGATATCCAAAGGTCAGATTAAGGTATCATATAAGATGAAATTCCCTCAATTAAAAAAGAAAAGATAATCTAGAAGGTCACAATGAAAGTTGTGACTTTTGTTTTTCCTTTATGCTTAGTCTTTATTCTCCACAGGCAATACCGCTGGCAAAGACAAGTTATAACGAACGGATAAGAATCTAATGCCAAATACCACGAGTGCACTGACAAAAGCATTGACATCCTCATTAATAGGAGTCATACTGATTACAACGTAAGTGATTGCACCTGCAAGACATGCCGAAGCATAAATTTCCTTCCTTAAAATCAATGGAGTAACATTCATTAGTACATCACGAATTACGCCACCCATACAGGCAGAGAACATCCCCAGCATAACAGCAGATATAGCACTGCTTTCATAAGCTAACGATTTTTCTACTCCTACTACTGTGAAGAATCCAATACCCAAAGCATCAAATAGAAAAAGAGTTCGTGCAAAACTGTAAAGATGCTTATTAAATAGGATGGAAATAGAGACCCCAATGAGTATGGCAATTAAGTAATTGCCGTCTTCAACCCAAACCGGACGTATATTGAGGAATACATCTCTCAGAGATCCACCACCGATGGCAGTAACAAAGCCCATAAAGGTTGCGCCGAAAATATCAATGCCATATCTGTTGGCTGCCATAGCCCCAGAAATAGCAAATACCATGGTTCCCAATAAATCAATATAATAGATGAATTCCATTCGTACCCTAGTGCATTTTGAGTACAATTATACATAAAAAATCAAATTCTACTTAATGTTTTATCAGGAGACACATTTATAACCATTATAATAATGAAAGGCCCCGGGAGGGGCCTAATAAAACTAAACAACGAAACAAATTCTTTATATTTTTTTTAATCTTTTATTTTATTTTTCAATGCTTGCACATCTTTTTGGTACTTATCAGTTAATTCCTTGTATTCCGGTGATTTTTCTAGTTTTTCCCATTCTTTGATCTTCTGTTTCCACTCTGTACTTTCAAAGTATTTACCTATTTTCTTGCTTTCCTCTGCAATTTTATTCATTTGGCTCTTCCACTCCGGAGAATTAAAGTGATCTGTAATTTTTGCATTCTGTTTTTCAATACTGGCTATTTGTCTTTTCCAGTCCTCACTTTCGAAGTATTTTTCTATCTCTTTAGAACCCTCTTCTATTTTTTTAATTTTGTTCTTCCATTCCGGTGATTCAAAGTACTCCTGAACTTTTGCATTCTGTTTCTCTATACTAGCCATTTGTTTTTTCCAATCCTCACTCTGGAAGTATTTGTCCACATCTTTGGCACTTTCTTCTATCTTTTTGATTTGATTCTTCCACTCAGGTGAGTCAAAATGCGCCTGAACTTTTTCAGCATTTTTTTCAATAGCCTTTATTTTCTCTTTCCACTCAGGAGAATCGTAGTATTCCTGTATTTTCTTCGATTGAGCTTGTACAGCTCTAATTTGATTTCTAACCTCTTGTGGTAACTCGGTCGTGTCTGTAATTACATTTTTATTATAGATGTGTACTGAAGGAGCTTCCTTCGCATTGATCGGTTGTTCAGCAGGCCTAGCTTTTAAAGGCTTTATGGTGTCAGTGATGACGCTCATATGTCCTGTGCGGATTGAGGAGATATGTTCTATATTATTCTCCTGAGCCTTACTTTTATTAACCGGTATAATAATGGCAAGCGTGATTAATGCTACTCCGCTAAGTAAAACTGCCATTAATTGCGGTCTTACGTTTTTATAATTCTTTTCCATCATCGTAATTCTTTTTATTCTGTTCAATAAATGATTTTTCTTTCCTGTGGCTGCCAGAGTTAAGTTCGGATTAAGGCTCATACGCAACTCCTCTAATTCAACCAAGGCCTGTGCGTAAGAAATAGGTGTAGATACATGTTCAATGACTAAATCATCGCAAGCGTGCTCGCGTTCTCTTTCTATTACTTTAGAAAGAGCCCAAATAAATGGATTGAAGAACATAACCGTTTCAATGCCTACTTTCAATAAATTAAATAGATAATCTTGTCTTTTAACATGTGCCAGCTCATGCAATAATATAGCCTCTACCTGCGCAAGATCCATTTTATTGGCATAGGCTATCGGAAATAAAATGAAAGGCTTGATATGTCCAAGTGTTATCGGAACAGATATTTTATTGGATAGATATATTCCAACTGATTGTCTTAGGTCTAGTTTTTTCTTTGCCTGATAATACAGGTCGTTCCATTTTTGAGGAATGGAATCCAGTCCTTTATACTTCAATGCCTTTAGCTTGATTAAGCTATTGGTCAAAAGAAGGAACTGAATAATAAACCCGATGAAATATCCAATGACTACATATGGTAATAGTTGTTCGAAACGAAAGCCTTCGTTTTGTATGTTATAGATGATATTCCTTAATTGTTCTGCATTTAAGTCTTTAAGTGAAATAGCATGCGATGGCAATTGATAGAAATATATAAAGGTGACAACGAAGCTTATAAAAATTGAAATTTGAGTTCCAAACGCTAAGTTATGCTTGGCTCTAGCAGATAGTTTTGTATATAGCATAGTACATATACTATATATAATAAACCAAATGGCGGCCTGCCATATAGAATGCACGATGCTCCAGCCTAATGCATTGCCCATGTTAATGATGAAATTTTCCATGGCTATTTTTCTTCAAGTGATTTTAAAAATGCTTTAATTTCGTCTAATTCTCTTTTTCCGGTTTTTTGGTTTCCCAAGGCTTGCATAACCAACCTCGCTGTAGAGCCATTGTAAACCGAATCAATCATTTTGTCCAACATCTTTTCCTGAATTTCTTCTTTAACCAATTTTGCCTGGTACAGATGGGTCTTTGAGGTCGTGTCACGAACCACCATTCCTTTGTCAAGCATAATCTGCATTAACTTAAGTATAGTCGTATAGCCCACATCCTTTTTGTCTAGGGACTCAAATACTTCCCTAACACTGCTTTGTCCTTTTTGCCAAAGGACTTGCAAGATCTCCATTTCGCTTTCTGTTGGTTTCATGATATGAATATTAGTATCTACGAATGTTTTCGTATTCAAATGTACGAAGCCTTTCGTATAATCCAAATATTTTTTTAATTTTTTTTCAAATAGCTGTATTATTGGTCGTTAATGATATAAATGTGTTACAATATTTGCTGTTAATTTTTTGAATAAGGCTGTTAAAAAG
>JBEBRZ010000139.1:0-7283 GCA_040394615.1 Sphingobacterium mizutaii
TTAAGATTCTTTTTATCTTAATCTTCTTAGGTACCTCCACTCCTGATCTACACGCTCAAACAAAGAACCTCCTTAATTTCGATCATCAAATTACCTATACGGTAACTTATTTAGGGGATAGTACGAATATGGACAGCAAGAGATCTGAAGATATGATCCTCTTAATGAACAAGAATGGTTCTCTTTTCGAATCCAGAAACAGCAATAACCTCGATTCAATTAAATATATAAATAATAATAAAGAGGTCAGAGTATCGAAAAGCACCTTTAGTTATTTCCAATATAAAGTGTTAAAAGATTATGAAAAAGCTAATATGACAACCTATGACTCTACTTTACCCACAAGAAATGAACCGAGCAGCAAGGGAATCTATTATACGGAAGATCTTAATGCCATCAATTGGGAATTGAGTGAAGATACTGCTACAATAAACAATATGGTTTGTCAGATTGCCTATACCAACTTTGGAAATAGGCGATGGAAAGCATACTTTAATCCGGATATCCCCATATCAGATGGTCCCTATAAATTTTACGGCCTGCCTGGTTTAATTATTCGAATAGTGGACAATAGAGAACATTGGGACTTTCAATTGAAAAGTATAGAAACGTCAACAGCAGATAAATATTTTATTGGAACATTAACCCCGGTTATTGATTTCCAGGAATTGAAAAAAGATGCTTTTTTTAAAGAAAAGAAATTTGCTGAAGAGAACTTTATTCAAATTCAGGAAACGATGCATGGTAGAAATAGTGATCCTGAAAAAAGAAAAAGAATTAACGATAGAATGAGGGATGTCTTAAAGTTAAGGAGTAATTGGATTGAGCCTTATAAATAAATCCTTTATACAATCTGAGAGCTAACAGCATTTTGAAAAAAACACAGATTGGGTTGTTACTAATCAAAAAAATGGATCTATCAATGATGATAGATCCATTTTTATAATTGCTGGCTGTTTTTAGTAGCCTGGATTTTGTGTTAATCCCGGTTCAACTTTCAAACTATTCTCATGGAATGGCCATACGTAATTAAACGATTTAAAAGATCTATCTTCTATTTTCAAGGATTGTAAATTGCCGTTGACCTCTCTTGTATCACCCAACGCTGGTTGATTCAATACCTCTTCCGCAATTTTCCAACGCAAGATGTCATCATATCGAAGACCTTCACCGGCAAATTCAATACGGCGTTCATTACGAATAAGATCAATCCATTGTTGATTGGTCTTAGTACCCAAAGTGACATCCGCTTCTTCCATATCAAGACCTGCGCGCTTGCGAATATCATTGATACATTTCTTGGCAAGATCGTCTACCTGTCCCTGCATAATCTTCGCCTCCGCATAAGTTAAAAGAACTTCGGCGTATCGTATAACACCAAATTCCATCTCCCCTGAAGCCCTTGAATAGTCAGCAGGATCTACAAATTTTTTGAACCAGTATCCAGATTTTCCAGCACGGATATTTTCATAATAATAGGTACTATTTGGATCATAGATATTAATTACCTCCCCGTTAAAAGTATCTCCGTTGCTGATTATACTTGCCGCAAATCTTGGGTCGCGATTAAGTTTTGGATCCAGTTCGTATTCCCGTTTGGTATGTAAAGGACAATTATCGATGGGTCTGCCTTGTAGGGTCCAATACGAATCTACTAACGCCTTCAAAGGAACAAGATATGCCTGTCCACTTCCAGTCTTAGACTGGGGAGCTAAATTAGTAAATGAAAAGGTACTCGATGAAGGATGACTTTCCTTATTAAATCGAATAATGAACTCGTTGTTTACCTTATCACCGGAATAATTGAACAAATTCCCATAATTGGCAAAAAGCTGGTATTTCCCACTATCCATAATTTCCTTTGCCAGACGAGCTGCCCGCTCATATTCTCCATTATAAAGCGCATATCGCATGATTAGAGCTTTAAATGAATATTTATTAAACATGTAGGCATTCGTGGTATAGGTATCTTCCGGAAGGGTATTGGCAATTTCTTCCGCAAGTGGAAAAAGGGTTGCTAAGATCTCTGCTTTAGGTGTTGCCGGCTGTAGAGCAGAATTTATATCAGCAGGTTCAAGAAAGAATGGAACGTTCGCATATCTACTGGTTAATTTGAAATAATGCCAACATCTAAGTGCTTCCAAAATTCCCTTGTATTTTACTCGAATAGATTCGTCTTCCACAAATGGAAGGTCAATATTTGCTATAAAAGTATTCAAACGCCCCATATGTTTCATATGAAGATTATAATAATAATACATTGAACTGTTGTTCGAATTCAAGTTACCATTGGCGATTGACTGGTGGTTATCTCCCGAATTCCGACTATATGCATTGTCCGATTTTCCCTCTTCCATATAAAAGAAGTTAGATCTAACCGCATCGGTATTAGCTGTATTGGAGAACACATCCAGATAACTACTATAAACTACACGCAGAATATCGGCCTCTGTACTAAAAAATTCATTAAAATCTGTTGCTGTAGGATCAGTTTTATCCAAAAATTTCTCACAACTAGTAAGGCTGATTGCAGCACTAGCCATTAGGATATATATAAATTTGTTTTTTTTCATTTCTAAAGGTTTCAAAAATTAAAAAATAGAGGTTTGTATACCGAAAGTGTAAGTTCCCATTCTAGGGTAATTACCATTACCACCATTTCGTTCAGGCTCTAATCCTTCCCATTTAGTAATGGTAAAGATATCCTGCGCATTTACATAAAACCGGGTGTTGTTGAACGACTTACCTATTTTTTTGAAAGTATAACCCAATTGAAGCATTTTCACTCTGAAGAAAGAGGCATTGCTCAACCAAACATCACTCAGATAAGTATTGGTACTGGTTCCTGTCCAAACCCGAGGAAACCTACTTCCGCTGCTGCCGGGAGTCCAGCGATTATCGGCATAGCTTTGCATAGGTGCCCCTAGCGCATTTGTCGAACCGTCAACATATATTGGGTAACCTTCTTGGCCATTCAGTCTTCCTGTACGTCTGCCTACACCTTGACCTAAAAAGCTAAAGTCCCATCCTTTGTATCTAAGATCTAAACTCACTGAATAATTTAAGTGTGGATAAGGATCTCCCAGGTATACACGATCATCATCGTTGATAAGACCATCTCCATTCTGATCAACATATTTAATATCACCAGGCAAGGTATTAGCCATTTTTGCTGCCGTATTCTCAATATCAGTGGCATCATTAAAATAACCGTTCGACTGGAAGCCATAGTAATTATCTAAGGCAACACCTTTATACCAAATCTTATCGTTTGTATTGCTGAAAATAAGTGTATCCGAAGCAGTATAACCGGCTTTCAGTATCTCGTTTGTATTATCAAAGAAGGTTCCGCCTATACTGTATGAGAAATCACCAATATTATCGGACCATTTCGCTGAAAGCTCATACCCTTTATTACGTACCTCGCCAATATTAACTGCAGTATTTAAGTAATAAGAACCGGTTAATGGAGCTACAGGGAATTGATCATAAATCAAATCATAAGAGAATTTATCATATACCTCGGCCGTAAAACTTAATCTGTTTTTTAACACAGACAAATCAATCCCAACATTCCATTGTTTCTGTTTCTCCCAGGAGAAATCGTAATTTGGCACACGCATTGTCCAGCCATATTGGTTAACGACTTCTTCCCATAAATACGGAGCAACATTCTCATTACCGATCACACCGTATGACGCACGTAATTTCAGATTGGACAGATATCCGCTCTCAACTAGTTGAGACATAAAAGATTCATGATGTGCATTCCAAGCTAATGCTGCGGAAGGGAAGAATCCCCACTTATGTCCCGGTGCAAATTTACTGGACCCATCAGCCCTTGCTGTGGCTTCTAGAATATATCTGTTATCAAATGAGTAATTCAATTTACCAAAGAAAGATGCTTTAGAGATTTCTTTATAGTCTGTATAAGTAAAATTCATCACCTCCGTTCCGGCAGTGAAATAAATCTTATCTTGATTATTTCTAAGATCAGAAGTATAGTTCATGAGGGCCCTTGCTGTTAGTTGGCTCTCACTCACCCCTTGATCCGCCCCGACAGCATTCGTAGCAATAGATATTGGTTTTCCTGTAGCATCCAGATATTTGAAGGTACCGCGTGCTGATTTCCATGCTGACTTGCTGATCATATAGGAAACATTACCCTCTAGATTAAGCTTACTGTTTATGAAATACTTTGGACGGATATTAATTGTACTACGGTCATGCATATTATTTTTAACCCCCCCACGGTTTATACGTGCTACTGGGTTTAAATCATTATGCAAGATGTAATGCTCAGGCAAATCAGAATCATAATACACCTGTTGCGTTGGATTCATCCTCCAAGCCAGCTGATAAAGCCCATCTCCATTGTCATTGGCCAATAAGCGATCAACCTGAAGGCGATGAGCGTAAAAATCCGCTAGCAATGAGAATTTGTTTGCAATATTTATATTGGTATTGAAACGGGCAGAGAACTTTTGTGTCCCTTCTATATCATTTAAACCGGTTTCCCTTAAATGACCAAGCATCAGATTAAATGTACCTACACCACCACCACCAGAAATATTCGCACTTTGGTTGTGGACCATTGATGTTTTCTGCATAATTTCCTTCATCCAGTCTACCGTTTTAATCTCTCCGGACTCTGCTTTTTGAACATCTTCATCGGTATACAAAAGACTTTGACCCTGATAAGTCTTTGCTTCATTATTTAAAAGCATATAGTCTGCTGCATTCACGAAAGTGGGCAAGTCGATCGGTTGGTTCATTCCGGACCAAACATTTAAATTAACTTTAAATTGTCCGGTCGTTCCGCGTTCAGTCTCTATAATAATAACTCCATTGGCTCCCCTTGATCCATACATAGAAGTTGATGCGGCATCCTTAAGAACAGTTACACTTTTGATCTGATTTGGATCCAGATCTGTTATACTTTGCTCCATACCGTCTACAATTACAAGAGGTTCAGAGTTCTGAAGCGTGCTCACTCCTCTGATGTTAATGGTTCCAAAGGTGGACCCGGGAAGGGATGAACCTTGCATCATCGTTACACCTGGAATCGTTCCACTAAATGCTTGTTGCATTTTCATAATCGGACGGCTCTTGGTTTGTTCCATATCCAGTTGGGCTACAGAGGATGCGACGTGTTGTTTATCAACGGTATTAAACCCCATTACCACGACTTCATCAATGTTCAGATCGCTCTCAGCAAGAATAATCGTCAAACGTTTGCCACTGTCTTTTACCTCTACTTCCTGATCGGTATAACCAACAGCACTAATAATTAGGACAACCTGCGGAGAATTGCTTTTTATGTCAAAATTCCCGCCTGCATCAGAGACAGTACCGATATTTGTTCCCTTGATCAAAACTGAACTATTGGGTACCGGCCTGTTCTGGTTGTCTTTTACAGTCCCGGATATATTTACCCCTTGCCCAAACACAAGTAGTACAGGACTTAAAAACAGAAAAAATAATAATAGTTTTTTCATAGAAAAGGATTTAATGTTAATTAAGATTAGTTTGTTGTTTTAAAAGTATTAAATAATATTTAAAAACATTACAAATAAAACAAACTTATTTAAAATAATTAATAAACTAATATTAATAAATTAATATTTTTTGCTTATGTCAGAACCTTTATCTATTTTCCTGTTTAAATAATAGATATGAATCCAATCCAAAGCCTTTTTCAAATCGCATCTAAGACAAAATCAACGATTAAAAAAAAAGCTCTTCTTAACCAATTTAGATTGATACAGACGATTTTTTCGAATGATCAGTTATCAATTACCGATCTGTCACAGCATGTCAGATTGAGTTTTCCTACCTTGAATCCCTTAGTTCTGGACCTTGTGGACCAGCAAATACTGGAAGCTGGAGAGAAAGGGGAATCTATTGGTGGTAGAAAACCTGTTTTATACCAATTGAACGACAACGCCTTTCAAGTTTTATGTGTGGAGGTAGAAAGGTTTTCTGTTAGGGTATCTGTATTGGGAAATAATGGAAAAGTAATTACTCCACAAATAACCTATAGTCTTGAAATTGCAAAAGAGGCAGATAAAATGGAGGATCTTGCCGACATTATTCAACAATACCTTAACAAATACAAAAACCAAGAAAATATTACAGCAATAGGTATTTCTATGCCCGGATTAGTGAATTTTCGAGATTCCAGCAATAGAACCTTCTACGTTGGAGGGCAAAATATCTGTGAATATATCAAGAAAAAGTTCGGAAAGTTTACCACGCTCCTCAACGATGTAAAATCAATCACAATGAGCGAAATGGTCTTAGGCACTGTTGGTAACAAAAGAAATGCCCTTGTCATACTTATGGACTGGGGAATAGGACTAGGGATGGTTGTTGATGGAAATGTATACATGGGCAACGATGGTTATTCCGGTGAAATGGGACATATGGTCTTCGTAGAGAATGGAGACTTATGCTATTGTGGAAAGAAGGGCTGCCTTGAGACAATTGCCTCTGGTGTATTCTTAGTGAATCAGGCAAAAATCGATATCCAAAATGGAATATCTACATTATTAACGCAATTTGAAGATTTAGAACACCTTTCCCCTCAGAATATCATTGAGGTTGCTCTGGCAGGTGATCAATATGCGATAGACCTTATTTCAGAACTTGGCGAGAACCTGGGAAAAGCTATTTCTTACCTCATTCAGATTCTTAATCCTGAATCAGTAGTATTGAGCGGAAAATTCGCCAAGGCCGGCGAGCTAATTACCATACCGATCCAAAGATCCTTAAACTCCAACACCATGGGGCCAATACGTCAAGGATGTAAAATCGAACTTTCAACCCTGACAGATTCTAGTTTAGCGGTCGGTCTGTTTCGCTATACTTTTGAGAAGTATTTTGAAAAACAATTAAGAAAACTGATATAGGGATTTTATATTTCTGATCAGAAGAAATGAATCCCGTACAGGAAGCATTGCCCCTAGGTAAAGTCACGAATGCTAAACAGGAAGAGTAATCACGGATTACGTATAAAGATAGTTGAGAATAAAAAAAAAGACGAGCTTTTAGGGAGCTCGTCTTTCAATATTTTATGATTGTATTTTACAGTGCGAGGATGAGATCCGGATAGACCCCAAGCACAATGGTTAGTATAACTGCGATAAGAAACACTACCTGGAAATTTCCGGAGATCTGAATGCTACTTTGATCTTCTTTAGAATTCATAAAGTACATGTGCACCACTACTCTCAGGTAATAATAAACCCCTACTGCGGCATTTATAGCTGCCAATACCAGCA
>JBEBRZ010000140.1:0-7274 GCA_040394615.1 Sphingobacterium mizutaii
GTTTTAGTGTATTAATGTGCTAATACACTACAAATATATAAACGTATTCTTATTCTGCAAGAAATAAATACAAAAAAAATCCTCATCTTTTTTTGATGAGGATTTTTTATCTATTGGAAATCGTTTTATTGAACTTCCGGAGCTGTTTTATCAACTACTAATTTTTGATCGCGATTAGCTATTTCCCAAGCAGTGTGGAAGACTAATTTTTCACGTTTTGTCATCATAGGGAAGTCAATCTTATCTACCGTATCGTTTGGAGTGTGGTAGTCCGGGTGTAATCCGGAAAAGAAAAAGATTACCGGAATACCATGTTTAGCCAAATTGTATTGGTCAGAGCGGTAGTAAATACGCATAGGATCGCTAGGATCATCATACATATAATCTAGCTCCATTTGCGTATATTCTTGATTCGCTTTTTCATTGATAGCCTTCAATTCTGAACTCAACATATCCGATCCGATAGCATGGATATAATTATGATTACCATTTAAATGCTTATCATCAATACGACCAATCATATCCATATTTAGACAAGTAACGGTATTACTTAAAGGGAAAACCGGATGTTCTGAGTAATAGTTAGAACCTAACAGACCTTTTTCCTCAGCAGCGAAAGCCATGAAAAGAATTGTTCTTCTAGGACCTTTACCGTCTTTTTTTGCAGCAGCAAAAGCTTTTGCTAATTCCAGTACTCCTACGGTGCCAGAGCCATTATCATCTGCTCCGGGGTAGATTGTTCCATCAGCTGAAATTCCATCATGGTCATGGTGACCTGAAATAATGACAACTTCGTCTTTAAGATCTGTTCCTTCAATTACACCTAATACGTTAGGATCGTTAAATTCTTCTTTTTTAACTCCCATTGTTGCGTCAAGGGAGGCTTTTACACTAAATGAATTCGGTTTACCTGTAGATTCAATGGTTTCTTTAATTTTGGCTACTGTAGTCCCTTTTGCTGCCAAAATTTGATCAGCAGTTTCAGATTTGATATTGATTACAGGAATCTCCATACTAGGTTGGTTTTCCGTTGCCTCATTGGATCTTAATTGGAACCGCCCAGCGGTTAAGCGACTGCCATAACGCGAAATTAATTCTGCGTTTTGAGCACCTGCCGCTAAAATTAATTGAGGTTTTAATTTCATTAATTCCTGAATCTTTTTGAAACGGCTGCTAGTCCATTCTGAAGGGGTATTTGTTCCTGTTATTAAAGAGTTTCCATTTTTATCCTTTGGTTCTCCTTCATTGATAAACAAAACAATTTTTCCGGAAACATCTATGCCGGCAAGATCATTGTATTTATCCGATTGTATTCCATATCCAACAACAACAATATCATTAGCTTTGAAATCTTTAATGTTGTTATTTCCTTGAATATAGAAATCCTTACCATTGATTAGATCTTCATTATTAAGCTTAAATTTTTCAACGACATATGATGATCTTTCTAATTCAACTGGTTGGAAATAAGAGCCATTTACCGCAGGTTTTAGACCAAGGTCTTTAAAGGTTTTTGCGATATATTCAACAGTTTTCTTACCGCCCTCTTGTCCTGTTCCACGTCCTTCAAATTCTTTTGAAGCAAGAATCGTAAGATGTGCTTTGGCAGATTCTTCAGTAAGAAGATCTGCATATTTTTTTTGATTAGGTTGTTGGGCTACCGAACAACTAAATAAAGCCGGTACCAAAAAAGATAGAACTAGATATTTTTTCATCATAAATTTAATTGGTTATTCACATGAAATTTTATTGACACGATTTTCATGACGACCGCCTTCAAAGTCAGTAGTTAAGAAAGTTCGTACAATACGTTTGGCTAATTCAAGATCAATAAAACGAGCAGGAATACAAACGATATTTGCATTATTATGCTGACGTGCTAAAGCTGATAATTCCTCCAGCCAGCAAATCGCTGCACGGATTCCTTGATGTTTATTTGCTGTAATTGCTACTCCGTTAGCACTTCCACAAATTAGAATTCCTAATTCATTCTCTTTGTTTTCAACAGAAGTTGCAACAGGATGTGCGAAATCAGGATAGTCTACTGAATCTGCAGAAGCAGGACCAAAATCCTGAACAGTATATCCTAATTCATTTAAGAATGTGATTAATGCTGTTTTATATTCAAAACCAGCGTGATCACTGCCAATTGCAATTTTTTTAGACATGGTATTTTATTATGTGTTGTAAAATTCTTTTTCTACTAAATCTTTTCGCTTCTTCACATTTGCTGAGACCATAATACTCAGTTCATACAAAATAAACATTGGTGCACTTACTGTTAGTAAAGTGATTACATCAGCGGTTGGTGTGATGATTGCTGCAATAGTTAATATAATAATAATAGCGTATCTGCGACTCGCACGCATAAATTCAGGCGTCATAATACCGATTTTCGATAAGATAAAGATGAGGATTGGCAATAAGAAGACGATACCACAACCCAATGTAAGGGTAGCAATAGTGGAAAGATAATTATCAATCGTAATCTGATTAGTGATTTCCTCACTTACTGAAACATTCGCCAGGAAGTTTATGGACAGTGGAACGACGATGTAATAACCAAATAATGCGCCAAGTACAAATAACACTGTTGCATAAAAAACGAACCCACGAGCAGATCGACGTTCTATTACCGTTAAAGCAGGTTTTATAAATAACCAAACTTCAAATAATAAATAAGGAAAGCCGAGAGCCAGAGCGAACAATAATGATGAGTTAATTTGTAACATGAATTGCCCACCCATGTCGGTATTAATCAAATGGAAAGGAATTTTATCTACACAGAAGCCATCCAGATTAAACTTTTGACCAACGATACACATCATTCTATATGTCCAAAAATCTAGGTTTTTTGGACCCATGATTATTTTTTCAAAGATGAAATCATTAAAACTGAATGCGACGATAGCAAATATGGTAATAGCAATAACGGAACGGATGATATGCCACCTAAGGACCTCTAAATGATCAAAGAAGGACATCTCTGCCTCGATATTCTTGCCTTTGTTCTTGATTGCTTCAATAAGTTTAATATTCTTGGACATGTATGTATGTGCGAGTAATCTATTTGTAAGAAAACAAAAATACCATTCTTCTACAGAAGAATGGCATGTTTTGCTTATGTAAAGTAAATTTTATACAACTTCCTCATCTGGATACTCCGTTAGATCGAATGTTTCCATGAATTTCGTGGTGAAATTTCCAGCTCTAAAGTTCGGATCACTCATCAAACGAAGGTGAAGTGGAATAGTTGTTTTTACCCCTTCAATAACGAATTCACTTAATGCGCGATGCATTGTATTGATAGCCTCTTCGCGTGTTTGAGCAACACAGATAAGTTTAGCTATCATAGAATCGTAATTAGGAGGAATCGTATATCCTGAATAAACGTGCGTATCTACACGAACTCCGTGTCCACCCGGTGAGTGGAAATTTGTAATTTTTCCCGGAGACGGACGGAAGTTATTAAAAGGATCTTCCGCATTGATACGACATTCAATTGCGTGCATGGTTGGCTCGTAGCTCTTTCCTGAGATAGGAATTCCAGCAGCAACTTTAATCTGTTCTTTAATCAAATCAAAATTGATTACTTCTTCCGTAACCGGGTGTTCAACCTGAATACGGGTATTCATTTCCATAAAATAGAAATTGCGATGCTTGTCTACAAGAAACTCAATCGTTCCGGCACCTTCATATTTCACGGCTTTTGCACCTAATATTGCTGCTTCTCCCATTTTAGCACGTAATTCCGGAGTGATAAAAGGAGAAGGAGCTTCTTCTACTAATTTTTGATGTCTTCTTTGGATAGAACAGTCACGTTCGGAAAGGTGACAAACAGTTCCATATTGATCTCCAATAACCTGGATTTCGATGTGACGAGGATCTTCTACAAATTTTTCAAGGTAAATACCGTCATTACCAAAAGCAGCACCTGCTTCTTGACGGGCGGAATCCCATGCTGGTTCAAACTCTGCGTCTTTCCATACGATACGCATACCTCTACCACCACCACCTGCCGTGGCTTTTAATATGATAGGATAGCCGATTTCATTCGCGATAATTAATCCAGTTTTTACATCCGGCACTAGACCATCAGAACCAGGAATGGTAGGTACTCCTGCCGCTTTCATGGTTTCCTTAGCGGAAGCTTTATCTCCCATCTTCTCAATTTGTTCTGCGGTAGCACCAATAAACTTGATACCATATTCAGCACAGATTGCAGAAAACTTAGCGTTTTCAGATAAGAAACCATAACCAGGGTGGATAGCATCAGCATTTGTTAATTCTGCTGCTGCAATAATATTCGGAATACTTAAATAGGAATCTTTACTAGCAGGGGGACCGATACAAACAGCTTCGTCCGCAAAACGAACATGTAAACTGTCACGATCTGCAGTAGAATAAACTGCAACACTTTGAATACCCATTTCCTTACAGGTACGGATGATCCTAAGTGCGATCTCGCCTCTATTTGCAATTAATATTTTTTTGAACATAATACTTTATGATGTAACACTTTATCTCTTTAGACAATTAAAATAGTTTTGGAATACTTCCTCGAACTAGCTAGGGTCTACTAAGAATAAAGGTTGGTCGTATTCTACAGGTTGAGCATCAGTTACTAAAATCTTAACGATTTTACCTGAAACTTCTGATTCGATTTCATTGAACAATTTCATTGCTTCAACGATGCAGATTACCTTTCCAGGTGTTACTTCGTCACCAACATTCACAAAAACACCTTTATCCGGGCCTGGTGAACGGTAGAAAGTTCCAATTATTGGAGATTTGATCGTAATGTATTTAGAGCTATCATCTGCAGCAGGTGTAGCCGGAGCTGTTGGCGTAGCAGCAACAGGCGCAGCAGCAGCAGCAACAGGGGCAACCGCAGGTTGAATAGGTTGCGGAGCCGGTACCGTAGCTGTTACGTACGTAGGCTCTTGATTTGTTTTTATTGTAATTTTAAAATCTTTCTCCTCGATTGATACTTCATTCACACCCGATTTTGAAACGAATTTAATCAGATCCTGAATTTGTTTAATATCCATACTCATATGTTAGTAGGTTTGTTTAATAATTTTGAAAAATGATTAGCTATAAAGGTAAATAAAAATTGCGGATTAGTACGCCCATCGTAAATAAATGGATCCCCAGGTAAACCCGCCACCAAATGCAGCTAAAATTAAGTTATCTCCTTTTTTAAGTTGGCTTTCCCATTCCCATAAACATAATGGGATAGTCCCGCTTGTGGTATTACCGAATTTTTGAATGTTAACCATTACCTTTTCTTCGGGTAATCCAGCTCGTTCAGCCGTTGCATCAATAATGCGTTTGTTTGCTTGGTGAGGAACTAACCAATTAACATCATCGGAGGTCAATTTGTTTCTTTCCATCACTTCAGCAGCAACCTCAGCCATATTCGTAACAGCGAATTTAAACACTGTACGACCTTCCTGATATGCATAGTGTAATCCGGCATCAACTGTTTCATGACTCGCCGGATATAATGAGCCACCACCTTTGATGTTTAAGAACTGACCGCCTGAACCGTCTGTTTTTAAAATAGAATCAATGACACCGTTTCCTTCTGTATTTGGTTCTAATAATACAGCGCCACAACCGTCGCCAAATAAAATACAAGTATTTCTATCCTTATAATTTACCACTGACGACATCTTATCGCCACCTACAACCAATACTTTTTTGTGTTTTCCGGATTCAATAAATTGAGCTCCGGTAGTAAGTCCGAATAAAAAACCTGAACATGCGGCTTGTAAATCGTATCCCCAAGCTTTCTTAGCTCCGATTTTATCGGCTAAGATATTTGCTGTTGCCGGGAATAACATGTCAGGTGTGCTTGTACAGAAGATAATCAAGTCAATTTCTTCTGCAGAAATCCCTCTTTTTTCCAACAGTCCATTTACTGCCGGAACTGCCAAGTCGGAAGTTGCTTTTCCTTCTCCCTTTAATATTCTTCGCTCACGGATTCCTGTGCGGGTAACGATCCATTCATCATTTGTATCCACCATTGTTTCCAACTCTTGGTTGGTAAGGATATAGTCCGGAACGTACCCATGTACTGCAGTAATAGCTGCGTGAATTTTAGACATATTTTTTAATTAAAAGCAGATTTGATTTTGTCGATAAATTTCGAAGCAATCATATCTCTTGACAATAATACCATATTTTTAATAGCCTTAGGCGTTGAAATCCCGTGGCCAATTAGTACCGGGGCATTAATTCCCAGAATTGGGCTACCTCCGTATTGTTCGTAATTAAATCGATCAAAGAACTGGTCTTTAAATCCTTTTTTCAATGTAACTACATAAAATGATTCAGCAAGTTTCAGCACTACATTCCCAGTGTACCCATCGCACACAATAACATCAGCGTGATCACTAAATAGATCTCTGCCTTCTGCATTTCCAATAAAATTAATCTTGTTATTTTCTTTTAATAGGGGATAGGTAGCAATGGTTAGGTTGTTTCCTTTTTCTTCTTCTTCACCGATATTGAGAAGTCCTACTTTCGGTGATGGAATTCCGTAGACATGTTCTGCATAAAGACTTCCAAGGATGGCAAATTGATTTAACATTTCCGGTTTACAATCTGCATTGGCACCGACATCTAATAAAATGCCAAAGCCGTCTTTTAGCTTTGGAACATTTGTAGCGATTGCGGGGCGTGATACTCCTTCTATCGTTTTCACACTGAACATGGCACCCACCAGCATAGCTCCGGTGTTGCCTGCGGAAGAGAAGGAATCAATCTCTCCGGATTTCAATAAGTCAAATCCCTTTGCTATAGAAGAATTTGGCTTTTGGCTGATTGCTTTTGTAGGATGCTCATGCATGCTGATAATTTCAGGAGCATGAACAAAATCAAATTTTGAGGGGTCTGAACCAGCATCGGTAATGGCTTTTCTATTGGCTTCTTCATCGCCAAATAGGACAATTCGTTGGGAATCATCCAGCTGTTTTTGAGCTTCAATTGCACCATTGATATTACAATCCGGCGCAAAATCTCCCCCAAACACGTCTAATCCAATCTTCATTCGTTATTATTTATGTTATTCAATAATACGCAAAAAACATCCCAAGTTAAAGCTAATAATATAAAATATTATACTTTTTTGGGATGTTTTTTATAAAGATGTCTTTAGACAGCAGCAGTGTTCTCGATAATCAATTTACCGTTATAGTATAAGTTGCCGTCAACTGTATATGCGTGGTGAGGTCTGTGCACCGCGCCAGTTTCTTTACAAACAGTTA
>JBEBRZ010000141.1:0-7174 GCA_040394615.1 Sphingobacterium mizutaii
ATTTCTGTTAGCGAAGAAGAGATGGTGACGATTCTTTCTTATTTCAGACCAATGAAGGTAAGGAAAAACGAGTTGCTCCTTACCAATGGGCAATCCAGTCATCGGACATTTTTCGTCGCCAAAGGATGCTTGCGCATTTTTTTTATAAACGAAGATGGTCAGGATTCTACACGATATTTTGCTTTTGAAAATCAATTTGCCACAGCCTTACTCAGTTTCATTACGTCCGAACCATCCCAGGAGTTTATACAAGCGGTGGAAGATTCCCAAGTGTATTATATTACCCATGAAAGTTTTCACCATCTTTTGGATATTATTCCTCAATGGGAAAAGTTTTACAGGATTTATCTTGAGCATGCCTATGTGACCAATACCAAGCGCCTGAAATCTTTCCTGATTCAGGATGCATTAGAAAAATATCGCCAGTTACTCGATGAAAATCCTATTATCGTCCGCAGACTGTCCAATAAAATGGTGGCTTCTTATTTGAATATTTCGCAGGAAACTTTAAGTCGGTTAAAATCTAAGCTTTGATTTTTTTTTATTGACTCAGCTCAATGTTTTTAAGTTGTAGCTCTTGCCAATACAACGAGCAATCAGGATAAAGTATCAGGAATCTTTATTTGTGCCATTTTTTCAGGACAAAAACTGGGAATCTCTGAAAAATTAAAATATGTTGGGGGATTTACCTCCAAAATATTTATGCACATCCGCATCTTCAACTTTTTTTGGCAATTTTACAAATAAGGAGAAGACAGAGCAGCCCTCTCCTATGATTACTATTTACATTTACTATAGTCTAGTTTTTCCAATCTGCAGCTTCATCTGCCACTGCGATAGCTTCAATTTCGATGAGTGCATCTGGTGAGAATAATGATGACACTTCTAAAATTGTATCGGCGGGGTATGGTGCAGTAAAATATTTACCCCGTAAGGATACAATTTTATTAAAGTTTGCCATGTCGCGGAGCATTATTGTTACCTTGATCACGTTCTTTAAGCTGGACCCGCCAGCCTTTAGTACCTTTTCTAGATTTTCAAATGCCTTTCGTGCTTGTGTGTCAAAGTCTCCGATTCCAACAAGTTGACCGTCGTCTGCAATAGCGGTTTGTCCGGAAATAAAAAGTAAATCGCCTACACGGTGCCCCTGTGCCAAACGAAATGGCTCATACGTATCGGGAGTAATTTTAATTTGTGAAATTTTCATTTTTTTATAATTGTTAAGTTAATTGTTTGCGCGAATATCCTTAGATTGTACCACTTCTTAGTAGTAGCGACCCAAAATAAGAACTATCCTAAACGCTGGTCTCTTTATCTTTCTCTGTTTTTAATTTACGAAGGGTCTCTCGTGTATGACTAATGGTAGCTTGTGGCCATAGCATATCACGATGAAATGAAACAACCGGTAAATTATTTGATGTTTTTATTGGCCAGCTGGGATCAGCTAAAGCTGCTTTGCCAATAGCCAGTAGGTCAGCGTGGTTTTCGTTTAATGCTATGCTAGCTTGTTCTAGATTATGAAAGCCTCCATTTGCAATTACTGGGATATTTGTTATCTCCCGGATTACTGATGCCAACGATCTTCCATTTTCATAAAAGCTATCACGTTTCCACTCGCCAGTTTGTACTGCTACATGTATGAAATCTGGCTTGCTTAACTTTATGTTTTGGGCAAGTTCTTTTGCTGTAGCTATACCATCTGCCCAGCGATAGGTCAGATTATTTACCTTTCCCTCTGATATACGTAGCCCTACTATAAACTCCACAGGAACGACTTCCCTAATACCCGTAATGATCTCAGCGATTATACGAAAGCGATTTTCCATTGTACCTCCGTATTGATCGTTACGTTTATTCAATTCTGGTGTCAGGAATTGATCTAATAAATAACCATTCGCCCCATGAATTTCCACTCCGTCAAATCCAGCTTTGTAAGCATTTATTGCTGCGTTTATAAACCCTTGTTTTACTAGGAGAATATCTTCTAAGTTCATTGACTTGGGCAAGGGAAAGTCCCCATTTCCTCCATAAGAAACCATCTTTACTCCCTGTGGCTGTACGGCAGAGGGAGCCACGGTATTCTCCATATATTGCGACAAAGAACCTGCGTGCATTAGTTGTGCAAATATCAAAGAAGATGATTGATGAACAGAGTTGGTGACTTTTTCCCAACAGGAGCGTTGCTCATTATTTGTAAGACCAGGTTGATTACCGTAACTTTTGCTGGCATGCACATCAGTGTAAATGCCCTCCGTAATGATAATGCCAAAGCCACCGGTAGCAAAATTGGTGTAATAATCAACCATTTCTTCTGTGGCCATGCCATCGGAGGTAGAACTCACTCGTGACATAGGGGCCACAACAGTACGATTAATTAATTGTCTTTGCCACATGTCGGCTTTCTGAAAAATAGGATGATACTTCATGTGATTCTTAGTTTTTATTAAAATTTGGTGTTCTTGGCCTAAGAAAAAATGATTTAGGACAAGCTAAACTGTTTTTTCTCGTAATCTATTATAATTTTAGCTGACAGTCTTAAATAGGGGATAATACGATGTCGTGAACCCTAAACCCTATATTGCGGTTTATGATTGCCATGGGATATTGACACATAAGTGCTATATGCGTAATTTGTCAATACAAAATCTTCTGAAAACCCAAGTTTTAGATAAATATTCTTACCCATCGCGGAGGATTGAAGGAGCGCTTTTCGTTTGCCATCACGTAATGCTTTATTGAGTATGCGGGCCATCACTTCCTCTGCAATTCCTTGTTTACGAAATTCAGGGATTATTCCCAATCCATGAATTCCAATGTTATTATCAGTTGCTATGGTAAAGACCGTACCCACCGGTTGGAGATCCAGGTAGATTATGAAGAATGAAATTTGCTCTTGGTCCATTAAAGGTTTATCTAAAGAAATGCCATATCCAAAACTTTGAGGATATAGGGTCTCCCAAATTAGCGCTTGTTTCCTGTCAATAACCCGCTCAAGTATAATCCTGTCCTGATGGCTAAACTCCTGTTCAAGAAATAGGGACATTCCAATTTGCTCAGATTTTTTTATAAAAGTGTATTGATCTAACCCCGACAAACTACCATCAGGATAAGTCCAATCACTCAGAATCAAAGGGATACTTGAATGTTTCATTATCTCCGAAATTGCTAATAGGGATAATTCATTTGCTTTTTCGGTAAACCATATTCTATTTGGCCAATCTGAACCGGGAATTAGACTGTATGAAAAGCCTCTACATTGTATGAACTTTCCCGAGACCTGTCCCACGGATTTCCAAAGTGAGGTCAGGTTATTTATGTTTTCATCAAATTCTCTCATTTAAGCTATTTATACGTAATAAATATAATTCCGATTGTAAGGTCACCTAATGCTTTTTTTATGGCTTGTTAAACGTTATAATTTTGCTTATATCCATTAGGAACTTCAATGTCTCTTGTTTTATATCCATAGGATATTATTTTATCCAATAACACCGGAAATAAATGCCCAATAACCTTAGATATTTGATTGCAATGCTTCATGTGTTGTCTATTATTTGACTCTGGCCAGCCAGGTTAAATTTAAACACAAGGAAATAATTCTATCGGCTTAAGGGTTTGACAGCCCATTTAATTTGATCACTCCGTGCCGAGATACAATTTTCAATGGTGCAAATTCTATATAATCGCTATAAAGACACAAAGATAAAACCTAAAATTGACGTATCTATTTACATATGTTGAGCCTTAATTTTTTATTGGTCTGTTTATTTGTTGTTTTTAATTGTACAATCAAAAGCTGTAAACATTAAGTAGGCTGTGTTTACGACTTTAATCGTATTCGAATTGTTAATGTGGCTACGTGCTATAATAAGTATTGCTATTTCCAAGTTATTAAGATAACCCTGAAGCTCACTTTGCAGAGAATGAGAAAGTAACGTTGGCCGAGATAATGAATCTATCTGGTTTTATCCTTGCAGATAACATTTTTAGGTTCCAGGAAACCTCAATCATGACTTAAGCTTTTGTTTATTCCATTACCTTTATCATAAATAAAATGATATTTTACAATTTACTTATTTTTGGATTTTCTTACTTTGCCGTATTTTAATATAATAGTAACGAGACCAAAATTAAATCGAACTGTTTTAATCAAAACCAATATTCAATTCTTAATCCCTAGCTGGAAAGAAACTGAACACAATTATTGATTGCCAAGATATATTTAATTTGAGATATGGATCAAAGAGACGAAAATAGATATTTAGAGGATCTAAGGATGAAGTTCGAGAGCTACTCGCAGATCTCTTCTCATTCATGGGAACTCATAAAAGAGAGCGCTAATTTTATAATTCTTAAAAAGGGAGAGATACTTATAAGGGAGTCACAGATTTCGCGCAAGACTTTTTTTATTTGTAAGGGGGTGTTACGGGCATACTGTAGCGATGCTAATGGCAATACTTACAATAAGAATCTTTTTTTAGACCGTGATTTTGCTGGATCTACCGTTTCAGCAATACGAAAAACGCCATCTACATTTACCCTAGAGAGCTTAGAAGATTCAATTCTGATTGGTATCGATTATAAAATTTATAGAAATCTGATTTTTAACAATGACGATCTTAAAGATTTTTACATCGCTTATCTTGAACGAAATTGGGTTATTGAAAAGGAACAACGAGAGGTTTCTTTAGTACTTGATGATGCAACTACCCGATATCTTAAATTTATAGAGCAATATCCTGAGATTGACAAAAGAATACCTTTGCAACACATTGCCTCACATTTGGGTATCACCCCAACACAATTAAGTAGAATTAGAAAATCAATAAAAAAGTAGTTTTTCAACTATGGAGATCAATGTAAAAAATCAAATCGTTTTTGAGAAAAATCACCCAAACGTTCTTGGATATTACCTGAATATTGTTGGGATCAAAAATACGGTGACAGGTTAAAATCTTGTCAGGAACTCTCAAAATATAAGTTAAGCCGAAAGTACTGGTGTATTGCCGATCACCAAATCTAGATTTAACCTTGATCATAAAATAGCAACGCAACTAGTTGATAGCTCATCCTTGAAATTCTTTTTTGCAGTTGGACAGTTGAATCTATGAAGAGCAAAACAGACGATTTGGTGAACAGGGATTTCGATTCCTTTACGATCGAGCATGAAGTAAATAGGAATGACAATACCTCCTCACTGTAAATCAAGTCCCAATAAATCGTAAAGTTCTTGACGACCTTTTGCAGTTATGATCATTTCCCTTGTGAATTCAACTCTCTTGAACCACTTTCTTTCAAGGACTCTGTTTAAAAATTCGGCTCCAAGCTGACCGGCCAGGTGAGGACGGCGTTCAGACCAATCAAGGCATTGACGTGTTATAGGGCGACGATTCTTTTTAAGATCATCTTTTGAAATATTAAAAGACAGAAACCATTTCCATCCCTCTTCGGAAACAGAATACGCTTTTTGCGATTTTGTCAAATATCCTTTTGTTTCTAATGCTTCAACGATGCGGACCCCTACAAAACCAGCCAAATGATCGTAACATGTTCTACAATATTTTACACCGTTTTTCTCGTGCTTTTTTCCTCCCGTTTCTGTCAAATCATTCACTGCGAGATTTGCCAAGCCCTCGACAGCGTGAGCGACTTCGGAAGTTGAAAGTGAGTAATACCTGTGCCGCCCCTGGATATCGACTTTGACAAGTTCCGCTTCAAGCAGTTTTGACAAATGGTTACTTGCTGCAGTAGGGGATATATTTGCAACGATAGATAATTCACTTGCCGTATAAGCCCTTCCATCAAGTAAATTCCATAGCATTTTTGCCCTAGTAGGTTCGCAGATCAAAGCTGCTATTGATATAAACTTTTCTGGCGCATCCATTGTTCATTCTTCAGTGAAGTGTAAATATAATTATTATCGCAATTTTGTACAAACAAGTAAAATAAAAAAGTCAATATGAAAAATCAACACAATTACACCCTGAAGGTAAAATGGACAGGCAACACGGGAACAGGAACATCAGGCTATAAAGATTATGAAAGAAGCCATTCAATCCTTGTTGAGAATAAGGTGGAGCTCTTTTGCTCTTCTGATCCGGCATTTCGAGGCGATGAAAGCAAACATAATCCAGAAGACCTTTTATTGGCTTCTGTTTCATCGTGTCACATGTTATTCTATCTGCATTTGTGTGCAGTGGCGGGCATTACCGTAACTAAATATGTTGACAACGTAACGGGCATTATGGTTGAAACGGAAAATGGCGATGGAAAATTCACAGAGGTTACTTTATGCCCTACGGTTACTATCAGCGATAGTTCTATGGTACAAAAAGCAAACGAACTTCACAAAAAAGCGAATGAACTGTGCTTTATTGCAAACTCATTAAACTTTCCCGTTTACCACAAACCAATTTGCAGAACCGAACCCTAGTTTAAGGGAGAATAATATTGATACGATAATAAGCGTTTACTTTCGGCGGCAATTCAAAGTTGCATGATCTGTCGAATTCACGTTGATGTTTAGGGTTTTTAGATCAGAATCGCATTTAAAAAATGAGAGATTTCGTCTGGAAGAAAATGCCCAAAAAGAATATTGATAAAGCAAAAACCCGCAAACCCATAGAATTTGACGATTTTTTTGCATGAATTGTCTCGTTGCTTCCAATTCTATTTTTCTTAAACCTCGTGTTGCAGAAATAGGTTTTGATATTCTTCGGGATGTCCATCTCTGGCTTATTAGTCTGTAAGACGTAATCTTCAATCTCAAGATTTCAACACAAGCTATATAAGTAAGCTACTCAAACTTGAACCGCTAATTCTAACCCCTCAGGATCCCAAAATGTTATACTTTAAACCAAATTACCATTTTTAGAATTTTATATGGTTTTGTTTAGAAGAGGCTGATGTGGGGGGTATTTAATCTGAAATCAACAGTTCTTGAAAAAAAATAATGTTACGGTTACAAGTTAATTGCCCGTGATGGAACGAATAAAACGTTTTTTTTAAAAATTATAGTGATTTTTCTAATCAGGATTGGGATATTATTTCCTGTAAACTTATTAGGTGTGAATTTCCAAAAAAAAATCTTGTTTTTGAATAAGGATCAAGTAGAAAAGATGTAATTCATATCATAAAACTCCCTACTTATTAAACAATAGATAGGTAGACACGA